>CAZGIZ010000017.1:9634-42538 GCA_964526655.1 uncultured Desulfobacteraceae bacterium | reverse complement strand
ACAGTACCCCCCTGATCATCCATCACGCATCCGCCCTGGGGGATTGGATCAGGGAGATTGAGGTGAAGGAGGACATTCAATACAGGAGATATGGATCCATTATCGGCTGGTGGCATGAAGGTATTGAAGACAATGCTCAAGAGGATTGAATCTCCCTTGTCATACTAATATAAAGATGCCCTCCCCATACGAGCCAGGGAGGGCATCCACTTCCTTAACAGGCCCTGTCAATCTTAAAAAGAGATAGACAGTGATGCTCCCCCATAGAGGAAGCTCGAATCATTGCTGAAACTGGTTGACGTCAGTAGATTATCGGCCTTATCCGACAAGGGGAAAGAGTATGACACCACAGGTGTGACCGTGATGTATTTATCCAGGGGTATGGTCAAACCGACTGAAATTAACCCGTCGTGTGCACTGCTGTATTTTTTTGTCGTATTGACGAAGTTGCCGGCCACCTTGTCCACTTCTACAAAATTATCATCATTGGAGATGTAGTAGCCGAGTGACCCGGAAATATCAAAGGTAATATCCCTGGGCAAAGGGATGGAGTGGGACAGGCCGAGGTTCAGATACCAACCGGGAATGCTCCCAATATCCCTATACACGGTCAATGTAGGTGACAGGAAAACATCGTAGCCAACACTGACGTAGACCTCCTGTGTGTCCTCGAGGCCGTCCAGGCCGTAATAAATATAGCCGATCCCTAGGCCCAAGGGTCCGATACTTGTGTCGTATCCAAAGGTAAAATCGGTCTCGGTCCAGTTGGCGCTGTTCGGGACGGCAGGATCCATGTCGTCGAAATCGCTGTCCACGTTGCCCCACAGGTTGATGCTGAATCCCTTGTACCCCACAGTTACCGAGGGTTGAACAACAAAACTGTCGTCACTCAGCTCGTAACCGCGCCATACATACTTACTCAAGACCCCGACGTCTGCCGAGGCCGTCGGACCTTGCTCTTCGGCCAATGCTTGGGATGTTCCCCACAGAATGATCGATATCGCGATAAAGACTACTGTTTTCATAATGGATTTTTTCATTTTTTCCTCCCTCTAGAATGATTGATTCTTAATCGGCTTGTACTTGCCGTGCCTGCGGGTCTGTCCCGGTTAAAGATGAAACAGACTCGCAGGCCCATAACCTGCTGGGATTACTGCTGGGTATAGGATGATATCTCAAAATCCGGATAGGCGTTACCGCGGTGCTCGGAATAATCGAGTCCATCCGCTTCCTCTTGAGGCGAAACCCTGAGACCTATGGTCTTATCAATTATCTTGAACAGGATAAACGCCGTACAGAAGGTCCACACAAAGGCAGACCCTATCCCGATGAGCTGCACACCTATTATCTTGGCGGAGGTACCGCCCATGTTGAAGATACCGGCCGCCAGCGTCCCCCAGGCCCCGTTCACGCCATGGACCGAGATTGCTCCAACGGGGTCATCCACCTTTATTCGGTCAAAGAAAAGGACAGAGAAGACCACTATTACCCCTGCAATAGCGCCGATAATGACCGCGCTCAACGGCGATACGGAGGCGCAGGGGCTTGTGATGGCCACCAGGCCCGCCAAGGCCCCGTTCAGGCTCATTCCGGCTTCAGGTTTTCCGAACTTGATCCAGGACGTGAACATGGCCAGTATGGCACCTGCGGCAGCTGCAAGGTTCGTGTTGACAAATATCATGGCGATATCCTTTGTGGCAGCGGTCGTTGATCCAGGATTAAATCCGAACCAGCCCAGCCACAGGATGAATACTCCGAGTGCTGCAATAGGTATGTTGTGTCCCAGGATGGGCTTCACGGAGCCGTCCTTGGCATACTTTCCAAGGCGCGGGCCAAGGACAATGGCGCCCGCCAGGGCGGACCATCCGCCTACGGAATGGACGACCGTGGAACCGGCAAAGTCTATGAAGCCCAGGCTTTCCAGCCAGCCCTTACCGTGAAAAAGCCCTCCCCAGGCCCAACTGCCGAAAACCGGATAGATTATCGCGCTGATAACGACGCTGTATATCAGATATCCCGAAAACTTGGTCCTTTCCGCCATGGCTCCTGACACAATGGTGGCGGCCGTAGCGGCAAAGACCACCTGGAACATCCAGAAGGCCAGGACCCAGGGATCACCTCCAGGACTAAAGTCGCTCAGGAAAAATCCGCTGGTTCCAAACCAGCCCGTGGTCGTTACGCCAAACATGATGCCGAAACCTATGGCCCAAAAGGCGATGGACCCAAAGGCGAAATCCATTAAGTTCTTCATCATAATGTTGATGGCGTTTTTTGCCCTGGTAAATCCCGTTTCCACCATGGCAAAACCTGCCTGCATGAAGAAGACCAGGGCCGCTGCTACAAGTGTCCACACATAGTCGGCATGTGACTGCACCAGGTCGATGGCGTCCCTGTTGGAAAAAACTGTCGGCGGATTGTCCCCCGCCCAAGCGCGACCTATGCCGATGGCCATAACTATTAAAAAGAATAAGATCTTTATCATGATTATTTTCCTCCCCTTATGCTAAATGGCGTCCCTGCCGGATTCACCGGTCCTGATCCGGATGACCTCATCAACCGGTACAACGAATATCTTTCCGTCTCCTATCTGTCCTGTTACGGCGGTCTTTTGAATGAGCTCGATGGCATCGCCTGCCATTGATTCCTCAAGTACCACCTCGATCTTGACCTTGGGAACAAAGTCAACCTGGTACTCGGCGCCCCGGTATATCTCCTTGTGTCCCCTCTGGCGGCCGAATCCTTTCACCTCGCTCACGGTGATGCCCCTGATACCGATCCCCGCAAGGGCCTCTTTTACCTCGTCCAGTTTAAAGGGCTTAATGATCGCTTCGATCTTCTTCATCTTTGGTCCTCCCTTCCATTTTCTTTGATCCCAAATCTCTTCAGTCACTCAATGATTTTGGAAGCCAATAAAGAGCAAAGGCCATGCCAGCTACGTGCAAAAGCCTTTATTAGGTTCTATCTATCTGTATTTATTGTTTAATTATGGAGAAGGGCCGTGGAAGGGAGATACACATATATTATACATTATTGTATTTTTCATACTGCTATATTACATTTTTGTATCATTAGTTAAATTTCTGAAATCATCCGCCGCCTGCTTTTTATTGATGTCCCCTGGAGCTATAACCGCAATCCTGCACCCAAAAATCAGGCGGTGAATTCCCGTCTGGGTTCCATTTGTGATTCGTCTTGACAACCTGAGCGACAATCAATTACATTTATTTTCCAATTCAAAAATATCCGGATCACGGAAAAATCACGGCCATAATCATGACAGACACGGACAAAAACAAGGTTTTAATGAACATCCTTGATGAGATAACCGCAATCGTGGGCATGGATAACCTGTTCAGTGACAGGGTTGAATGCCGGTGCTATTCGAGGGACATGTCGGTCCATCAGGGTACGCCCGATGCGGTTATCTTCCCAAGGACCACGGAGCAGATATCCGGAATAATGAAACTCGCCCACAGGGAAAGGATACCGGTCACTGCCAGGGGTTCCGGGACAAGCGTCACGGGCGCCGTCCTCCCAGTAAGGGGAGGCCTTCTCCTTGACCTCCATCTCATGAATCAGATCCTGGAGATTAATAAAGGGGATTTCTATGCCCGAGTGGAACCGGGCGTCATCTGCATGCAATTGAATAACATCCTGGCAAAGGAGGGACTTATGTTCCCGCCTAATCCGGGAAGCGAGGCCATCGCCACAATCGGGGGCATGGTCTCCACCAATGCCAGCGGTCACAGGGCCGTTAAATACGGGACTACCCGCGACTACATAAAGGGGCTCAAGGTGGTCCTGGCGGACGGTTCCGTGATCGAGACGGGAACCACCGCGCCAAAGACCTCCCTGGGTTATGATCTGACCCACCTCTTTACCGCGGCCGAAGGGACACTGGGAATAATTACGGAAGTTACATTGAAGCTGGAGCCCAAGCCGGAATACGGCGCAATGGCGCTGGCCATTTTTTCAGACCTCAATGCAGCGGGAGATGCGGTGACCGAGGTTACGACCTCCGGAATAAAGCTTGCCGGATGCGAGATCATGGATAAGTACAGCCTTAAAGTGGTTGAAGAGGCCCTGGACAGGGATGTCAACCTTATCGAGGCTCTCTTGATCATGGAGGCGGACGGTCCCAGGGACGCCGTGATAAGGGACATGAACCGGATAGAAGAGATCTGCCGGAAATACGGGGTCAAGGAATTCGAATGGACGGATAATCCTGCCAGGAGGGAAGAGATGATGAAGGCGAGGGGGGGCCTGGTCCCGACCCTGTCCCGTATCAAACCCGGTAACCGTCTGATCCCTATCGCCGAAGACCTTGGCGTGCCCTCCAGTAAGATACCTGAGACCATACGCAGGGCCCAGGCCATTGCCAAAAAACACAATGTCCTCATTGCCACCTTCGGACACGTGGGAGACGGAAATGTGCACACCACATTCGTCTCGGATGTCAGAAACAGGGATGATTGGGATCGTCTGAAATCAGCCGTGGAGGAGCTTGTAGAGACAGCCATGGAGATGAAGGGCACGCTTAGCGCCGAGCACGGCACGGGCCTTACGCGCGCCCCCCATATCAAAAGGGAATTGGGCCCGGCAATGGAGGTAATGAGGAAAATCAAAAGGGCCATGGACCCCGAAAACATTCTCAATCCCGGCAAGATGGGTCTTGAGGATGAGGAAGGAAAATCGGATATATACAGCTTTTTCGCCTTCCAGCCCCTGCTTGACAATCCGGAAGCCTTGCGCTCCTTAGGCGAGGAAGTGGACAACGAGGTTCTGGCGTGCATCCATTGCGGCTTCTGCCGTCTGGGGTGCCCTACCTTCAGTGTCAGCCACAGGGAATCAAAGAACGCCAGAGGCAGAAACGCCCTCGCCTTTGATTTCATGACCGGATCCCTGGAACCCAGCAAGGAATTAGCGGAATCCTTTTACAGCTGCACAACATGTCAGGCCTGCACCTATTTCTGTCCCGCCCGCATCAGGGTGGATGAAATTGTCGAGGGAGTCCGGAGGGATCTCTACGATGCCGGGTTCACCCCTGCCCCCGTCCTTGGAATAAGGGACAATATTGTTAAGTCGGGAAACGTCTATGCCGGTGCCAGGGAAGATAGGATCAATATCTATCCTCCCGGATTGAGGGAAAAGGCCGAGAAGGGAAAACTCAAGAAGAAGGCTGAAACCCTTCTTTTTATGGGTTGTGTACCCAGTTACCTGGACATGAAGATGGTTCCCAGCCTTATAAAACCCCTTGACGCCGCCAATGTCGATTATACCGTATTCGGTGTCGAGGAAAGCTGCTGCGGCTTCCCCCTTTATCTCATGGGATCGGATGAATTCAAACCCCATGCCGAAAAGCTTATTGAAGATATCAGGGCGGTCGGAGCTAATGAACTGGTGACCCCCTGCGCCGGATGCTACAAGGCCTTTAAGAAGATATATCCCGGCATCGGGGATCTTGGCCTTAATGTCTACCATTCTGTCCATTATCTCGAGAAATTGATCAAAGAGGGCAGGCTAACATTCAAGAATGATTTTGGGAAAAGAGTCACCTATCACGATCCCTGCGATCTCGGGAGGGCCTTTAAGATCTTTGAGGAACCCAGAAATATCCTGAATTCCATACCGGGCCTTGAACTGGTGGAAATGGATCGAAACAGGCTCCAGGCCCGTTGCTGCGGTGGCGGCGGCGGTGTCCTGGCCAACAATCCGGATCTGGCCGTTTCCATGGCCTCGGAAAGGGTGCGGGATGCCCTTGCCGTGGGCGCCGAGATAATTGTCTCCGGATGCGCCGCCTGCAAGGACAACCTGCGGAAGGGGGCCCGGGCCATACCAAAGGATGAGAGGGGTAAGATAAAGATCATGGACATAACGGAAATCGTTTCCAAGGCCATGGATTCGTGAAATCACCAAAAACTCGAAGAGTTAAACTGATGACGCGTCTCTGTTAAGGAGGGGCTTCAGCCACGCAGCCACTTAACGAATCAACTACTTAACCACTCAACTACTTAACCACTCAACCAATAAACAAGGGGATTTGCATGCCGGAAGAGGAGAAACCCGAAAGGAAAAAAATCATCTGACAGGCGCGGTTGGAGCGGCCCTTTTTGCAATGGAAAGAAAAAGAGGGAATAGATTTAGCGGGATTGGGAGAAAGATCAAGGAGTTAACATCAAAGGGAGGTCTGGAAATGACTAATAGCAAATGGATGCCCATCGGGACTGTCTTAAAGTTACACGCCGCCAATTACCCCGACAGACTCGGCTGGCAGGACAAAAACAGGGAATTCACCTTTAGGGAATGGAATGAACGCTCCTGTCGACTGGCAAACGGCCTGAAGGATATAGGTGTGGGCCATAGGGATACATTTGCCGCAATCGTCTATAACAGGGGTGAATGGATGGACATCTATGGGGGGTGCGCCAAGGGCGGTCAGGCCATTGTCCCGGTCATGTTCAGGCTGGCAGGTCCTGAGATAGAATTCATCATCAATCATTCGGAGTGTAAGGCCTTTATCGTCGAAGCCCCCTTTGTGGATCTCATCAATGGCATCAGGGATAAAATTTCCGTGCCCGAAAAGGCCTATATCTACCTGGGAGACGGTCCTACACCTGAAGGTTATATAGACTATGAAGAATGGCTGGCAGGGTCGTCACCCCATGAGCCTGATACAGTGGTGGACGGGTCCGACACCTGGACCATCATGTACACATCGGGCACAACGGGCCGTCCGAAAGGCGTCGTCCGCACCCACGAGGCCAACATGGCCCATTACTACCTGAGCAACCTCAATATGGGGGTCCTGCCTTCGGATAAGGTCATGCTGGTCATGCCCATGTGTCATGTGAATTCCATATTCTATTCATTTGCATATACACTTGTGACGGCGCCTGTCTTTGTCTATAACATGGTCAGCTTTGATCCGGAGGACCTGCTCAGGACCATTGAAAAATACAAAATCACCTTTACTTCCCTGGTCCCGACCCATTACATCATGATGCTCGCCCTGCCGGATGATGTGAAAAGCAATATAGACGTTTCTTCCATCCGCCAGTTGCTTGTATCATCCGCTCCCGCCAGAAAGGATCTGAAATTGGCCATAATGGAATACTTTAAAAACGCGGAATTGTGGGAGGCCTACGGTAGCACCGAGAGCGGCCTGGTCACCCTCCTCAGACCCGAAGACCAGTTTAAAAAGCTCGGCTCCATAGGAAAGGAGATCTGGGGCACCGACCGTATCAAGATCCTTGACGAGAATAGAAAAGAAGTATCTGAAGGAGAAGTGGGAGAGCTGTTTTTTCGCACGCCAATGCTTTTCAAGGAATACCTCAAGGAGCCTGAAAAAAGCAAGGCCGCCTTTGAAGGAAAATGGTCTTCGGCAGGAGACATGGTAAAGCGTGACGAAGAGGGCTATTATACCCTTGTGGACAGGAAGGCCAACATGATAATCACCGGCGGTGAAAACGTGTATCCCTCCGAAGTGGAGAGTATTATCGGGGCCCACAAAGCTGTCAAGGACGTGGCCGTTATTGGTATCCCGGATGAAAAATGGGGAGAGGCGGTCAAGTCTGTCATTGTGCTCCATAACGGCTATGAACCATCGGAAAACCTGGCCAGGGAGATCATCGATTCCACCAGGGGTCGGATCGCGGGCTATAAGCGGCCTAAGAGCATAGACTTTATCAAAGATAACGAGATGCCGAGAACCGCCACGGGAAAGATAATCCATAGAATGCTCAGAGAGAAATACGGCAAGTGGAGTGACCGGTAGTAATTTTTATGGAAAAGATCCTCTTTCAATCCCTGGGCGGCCTCGGGATGTTCCTCTTTGGCATGAAGATAATGTCGGAAGGGCTCCAGAAGGTCGCCGGAAATAAGATACGGAAAATTTTAAACAAGGTCTCCAACAACAGATTAGTAGGGTGTGGCGTGGGGGCCCTTGTAACAAGCATTATACAGAGTTCCAGCGCCACAACGGTCATGCTGGTAAGTTTTGTGGACGCGGGTCTTATGACCCTTACCCAGGCCGTCGGTGTCACTCTGGGTGCCAATATCGGGACCACTATAACCGCGCAATTGATCGCCTTCAAGATTACGGCCTATGCCCTCCCCGCCATCGCCGCCGGGGCCCTCCTGAAGTTCTTCGTGGGTCGCCGAAAATGGGTCTACGTGGGAGACGTACTTCTCGGCTTCGGTCTGATCTTTTACGGCCTGGCCACCATGAAAGCGGGCTTTGGACCCTTAAGGGAGAGCGAATCATTTGTGTACTTTCTTATGAGGTTCGATGCGGAGACCTATGGAGGGATACTTCTGTGTGTCATTGTCGGCACCTTCCTTACCGTGATTTTACAGAGTTCAAGCGCTACCGTTGGGGTCACCATGGCCCTTGCAAGCCAGGGACTCTTAGACTTCGAGACCAGTGTCGCCCTGATTCTTGGAGAGAATATCGGTACCACCATCACGGCCCAGTTGGCCAGCATAGGATCCAACGTCAACGCGCATCGAACAGCCAACGCGCACACCCTCTTTAACGTGATCGGCGTTTTTATAATCATTGCCACGTTCCCCATTTTTCTGGATCTGGTTACTTTTGTAACGAGCAATATAATGCAATTCGGGCCACCCGATCTCATCATAGGAGATGAAAGGCCGAATATCGCCCGGTATATCGCGAACGCCCACACGCTGTTTAATGTGGTAAACGCCTTTATCTTCCTGCTTTTCCTACCATATCTGGTGAAAGTGGCCACATGGATCACGCCCTATAAAAAAATGGCGGAGTTCGATGAGCTTCACCATATTAAATATCTGGACAATAAATTTGTCGATACTCCCTCAGTGGCCCTTTCCCAGGCCAGGGCCGAGATCATAAGAATGGGTAGAGCGGTCCAGGTCATGTATGACGATGTCATTAATGCCATTGAGGAGCGAAAACTCAAGGAGCTCTCCAAATGGCGAAAGAGGGAAGACGCCATCGACATACTTCAAAGGGAGATCACGCAGTTCCTTGTAAAAGTCATGCAGAAGCCGATTGTGCCTGAGGAATCCAAAGAGATCTCCTCTCTTATGAGGATGACCAACAACCTGGAAAGGACCGGGGATGAGATAGAAAATATCGCGGAACTTATTGAAGAGCTTATTGAGCAGAATCTCCATTTTTCAGGAGGTGGCGCCCAGGACTACAACTCCATAGCAGTTGAGGTCCGCAAATTTATGGACTTTGTTGTGGAGGCCATCCGGCTTGACGACAAGGGGATTATGCCGAGGGCCCAGGAGATGGAAGAAAGGATCAACCAGATGAGAGATGACATGAAGGGTAATCACATCATGAGGCTCCAGAGCGGGGCCTGTACCGTCGATCCCGGCTTGATACTCGTGGATATGCTGACGGCCTTTGAGAAAATAGGTGACTTCTGCTACAACATCGCCCAGGCTGTTACCGGGATTAAATAAAAAGATCATATAAAACGCGGCTTCGTCTCTTTAGCTTAGAGTGGCGAAGCCGCGTCACATAAAATTACTGTCTGATTTTATCAGAATAATCCTTTCACCTTCCCCGTCTTAACATCCACATCCACGCGACGCAAGGCCGGATCGGAACTGGTGCCTGGCATCAGGCTGATGGTTCCGGCACAGGGACACAGGAACTTGGCGCCTGAATAGATCAGCACATCCCGGATGGGAAGTGTCCAGCCCTTGGGAACCCCCTTCATGGCCGGGTCATGGGTCAGTGACAGGTGGGTCTTGACCATCATGGTGGCGTAATCATTATACTTGGGATCGCTCTCAAGCATCTTGGCCTTTGCCTCCGCCTCCGGGGTCCAGGATACGCCACTTGCCCCATAAACGGTCTTGGCGATCTTTTCAACCCGGTCACGGAGTTTTGTCTCCAGGGGATAGAGGAACTTGAACCTTGTCTTGTCGTCACAGGCCTCTTTTACGGCCTCTGCAAACTCGATTGCCCCGTCGCCTCCGTCCGCCCAGTGGGTCGATACGGCGCACCGGGCGCCGGCCTTCTCGGCGTATTTTCTGACCATGGCGATCTCTTTCTTGGTATCCGTATGGAATGCGTTAATGCAGACAACCGGATTGATCCCCGACTTCCGAATGGTATTGATGTGGTGAACCATGTTGGGAATGCCCTTTTCCAGAAGCTTGAGATCTTCCTTTGTGTAGGCAGGATCCAGGGCCAGTCCGGCGACGACCTTGGGGCCTCCGCCATGCATCTTGAGGGCACGGATGGTGGTTGTAAGAACTGAGACATGGGGTTTCAGACCGCTGTAACGGCATTTCACGTTCCAGAACTTTTCAAACCCGATGTCAGCCCCGAACCCGCTCTCCGTGACATGATAGTCAAAAAGCTTCAGCCCGATCCGGTCAGCTATAATGGAGGACTGTCCCACGGCGATATTGGCGAAGGGACCGGCGTGCACCATGCAGGGCTGATATTCCGCGGTGCACATGAGCGTCGGGTTGATGGTGTTTCTCATATAGGCGGTCATGGCGCCTCCAACCTCCAGATCCTTGGTTGTAACGGCTTTCCCGCTCTTGTCAAAGGCAAGGGTGATCTCGTCCAGGCGCTTTCGGAGGTCAGCGAGGTCGGTAACGATAGACAGGATGGCCATCAATTCGGACGAGACGGCGATACCGAATTTGGACTGCATCGTAAATCCGTCGTATCTGCCTCCTATACCGATGATTATATTTCGCAGGGACTGTGCGCAGAAGTCGATGATCCATCCCATCTCAACCTTCGTGGGATCGATATCAAGCCTTCTCATCCTTGTGAGTCTCTTGAGCTGTTCGTCGTTATAGTTACGCTCATGCTGCATCCTGGCGGTCAGGGCGACCATGGCGAGATTATGGGCGTTCATGATATCGTTGATATCCCCTGTCAGCCCCATGGAGAATTCGGTCATGGGGATCAGGAGAGAATTCCCTCCGCCCGCGGCCGTCCCCTTGATGTTCATGGTGGGACCGCCCGAAGGCTGTCGAAGGGCGCCGCCCACATTCAGGCCCAGCTTGCCCAACCCTTCCATCAGGCCGCAGGAGGTGGTGCTCTTACCCTCCCCTAAGGGGGTCGGTGTAATAGCGGTTACCTCGATGTATTTGCCATCCCTCTTCTTTTCGAGCCGCTTCATTATTTTCATGAAATCGAGTCTTGCCAGCCTCCCGTAGGGCATGAGTTCATCCTTTTGGAGTCCCATCTTATCGCGCCACTCTTCAGGGGTCGGCATGTTTTTCTCGGCCGCCTCAGATATCTGCCAGTCCTTCATCTTAACTGCATTGTAAGCCATACTCTCTCCTCCTTATAATGTGATTTATTTAAACGCTTAATTTAAATGCCCCGGAATTCCCATGACACTTTGAAATCAAAACCCAGGCCCTGCTTGTGCCAAAATTCACTACCAGAAAAAAAAAGACGCGTCAAGTCCTATAACGCTAATTTTAAAGGTATTTTTACGTTATTCCTTTTTTATTCCAACTTTCTCCCAAAAGTGATATCAGTGCATAAAAGGAAATCAAAATCATGGGAAATCAGGAGGATTGCATGGACAGGGCTAAACACAGGATCGGTTTTATCGGGGCCGGCAACATGGCCAGCGCACTTATAAAAGGGCTCATTAATAGCAAGATATACGGACAGGAAGAGATTACCGCCTCGGATAATGATGCGGAAAAACTAAATGAAATATCCGGACGTTTCGGAATAGGGGTCACCTCTTCCAATAGAGAGCTTGTTTCCGAAAATCCGATCGTATTGCTGGCAGTCAAACCCCAGGTATTAAGGAATGTCCTCGAGGAGGTGAAGGATGAGATAAGAGGCGAGCACCTTTTTATCTCCATCGCAGCAGGGATCCCTATCAAGATGATCAATTCTATAATCGGTCCTGATATCCCTGTTATCCGGGTCATGCCCAATACGCCAGCCCTGATACAAGAGGGAATGAGCGCCCTTGCTTCAAGTAGGACGGCCACGGCGGAGCATATGGAAATAGCCAGAGGGATCCTTGGCGCAGTAGGAAAAACAGTGATCCTGGATGAAGCAATGATGGACGCGGTGACCGCCCTTTCAGGCAGCGGGCCGGGCTTTATATTTAAGATCATGGAATGCTTCACAGACGCAGGGGAAAAGCTCGGCTTTGACAGAGAGACAGCGCTTTTGCTGGTGATACAAACCTTTTTAGGCGCATCTCAATTAGCGGGTGAATCCGAATTGAGCCTCTCCCGGTTGAGGGAGATGGTGACCTCCCCCGGGGGGACAACATTGGCCGGGCTGAACTTCTTTGAGGATAAAGGACTTGCCGCCATGATTGAGGGGGCAGTGGAGGCGGCCTTCAGGAGATCAATTGAATTGGGTAAAAACTATTAAATCCTTGAGTCCATGATAAATGATGTGATGTTCTGAAAGTATCTCTCCCCCCCTAAAAGATATGTATCATTGTGTCCAGCCCCCTTTATCGGGAAAAAATATCTGGGCTCTCCTGATGCCTCAAAAAGACTCATTCCCATGTTAAATGGCACTATCTCATCCTCCTCCCCGTGAATAATAAGCTTGGGGATATTCAAGCGCCTGATTTTCTCAAGATTGTTATAGTTGTTGGGAATTATGGAGGAAAGGAAACCTAAAGGAAACATGGTCTTAGCCATGTCTCTGGTGGACGAAAAGGCGCTCTCAATAATAATGGACCTGACTTCCCTTCTCAGGGCTACATCTATCGCGACCGCCGCGCCCAGGGAACGGCCGAACAGGACTATCTCCCGTGGAATGAAATGTTCATCACGAACCAGGTAGTCGTAAGCGGCACGGCCATCCATATAGATCCCCTTTTCAGTCGGGCTTCCTGAGCTTTCTCCGTACCCCCTGTAATCAAAGATAAAGACCTGGATCTTCTTTTCAAGCAGCCGCATAATATTATCCAGCCGGTGGGAAATATTGCCCGCATTTCCATGGCAAAAGAGGATAATTGGGCGGCCCCCCTTGAGGGGAAAGAACCAGCCGTGCAGCCCCGTTCCATCCTCCGAATTGAAATACACGTCTCTATAATTTAAATCCATGTCTTTTGGATGGAAATCGTGGGCGGTTTGAGGAAAAAAGATGAAAAAATTTTCGACCCTTGCATAAAACATAATAAAAAAAATAATAATAAAGAGGATAAACAAGACCAGGTATGGCCACCTGACAGGCATAAAAATTAGATCCCAGAATTTTCTATCCCGATACCCCAAGAGAATAGCCCTTTAAACCCGTATGCATCGTTTTGGCCCATCTTGTCATTTCCCTGTTTCCCGGGAAACCCGGTGGTTTTACTTCAACTCATTGTGATGTTACGTCCAGCCTCCTGAAAAAATATATAGCATATTTTTAATTTAAATTTTATTAAATAATTGTTTCTTATTCCATAATGATTTAGGCTATCATTGAATCTCTTAATTGAATGAATGATGAATGAGGCTCAAATGGAAGAAAAAATTAAGATATTGATTGCTGACGATGAGGCGCCTGTTCGGGAACTCTATGAAAAGGTCCTCAAAGGCCACACTGAATTTCACGTTGACACTGCCAGGGAAGGCAAAGAGGCCCTGAGAAAGATAAAGAGATCAATACCTGACATTGTAATATGCGATCTTTACATGCCTGAAATGGACGGTCTCGAATTATGCAGGATCCTCAAGGGTGATCCCGGTTCGGATCTCAGTAGTATCTATCTGATTATTGTAAGCAGCGAAGGCAGTGAAGAATTAAGACTGAAGTGCATGAACGAGGGAGCGGACGACTATATTATCAAGCCGGTCAGTCCGGATGAGCTAATTACAAGGGTCAGGGTCGGACAAAGGATATCGATGCTCCTTAAGCGAACAAGCCTTGAGAAAAAGCGCATGTTCAGTGAGATAGATGTCCTGCTCATCCAGGACGGCGGATGCGCCCCGGGTTACAATCCGGTTACCGCCTTTATAACCTATCATCTTGAGGCCATGGGGAGGGAGGTGTACGCTACCCTCGAGGGATTCAAATCACTTGCAGAAAAGGGCGATAATTTTGTGCGTCTGGTTTATGACCCGGATCTCTTTAAAAAATTGGATCATATCCCTGGAATCTTTCATGCCGCGCCCCTGTCTGAATGGCGCGGAGCCCAGTTGAGGAGTGAGAGATACAGGGACTTTATGAGAAAAGAGATCCAGAAAAAGGCAGCGTCCACAATTAAAAGGAAAAAAGTAAAGGCTATCATAGCAATAGGAGGAAACGGCACCTTCAGGGGGATCAATGAGCTATGCGACATCCTGCCCACCTCGATTCAGGCCTTTTTTATCCCCGTGACCATTGACAGCGACGTAGCAGGTACAGAATGCGTGGGCCAGCATACGGGCGTTGAAGTGGGGGCTGAAAAGATCCGGCGCTATATGGCCGATGCCAGGACCCACAAGAGAGTCTATATAGTGGAAATGATGGGTGCAAACAGCGGCTTTCACGCCCTACACTCCTGCCTTGGGTCTCGGGCCCACCTGGCCGTCCTTCCCAACAGCGTCATTGATCATAAAAAGGTGGTTGAGGCCATAAACAGGAGGGATGAATGTGTTATTGTCGTTGCGGAGGGCTACAAGAAAAAAGAGAGGGAAGAAAAGGGGATTCAGGATAATGCCGCCGAATATTTTTACAAGGAACTCCTGTCCACGAAAATAAAGATAAAGAGAAGGATCCTTTGCGAACCCTTTTCAAGGGATATCAGGGGAGCCGCTCCCAACAACATGGATATCTCCCTGGCGCAGCGTATGGCCTATAACGTGGCTTCTTATCTCAAGGCCGGTACCTCAAGGCTGATGCCCGCTGTCCAGTCAGGGAGGGAGTACGCCATACCCTTCAACGAGATCACAACCGACAACATGAAAGAAGAAAATCTCCTTGTCCTCTCAGATCGGTTGACTTGAAATTTACATAAATGAAAGAAATGTATACATCGTTTTTTAAATTCACGGAAAATCCCTTTAGTCTTACGCCTGATCCCCGATACCTCTTCCTGAGTCCCCGTCACAGGGAGACCCTTGAATACCTCCTCTACGGTATAAAGGAAAGAAAGGGCCTTATAGTCCTGACCGGAGGAATAGGCACGGGCAAGACAACCCTCTCCCGCGCCCTTCTCAACCACCTGGATCCCGGCACAAAGAGCGCCCTGATATTCAATTCATTTATCTCTGATGTGGAACTCCTGAAGACTGTCAACCAGGAATTTAACACCGGGATGTCTCCGGGGAGCGAAACAAAAAAGGATTATATCGATACCCTCAATCAGTTTCTCATCGAGACCTCCGAAAAAAGAGGAAACGCAATTCTCCTGATTGACGAGGCACAGAATCTCTCCCATCAAGTCCTTGAACAGATAAGGATGCTGTCCAACCTTGAGACTATTAGAGAGAAGCTCATACAGATCATTCTTGTGGGTCAGCCTGAACTGGAGGAGATGCTCGCTTCTCCTTTTATGAAGCAGCTAAACGAGCGCATTATGGTCCGGCTCACCCTCGAGCCGCTAAAATATAAGGATATCCGGGGTTATGTGGAACATAGAATGGCGGTGGCCGGGGGACAGGGGAAGCCTCGTTTCACAAATGGCGCTTTCAGGCAAATTTACGCATATTCAAGGGGTAATCCCAGGAGAATCAACAGCGTTTGTGATCGGGCGCTGCTTATAGCCTTTGCAAAGGAAACGCACACAGTATCAAAGGGAATCATTAAAAAGGCCGTGGATGAATTACGGTGGGACTTGAGCATAAGGACGGGTGTGACACGCCGATTATGGATAAAATATGCCGCCTATGCCCTTATTCTGATTCTCCTTATCGCTGTCGGGGGCCTTGGAGTATGGAGCCATAGAGAAGGCCCATTAAGAGTTTCTTCAGGCCCAAAGGATAAAACAATCGTTCTCAAAAGGAAACATCAGCAGGCAAAGATCGTTCCGCAAAAACAGCCAGCGAGCCTTTTTATGGACGAAAAGACCAGCCTTGCCCTGCTATTCTCCCTCTATTACAATAACAAAACAGGCGATGGTGTGATAACTGAGGAACGTCGTCTGAGCCTGGTCAAGTATGATTTGGACCCTGAGCACCATTTGATGTTAAGGAAGCCTTTCCGAGTCCTTCTCTCCGGGTCCGCCGGGGACCCCCGGTACTTCTTGATAAGCGAGAATGGGGAGCACGGGGCCGTGGCGGTTGACGCCGACGGTGAAAAGAGGAAAGTTGACGAAAATTTCATAATGAGCAACTGGGGCCGAACGGTTTCATGGATATATCCGCCTGAAAAAAAAGATCCCATCCTTCGCAAAGGGATGAATGTGCCCGGAGTCCAGGACCTGCAGGAGACCCTCAATAAGATTGGATACATGGTTGAACCCACAGGAATATATGACCGGGCAACTTTTCAGGGAGTGACGAGATTCCAGAAGGAATTTGGGTTGGTCGCCGATGGAATAGCCGGGCCGAGAACGAGGGCCCTTTTATATCAGATGAAAAAATAGCAGTGGCGGCATTAGGAGCCGCCATCTGATCACCGAACACAGAAAGCTACCCATGGGTCCTAAGTCATAACCACACCGCCGTCTATCACAAGTTCGCTGCCGGTCATAAAGCTTGACTCGTCGGATGCCAGGTAAAGGATTCCATAGGCGATATCTTCCGGTGTTCCCATGCGGCCCAGGGGAGTCTCTTCGGCGCATTGCTTTAAAAAGGCATCCACCGTGCCGGGGTCCCTCCTTTCTGTCATATCAACAAATCCGGGGGTCTTGATATACCCTGGGTGAACCGAGTTTACCCTGATGTTATCCTTGGCATAGACGGCCGCGTCCCCCTTTGACAGTAAACGGACACCGCCCTTGGCTGCGTGATAGACCGGGTCCATACCCCCTATTATGCCGAGCATGGAGGACATATTTACTATACTGCCGCCGCCCCCCTTTTTCATGTAGGGGACGGCGTGTTTGGTGCAGCGCCAGACCCCTTTGACATCAATGTTCAGAATCCTTTCAAACTCTTCCTCAACCATCTCATGGCTGGGTTTGCCGGTCCCGGGGATCCCGGCATTATTGACCAGGATATCTATTTTTCCGTATTTGCCGTTGATCTCGGCGAAAACCTTCTCGATCTCTTTCTCCTTTGTAACATCCATGTGCCAGTAAGAGGCCTCGCCCCCGTTTCTCCTGATATCTTCGACAGCCTCCTTCCCTTCCTTGTCCGTGATATCCGCTATCGCCACCTTGGCGCCTTCCTTTGCCAGGAGCTTGGCTGCCGCCCCTCCTATTCCCATGGCCCCGCCGGTCACAATCGCCACTTTTCCTTTCACTCTGTCCATCGATTCCTCCTTTTTATAAAGATATGTCAACCTCTGGCAGGTTTATCGAAATTGACTCCCCCTTTTATAAGGGAAACTCGGAGTCATGCCCCGGCAACAAGCTTTAATAATATACTTTTTTTTTGACTCACAAAAGAATTTTTTATAATCTTTCATCTATCCTTTTTTTATCACCTTTCAAGATCTTTTCAATTTTCAGGCCCTGTCCCCAAAGACAGTAGCGAAAGGAGCTATCATGGGTACAAAAGAATCAGTCAGTTCAATGTTCGGCAAGCTTGAGCACGTGGGTGTCGTGGTCAAAGACATTGATAAAACGGTGAAGTTTTTGAAATCCCTGGGTTTTGGATCATCCAGGGATTCGGAAAGCATGTTTGAAATCCCCTTTAAGGGCGAGGTCAGAGGCAAACCCATGGAATGGAGAGTGGGCATTTATAATATCATGATGGGTGATATTGAGCTCGAACTGTTGCAGCCTCTCGAAGGACAGGATCTACTGCGGGAATACCTGGATAATGTTGGCGAAGGAATCCATCATATAGGTTTTGCCACGGATGATATTGAAAAGGCTACAGAGATGATGGCCGGCATGGGGATCAAGAAGATCATGGGCGCCCCGGGCCCGGAAGGTGGAGGTTTCGGCTATTACGAAACAAACCTCTTCGGAGGCATTATTGTTGAATTAAGACAGCTTGAAGCTTAATCTCGCTTCGCTCCAATATTGGAATGATGGAGCGATATAAGTTATACGATTTCCGAGACGCGTGTTAACTTTTTGACACCAAGGAGGGGTAGCCCAATGAAAGCAGCCATTATTCACGGAATCAATAATATCACAATAGATGAAGTTCCCGATCCGCCAGTAGGACCCAACCAGGTCAAGGTCAAAATTGCCTACTGCGGTCTCTGCGGCACGGACCCGGAGAACCTTGAGGGCCGCTTTGCCCTGATGCCGCCGGAGGTCTATAAAATGGACCGCATCATCGGGCACGAGGCCTGCGGCACCATCGCTGAGGTCGGCAGCGAGATCAATCAGTACCAGGTAGGCCAGCGGGTAGCTATGGACTTCCGCAGCTCCTGCGGGGCCTGCTACTACTGCCGCAACGGGACGCCGCACTTCTGTCCCAGCGCTGAAGGATCCTCCGGGGCCTTCGCTGAATACGCAGTCTATCCGGAAAGCGCTATCTATGCCCTACCGGATAACATCAGTTTTGAGCAGGGCGCCATGTTAGAGCCTGTCTCCGTGGCAGTCCACGCCATCGACCAGACCAACGTCCGCACGGGCAGCAGTATCGCCATTGCCGGGGGCGGGCCCATCGGCCTGCTTTGCCTGGAAATGGCACTAAAGGCAGGCGCCGCCCGTGCCATGCTCTCCGAGCCCATTAAGGAGAAGCGCGACCTCGCCCTCAAGCTGGGCGCGGATATCGCAGTGGATCCCTTCAATGAGGACATCGTCGCTGCTGGCAAAAAGCTCACGGACGGCCGTGGCTTTGATACCGTCATTGATGCCAGCGGCAGCGTCAAGGCCGCGGCCCAATGCCTCGATCTTGCGGATAACAAGGCCACCATCCTCTGGGCGGCCGTCTACGGGAAAGACGTGGAGATCGGGGTTTCTCCGTTCCTGATGTACGCCAAGGAGCTCACTATCACCTCAACCTTTGTCTCCCCCTTCTCGTTCCAGAGAGCGTTGAACCTCCTGCCCAAGCTTGAATTGGATTCCCTCATCACGGACATCGTTCCCCTGGCGGACATAAAGAAGGCCTTCGAACTTCACAAGGCCGGCAAGTCCATCAAGATCCTGATCAAACCCTAAGCGGACAAAGAACTCGTCCTTAGGGCAGTCAAGGAGACCAATAACATCCTGGTCCTTGAGGACCATCTCATGGAGGGCGGGCTGGCAAGCACGATTGCAGACCTGTTTGTGGACAGCGCCGTTTATCCGAAAAACTTCAAACGTCTTGGTATCCCACAGGTATATGCAGGCTTTGGCAGCGGTGAAGAACAACGGGCCAAGTACGGTTATGATAAAGCTGCCGCGGTCGCGGCGATAAAGGAAATGCTCAAGTAGTACGCTGTCACTTAGGCGGCCTTGCCCGGTAGGCGGAGAAGAGGCCTATCAGGCTGATCACGATTACAATAATAAAGGATGGCCCATAGGAAGCTGTGGCGTCATATAGGGCCCCTGCAGCGGTCGCAGCTACTGCCTGAGAAACGACCTGAAAGGGAAAAACCACACCCAGTACCCTGGCGTAACGTTCCCGGCCGTAATAGGCGCCGATAAATGTGGGCAAAGCGGCAAAGAGGGCCCCGTTGCTGAGTCCCATAATCGCAGAGTATATGTATATCAGAGTCAGGTCCCTTGTGGTAATCAGGATTGTCAGGGCCGTCAATTGAAGGACAAAGGCGGCGCTTGCCATGTATCTGACATTAAATCTCATGGCCATGGTCCCGAAGGCAAGGCTGCCGATGGAATTGCATGCGGCCAGGAGACTCAGGGTGGTGGCGGCAGTCATGGCATTGAAACCCAGGTCCTGCAGATACGCCACCTGGTGAGTAAACATGGTCCCCTGGGCAAAGGCGTTGGCCCCTGCAAAGGTCCCTATCAGCCAGGTGGAAGCTGACAACAATGCATGCCTTACATGTTTTGTTGAAGCATCTTCTTCTTCCTTCCCCGTTGAATAACCAGTGGTTTCCGCCTTTGGAAAGGCCCCGGAAGAGATCCCCTCCGGTAACAGGCCCATGTCCTCCGGCCTGTTTCTGACCAGCAGCACGCTCCCGATGAGGACTGCTACCAGCATGATTATGCCCCCCAGGACCAGCCATGCCATCCGCCATCCAATAGCAGAAATCAGAGCCGTAACAAAGGGCGGAAATACAAAACCTCCCATGCCCGAGCAGGCGATAAACATTCCCATGGCCATGGAACGTCTCTTGATGAACCAGTTATTAATGACCGTTGTGGCGGCTATATAGCCCCCGAAGCCCGCCCCAAGCCCGATAATGATATAAAGGAGGTATAGATGCCAGACCTTATGGACCATGGACATGGAGACCAGGCCGAGGGCGGCCAGGAGGTTGCCCGTAATGATTGTGAACCTTGGCCCCAATCTGGCTATGAGTATGCCGAAAAGCGGGCTGGGCAGGCCGAAGGCCAGCACGCCCAGTGAAAGGGCTGCGGCTACCGCTGCCCGGCTCCAGCCGAACTCACTGCATATGACCGGCAGGAAGACCCCGAATGAAGTGACAAAAGAACCGCCGACCACAAATATCACCAGCATCACGCCTGCAAGGGCGAACCAGCCGTAAAATATCCTGCCCTTGATTGGAATCCTCATCTCCCCCTGTGATCGGCCTTCATAAAGGGCATCAGTATCCTGTGGGAGGCCTTCTCCATTTTGGCATCGGCCAGGCTGTCCATTGACCCGAAATGGAGTGCGTCCGCAGGGCATGTCGCCACGCAGGCAGGCTCTTTTCCTTCCATGAGACGATCAACGCAAAAATCGCATTTTTGCATCTTGCCGTCCGCCCCGAACTGGGGGACACCGAAGGGGCATGCCAGGAAGCAGGAATGGCATCCGATACATTTCTCCTGATCCACCAGCACAATACCGTCCTCCACGCGCTTGTATATGGCGTCTGCGGGGCAGGCCCCTATACAGGCAGGATCACCGCAGTGCATGCAGGCAATGGACATGGTCCTGTTGACCACGCGGGGGTATCGTCCGTCCCAGATATCCACCACCCGCCTCCACTTTATCCCGGGCTCTAACTGATGGAGGCTCTTACAGGCAATTTCACAGGCATAGCACTGGACACAGCGCTGTGTATCAAAATCAAATCCCATCTGTCTCGTTATCATCAATCTCTCCTGCTCTCTTCCTTTGTCAATCCAGCTTCAGGGGCCAGCTTCACCTGGACAAGGGTCTGGCTGGACATGGCCGTCACCAGAGGGTCATAGGCCTTTTCCCGGTCAACTGTGTACATGTTATTGGTATTTGCCCCGCCATCAAGGAGAGGAAAACCCGGCAGGTCGAGTTCCCTGCATCCCTGCCACCATCCATGGAGCGCCATTACAGTGTCGGGTCTGATCCCGGGATTGACCTCCGCTTTCATTTTTATGGAACCATGGGGTGATTCCACTATTACCCAGTCCCCGTCCACTATTCCCCGGGCTTCGGCTGCCTCGGGATGGATCTGCACTGTCGGAAAGGGCAGGATCTCGCGCAACAGGGGCACATTACGGAGCCATGAAGCCGTATAGACCTTTGATGTATGGAAATCCGAAAAAATCAGCGGATATTTTTTAAGGAGATCCGGTGTGGCCGTCGGCCCCTCCGGCGGCTCCCTCCACTGGGGAAGGGGATCAAACCCGTGCTCTTCAAAAGACGTGTTGTAGATGGCCACCTTGCCCTGGGGGAGATAGGGATCTCTCGTCAATCGGCTGCTCCGGGTCGAGAAGATCTTCTGGTACTTCTCATAGACCATGGGTTTCGTTGGATATTCTATGCCCGTGGGATGACTCCTGAGATCGTCCATGGTAATACCCAGGGGCTCGAGCTGATAGTTCATACAGTCTTCTATGTTTCCTTGCCAGAAATCCTCTTCGTAGCCCATCCTGACACCCAGGTCGAGCCAGAATTCCATCATTGACTTGTATTCCCCAAGGGGTTCTATCACGCGGTTGGTGGCCATAATCCAGTTATGTGTGGCCTCAAAGGGGTGATCGGTCTCATAGGTGGTGGCCACAGGGATGACCAGATCGGCAAAATCCATCTCCGCAGTCTCTGTCACGTCAATAACGACAAAAAAATCGAGTTTCCTGAGGGCCTCCACCACCCGTTTTGATCCGCGGTTGCTTACCGTGGGCTGGGTTCCAGGTGCAATAACCGTCCTTATTGGGTATGGTTTTTCAGTGAGCACGCTTTCAAAGATACCGTAGTAGGCGGAGGATGTCCCCTCCAGGAAGGGTTGAAAAGGCTTCGGGAACTCCGGGTTCACGAGTTTCTCTACCCACTCCTGGGTGTACCGGTCCCTCAAATGCACGCTCCTGGGCCTCGCCATTGTGCTACCCATGGGTACGATATTTCCGCCCGGCCGGTCCAGGTGTCCTGTTATGGCGATTAAAATGGCTATGGCCCTTGCAGCGTCGCTCGCTGATGGGGCGTGTTCTATGCCGTTTCCAGGGTCAATGGCCGCCCTCCTTGTCGTGGAGTAGAGCCGCGAGACCTCTCTGATCTGCCCTGCAGGCAGGCCCGTGATCTTTTCAGCCCATTCAGGAGAATATCTCTCTATATGTTCCCTTAGCTCTTCAAACCCGTAACACCACTGGGAGACAAAGTCCCTGTCAAAAAGGCCTTCCTTGACGACCACTTGCAGCATGGCGAGCGCCAGGGCCGCATCCGTTCCCGGCCGTATCGGGACCCATGTGTCCGCAAGGGCAACATCAGGCTCCATGGTCGGTTTGATGGCTATGATCCTGGCCCCCCGCTCCCGCGCGTCTATAAAGGCCCTGGTTCCGCCCTTGCTGGACCCGGAATATACGGGCTGCTTCCCCCAGATCAGGACCAGATCGCTATTCTGATAATCAGCGACGGGTCTTGGGGTTCCCAGGGTATGGGCGAAAGAAAAGGCGTTCTGCATGGCGCATATGCCGCTGTGACCGTAGTTGGGGCTCCCATGGGCCGTCAGAAACCTGGAGAGGTATTCGCTGTAGTTCCGCCTCGCAGGTGACAGGATAGCCAGGGATTCTGGCCCGAATCTCTCCTTCTGATCCTTGAGCCTTTCAGCGATAATATCCAGACCTTCATCCCATGTGATCCTCTCAAACTTTCCCTCTCCCCTTTCCCCTACTCTCTTCATGGGGTGCTTCAGGCGCTCGGAGGAATAGACCCACTGCGGCGCTGCATGGGCCTTGGGGCATATGCTCCCCCTGTTCAAGGGCGACTCCTTCATGCCCTCAACCCTGACAAACCGGCCGTTTTTAACATAGGCGTATATCCCGCACCCGAAACCCGGCCCGCACATCCCGCAAAGGGTAGGGATAGCCTTTTCCCCGGGATCTTCGGGTCTTTCCCTGTCAACCATTTTTAATGCTCCTTGTTACCTCTATAAAATCAGCCGCAATCCGAGTGTTTTCTAAGCCTCCGGGCCAGCTCTCTGAGATGGGCCTTCTCTTCCCCTATTAACGCGTTGATCCGGTCCTTCCCGCTGGCATCCGTCGTGAAATCCTGCATAAACAGGTAAAAAAGTATGGAATCCTTCTCAAACTGGATCGCCAGCCTCAGGGCCTGAGGCAGGTCTGATATCTCCGCCAGTCTGCCTTCAAGACTCTCCTTATTATTGAAGACATTCATGTCCGCCATCATTTTCAAATACTGATCCGTCTCGTTGTCAGGATCCCATAGGGTGGTCTCCCTTGAAGAATCAGGCAGGTCCGATTTCATGGCCAAAAATGTCTTCTTGTGCTCACTTTCCTGGAGGGCGAGATAGGAAAAAAGTTCTTTGACATCCTTATCGTCCACAAATTCCCGGGCCTTTTCATAAAAGATCCGGCCGTTGTCTTCGATTTCAATGGCTATCTGAAAAATCTCATCCGCATTAAAACTAAAATCCATGATCTCCTCCCTGTTATTCTCTGACGGCAATCAACGGCGACCCCTCATTCATGGCCCTACCCAAAAATGTGAACAGGTCACCTTATTTTCCGGAGTCTCCGGCCTTTTCAAGACAAGTTTATAAGATTACATCTATGGACGAAAAAGGTCAATTGATTCATGCCCGAATCTTGCCAATCCCTTCATTGACTCGTAATTACAATTTATCTATATTCTCCATCAAATCAGTAATGCGCGGTTAGAACATGGCATAGTAAAACCTGAGTCAAACGGTTCACGGTTCCGGGTTCAAGGTTAAAAAATGTCAATCTCCAGATTTACAAAGGATTATGAAATTAATCCAGCAATGTATATCACCTCCCCCGTCGGGTGATTCTTTAGGCTTTTCGGAAATAGGCCTCAATAAATAGTGGTTCAGGGTGTTTACAACCTTTGAACCCCTGGCCCGGACCTGATTTCAAGGCTATGGATGATAGGCATATACCATCAACCAGACAAGAGATTCACATCCTGAAAACAGCCATTGCGCCAAGGCGGGCTTGAACCGTGAACCGTGAACCGCTCAATTTAGGCAAAATGAGTGCTCTTTGGAAGAGAAATATGGACGCACGCCAGCGGATATCAATAAGATCCCTAATAAAGTACGCATTAAGTTCCGGAGACCTGGAGTCCCGTTTCACGGGTCCCGGCCGCTCAATTGAAGGGATACAGGCCCACAGTGAAATCCGGCTGGAACGGCCCGAGACATATATTAAAGAAGTCCCCGTAAGCCACGACTTTGAAATAGGGGGACTTTTCATTACTGTAACCGGCAGGATCGACGGTATTTATCGCGATCCCGACAAGACAGTCCTGGAAGAAATCAAGACTACCCGCAAAGACCTTGACCTTATAGCATGGCCGGAAGACGGGCCGGCCTGGGCCCAGGTGAAGTGTTACGGCTACCTCTACTGCCTGGATCAGGGTCTCAAGGAGATAGATACCCAACTGTTATTATACAGGCTTGATACGGGTGAGCGTAGGGAGATCAGAAGGACATACCTCCTGGAGGATCTCGATCCATTCTTCATGGGCCTCCTTGCACGCTACGCTGAATGGACCCGTACTGTTGACAACTGGCGCCGGATCCGCGACCTCTCCATCAGAAATATGGAATTCCCCTTTGAAAGCTACCGTCCCGGACAGAGGGCCATGGCGTTGGAGGTTTACAGGGCTGTCAGGGACGGCTCTCAGTTGCTGGTCAGCGCTGCGACAGGGATCGGCAAGACCATGGCCGCCCTTTTTCCATGCATAAAGGCTATGGGGGAGGGACATACCAGCAAGATCTTTTACCTTACTGCCAGGACCACGGCCCGGGCCGCGGCCGAAAAGGCCCTGGACGAGCTGAGGTCAAAAGGGCTCAAAATAAAGTCCGTCACACTCACGGCCAAGGAGAAGACCTGCTTCCGGCCGGAATCAACCTGTTCCGGCGAGGAATGTGAATTTGCCAGGGGTTATTTCGACAGGATTCAGGATACGCTGAAAAAGGCCTTTTCGAATGAGGCCTTCACCCGTGAACACATTGAATCCCTGGCCATGGAGAACAGGGTCTGTCCCTTTGAGCTGTCTCTGGACCTTTCCCTCTGGGCCGACTGTATCATTTGCGACTACAACTATGTATTCGATCCAAGGGTCTATTTAAGGAGGTTTTTCCAGGGGCATCGCACGGGATTCACCCTCCTTGTGGATGAGGCCCACAATCTTGAGGACCGTTCCAGGGAGATGTTTTCAGGGGAGATACACAAACAGCCCTTCCTGGATATGAGACGGTCCGTGAAACAGGACCTCCCCCATGTCTACGGGAGAATCAACAGGATCAACACCTGGATGATAGGGGCTAAAAAAAGGCTCGACTGGACGGGGAACGTCCTTGTGGAAAAAGAGCAACCCATGGAGCTCTATCCCCTGCTGAGATCATTCGCGGAAGAAACAGAACGCTGGCTCTCCCTGAACCTGAAGACCCCTTACCGCGAAAAACTCCTTGACCTCTATTTCGATGTCATCAACTTCCTAAAGATCTCCGAAAAGTATGACGAATGTTATACAACCTGCATGGAAAGATCGGGAAGGGATTTGAGGATCAGACTCTTTTGCATCGACCCCTCAGGCCGGCTCAAAGACTCGCTTACTCAATGGTGGGCGGCCGTTTTTTTCTCCGCCACAATGACCCCCCTGGCCCATTTCAAAAGGATCCTGGGATGCGATGAGTCGGCAAAGACCCTTGAATTGCCGAGCCCCTTTCCCGGGGAAAATCTCTGCGTTATTATTTCTGCCAAGATCTCGACCCTATACCGTCACAGGACCAGGACCGGATCTGATGTGGCGTCGGCTATACTCACCCTGATAATGGCAAAAAAGGGAAATTATCTCCTATTTTTCCCCTCCTATGATTACATGATGTCCGTGTACGCCATATTCAGGGCCGAAGGACCCGATATCGATACAATAATTCAGAGACCGGGCATGGCGGAGGGCGACAGGGACCTTTTCCTTGGCAGGTTTACTGTTGATAACCCCGCAACCCTTGTGGGATTCGTGGTCATGGGCGGGATATTCGGCGAGGGGATAGACCTTGTGGGAGAGCGGCTCTCCGGCGCGGTTGTCGTTGGTGTCGGGCTGCCCGCCCTTTCCCTTGAGAAAGAGATTATCAGAAACTACTTTGATGAGATGGGGGATGAGGGCTACGGCCGCGCCTACGCCTATCCAGGAATCAACAGGGTATTGCAGGCGGCCGGCAGGGTAATCCGTTCCGAGGAAGACAGGGGGGTCGTCCTCCTCCTTGACAAGCGGTTTCTGACCCACGAATACAGATCCCTCTTGCCGGGGGATTGGAACCCCGTTGTGGCAGGCAACAATAACCGTATGGAAGAACTGCTCAAAGGGTTTTGGGGTGAGTAAAGATCCTGGCCCATAGGACAAGGCTTTGTAGCCAAAGCGGAGGTCGGGTTCTTTTTTTCAAGACCTATCTAAAAAAGAGTTCCACAAGACTCTGCCGTTCCCTCAGATGGGAGGGTTCACGCCACAAGACCCCTGGCAGAATGTCCCTTTCAGATGAAATGACCTGTCCTATTGAACCCTTCCATCTGTGGGAACCGCCACCTTGGCCCATAGATAGGTCTTGAAAAAAGAATCCGACCGCAGCAATGACTCCTATGGCATAGTCTCTGTTTCTTAGTCCCGCATAGCGGGGGTTTCTTACTATGAAATGAAGATAAATCGGCCCCTATGAGGAAACGAGCGTCCCCGGAAGGACGCTCTTTTCGCCAAATTTTTCCTGGAGGGAATCCAGGGCCCTGTTCAGGTCTTTCCTCCTTAATGATGTATCCTTCTCATGAAAAAGGGACAATTGATCTCTTGAACCGGAGAAACCGAGCTGTGAGAGGGAAATCCCCAAAAGCCTGACCGGCCTTTTGCCCACCTCAGTCTTCTTTAATAGATCTCCGGCGACAGAGTATATCTCCGCCCCGTCATCAGTGTGCCTTTGAAGGGTTGCCGCACGGGTAATCTGGACAAAATCATTGTATTTGACCTTGAGACTGACCGTCTTCCCGGTTAATCCCTCCCTTCTCATTCTGCGGCCTACCCTCATTGCAAGGGAAAGGAGCTCTTTTTTCGCCGATTCCGTGGTCAGGATATCCTCGAGAAAGGTCTGTTCGTGGCCAAGGGATTTTATCTCGTGTCCTGTCTCCACTTCTCTTTCGTCCAACCCCGTTGCGAGCCTGTGCATCCTGATGCCGTATTTACCGAATTGTCTTTCAAGAATTTCAACGGGGGTCTTCCTGAGATCATAAAAGGTGTGAATACGCAGACGGGCCAGAGATTCCTGGGTCACATCTCCAACACCCCACATCTTTTCAATGGGCAGCGGGTCCAGGAACTCAAGGACCCTGTCCGGTGGAACAACAGTGAGCCCGTCAGGCTTTTCCATATCGGAGGCTATCTTAGCCACAAATTTTGACGGGGCGATACCCGCGGAGACGGTCAATCCAATCTCCTTCAGGACCGCTTTTTTGATCTCTTTTGCGATTTGTAGGGGTGGCCCGAAGAGACGTTCGGTCCCTGTCACATCGAGAAATGCCTCGTCTATGGACAGGGGCTCCACCAGCGGTGTGAATCGATGAAAGATCTGAAATATCTCTTCCGAGACCTCCTTATACCTTGCCATTCTCACGGGCATAACAATTCCCTTGGGGCAGAGCCGAACAGCCTGCGACATGGGCTGGGCGGAATGAACGCCGAATTTTCGCGCCTCGTATGAGGCGGAGGAGACGACACCCCTCTGCCTGCTTCCCCCGACAATAACCGGTTTTCCTCTCAATTCGGGATTGTCCAGAACCTCCACCGCCGGATAGAAGGCGTCCATGTCGAGGTGAATGATGGTTCTATGTCCTTTCATCCTGTCCTTCATTTCCCATGGACCTTGCCGGCTTTTACTCTGCCTGATCAACGGGAGGATCCTCCAGGAAACTGTCGGCCCATCCCTCGCTGTAGGTACCGGCGCCCAACATTATGGCCATCTCTATATGGGGCTTTCTCACCTCTTTCCACTTCAGGGGACCATGTCTCAGTCCCTTTGGGATAAATATCCCGTAGCTTCTATTAAAGGAAAGCAGGTCACCGCCGAGTCCGAACTCCATGTCAGCGCCCAGGTCTTCCGGATCGTCCGGGTCGCCTCCTATGTGCAGTACAATCTCATCGTATTTTTCATGCCTCATCTCCGGGATACCGGGTTCGACGATGTCCCATATCCAGCCGAACTCCAGATAGCATTTGGCGATATTTATCTGGGGCCTGCTCATAAAGGTCATGGTAGGGCTCTGGCGATTCTTGAATCCAGGGCCCGACTCGTAAATGGGTTTTCTCACGACATATTTTTCGTACTTTGATTCCGTCATCAGCCCATTTCCTCCTTGTAGTATCCATTATAATAAAATAATACTGCACAACATGTATCTTGTCAAAATATCCCTGGGAATTGCCCCTTTCATGCCTATGCTTATGTGGCCGTATGTGGCTGTCATAGAGCCTCTGGGGCAACATATTATTCTTAAAGCATATGTTAATACATACATAAGTTGCCGATTAATAGATATTGACAATCATACCCATAAGTGATAGGGCATACCCCCAATTCACTATTAATATTTTATAATTTACCTCAAGGGGGTGATGCATTTTATAATAAAGTTGTTTTAATCGAGATATCAATAATTGGACAGGTTTAGAAAGGAGGGAACAAAATGAAGATGAAGAGAGTTTTTCTTTTTCCGGCAATTTTAATTTTGACCTTGGGCATGATTTACATGGGCCTCCCAGCGAACGCGCAGGCCAAGGAAATCAAACTCATTTACACGGATCACAACCCCCCAACCTCCTACGGCACCATCCACGCCAATGCCGTGTGGTTAGACAGGCTTGAAAATGCCACCAACGGCCAGATCAAGATAGAGCGATATTTCGGTGAGACGCTGGTCAAGGGCATGGATGCCTGGAATGCCACAAAAACAGGTGTCGCCGATATGGGCTGGTGTGCCATGGGCTACTGGCCCGGCATGGCGCCCCTGACCGAAATCATGCAGCTCCCTTTTATCCCCTTTAAGAACGCCCAGCAGGCAAGCGGCATCTTCAGGAAGCTCTATAATAAATTTCCCGAGTTTCAGAAGGAGTACCAGGATGTCCACGTGCTCGTCCACTACACGGCCGGCCTTTACAGGCTGCTCACCACCAAAAAACAGATCAAGACCCTTGAGGACATTAAGGGCCTTAAGATAAGGGCCCTGGGCGGGCCACAGACAGACGCCATGAAGGCGTTGGGGGCCGTTCCGACCCTGGTGCCCTTTCCAGACACCTACATAGCCATGCAGAAGGGGGTCCTCGACGGCACATTAACCCCCATCGGGGCATGCGAGATATTCAACTTCCATGAGGTGGGGAATTACATGACTAACGTGATTATCGCCACGGCGCCCTTTTCTATCATCATGAACAAGGATAAGTGGAACAGCCTGCCTCCCGATGTCCAGAAGGCCATAGACGGTGAATGCGGTTATGATGCCTGCAGGTGGCTGGGCAAGAACTATTCCGACGCCCTTGACGACGCGGGTCTGAAGGAGATGGACGAATACGCGGCAAAGACGGGCCACAAGGTTGTAGAGTACACCCTCACTCCGGAAGAGCTTGCCAGGTGGCAGGAGGTAGGGGGCAGGCCTTTATGGGATGCCTGGGTGAAAAAAGTGAGTGATAAAGGACTGCCGGGCCAGGCAGTGCTTGATGAGCTTCTTGCACTCGTAAAGACTGAACCGTAATCTTCAAAAATGCGGCTGAAAAAAATTATCCATGCCCTGAAAGGGGTGATTACCCCTTTGGTCCGGATTATAAACTATGCTGCAGCAGGCGTCCTCGCCCTGATGATGTTTCTTGCGGCCGCGGACGTCCTGCTGCGCTATATCTTTAACCGGCCCATAAGCGGTACATGGGAGCTTACTTCATATATGATGGCGGTAGTGGTGGGTTTCGGGCTCTCCTATTGCGCTTCAGTAAAGGGTCTCATAAGCGTGGAGGTACTGACCTCCCATTTTTCTACCAAAGTCCAGGCCATTTTAAATTGCATTACCTATTTCTTAAGCTTCTGTTTTTTTTCATTAGTAACATGGCAGAGCATACTTTACATAAAACTGATGTTTAAGAGCGGTCTGGTGTCCGCTTCATTGCTCATACCCACCTTTCCCTTTATAGCCGCGCTGGCCCTGGGTTGTCTGGTTTTTACACTGGTGCTTCTTACGGATTTTCTGGAATATCTTTCTCAGGTTGTGACTAAATGACACCCATTACCGTCGGATTCATCGGCATAGCTATTCTCTTTGTATTCCTTTTTTTAGGCATGCCCATAGGCATCGCAATGGGGATGATAGGGTTTGCGGGCTTCGCCTTTCTAAGGGGCCTGGAGGCGGCCCTCGGCGTGCTGACAACAGTCCCCTACAGGACTTTTGCCTCATACGACTTCAGTGTCGTACCCCTCTTTATCCTTATGGGTGCATTCTGCTTTCATGCCGGGCTCAGTAAAGATCTCTATGATACGGTCTATAGGTGGTTAGGGCATTTTCGCGGCGGTCTCGCTTTGGCAAACGTGGGCGCCTGCGCCGGATTCGCGGCGGTCAGCGGATCCAGTACGGCAACGGCGGCCACAATGGGCACGGTGGCCCTCCCTGAAATGGAAAGATACAACTATGATCCGGCCCTGGCAACGGGTTCGGTGGCGGCCGGTGGTACTATTGGCATCCTGATACCCCCCAGCGTTGGGCTTATCGTTTACGGCATTATAGCCGAGCAATCCATAGGCAGGCTCTTTTTAGCAGGCTTTATTCCCGGTGTGCTCGAGGCCGTTTTTTATCTGATCACCATATTCATCATATGCAGGCTCAACCCCATGTTGGGTCCGCCCGGACCTGTATCGACCTGGAGGGCAAGGATAGTATCCCTCAAGAATACATGGATTATATTTCTCCTTTTTGTCCTCGTTCTCGGAGGGATCTATTTCGGCGTTTTCACGCCCACGGAGGCGGCCGGCGTGGGCGCCTTTGGGGCCTTTCTTGCCGCATTATTAAGGGGAAAGCTCAACCGGCTGGCCCTGAAGGACAGTCTCTTTGAGACACTCAGGAACACTGCAATGATACTGATTATCGTTCTGGGCGCCCTGATTCTCGGCTATTTCCTTGCCATAAGCAGGGTCCCCTTTACGATTGCCGACACAATAGTCGGACTCAATATGAATCGTTATATCATTTTAACCCTTATCCTGATTTTCCTCCTGTTTCTCGGCACAGTCATAGACGCCCCGGCTATGATTCTCTTGATCACCCCCATCTTCTACCCTGTGGCTGAAAAGCTTGGTTTTGACCCCATCTGGTTCGGGATTATCATCGTAAGGATGTGCGAAATGGCTCTAATTTCACCGCCCGTAGGCCTGAACGTGTTTGTTATCAAAGGGGTAGCGCCGGATGTCCCCATGTATACCATATTCAAGGGGATAGTCCCCTTCCTCATAGCCGATGCGTGTCATATTACCATGCTAATCGCCTTTCCCCAGATCTCTCTGTTCCTGCCGAGCCTGATGTAACCACCATGTTTATTGATTCATCAAGAAGATATGCCTTCCGGTGTCATTCCGGATTATTAACCCTTAACAAGGGGATAAAGGAGAAAAAATTAACATGAGATGGGGTATGGCCATAAACCTGACAAGGTGTGTAGGTTGTTACGCCTGTGTCATTGCCTGCAAGACAGAGCACTTCCTGCCGCCTGACGTTGCCTGGAACAGGGTGGTGATCTTTGAAGGTGAGGGGATCAACAAGCAGATCTATCCCACCTTGTGCAACCACTGCAGGGAACCCTTCTGCGTGGAAGTCTGTCCCACGGGAGCCACGGAGCAACGAGAGGACGGCATCGTGTGGGTAAACCCAGATAAATGCATCGGGTGCAGGTCATGCATGATGGCCTGTCCCTACCAGGTCAGGGTCTACAATGAGAGGCCCAGGGAATACTATCCCGGTCAGGGACTTACCCCCTATGAGGAGATGAGGGAAAAGATGTATCCCCTGCAGACGGGAACGGTTTCAAAGTGCAATTTCTGTCTTGAAAGACTGGACAAGGCCCTGGATAACGGCCAAAAACCAGGGCTGGATCGCGAAGTTACCCCTGCCTGCGTAAATGCCTGCCCGACTAAGGCCCGGATATTCGGGGACCTGGACGATCCGGAGAGCGAGATCTCCATCTCAATAAGGGTAGGCAAAGGCTACCAGTTAAGACCCGAAACGGGCACGGACCCGTGCGTCTTTTATATTACAAAATGAAGCACCTGGCAGGAGATTCTCCATGTTAAACGAAAAGATGCCCCCCCATGAAGTTATGGTCTAT
>CAZGIZ010000017.1:0-9534 GCA_964526655.1 uncultured Desulfobacteraceae bacterium | reverse complement strand
CAGGAGATTCTCCATGTTAAACGAAAAGATGCCCCCCCATGAAGTTATGGTCTATCCCACCCTCCAGACGGCGTGGATAAGGGGAAAAGGGATATTGCTCTTTTCCGGGCTCTATCTCGTGGAATTCGGGGCAGGCATGTTCCTGGCCGCCTCGCTGTTACAAAGCCTGTGGGGCCAGGTCGCCGGCTGGCTGATCTCAGGGGCCCTGGGCGGAGGGTGCCATTTCCTCTTTTTAGGGCACCCCTTTCGAATATACAGGGCCCTTAGAAGACCCGGGAGCTCATGGATCTCAAGGGGCCTTATCATTATCTCTCTGTTCCAGTTTTTCGGTTTCGTACATATTGTATTATCCTTCTTTGGGCATCCCCTGACACTGGTAATGGCTGTTGCAGACATATTGGCCCTGGCCACCATATTATACGGGGGATATGAAATCGCGGATGTCAAGGCCATACGCACCTGGAACTCGAGCTTCCTGCCGATCCAGATGCTGCTAAGGAGTTTCTTCATCGGACTGGCCCTTGTGCTCGCAGTGAACCTATTGTCTGGATTCAACAGATTAGGCATCAACATGAGAGAGTGGCTGGTTGCCGTCCTGTTTATCAATGTCTGCCTCTTTTTCCTCAGCCTGGTCAGCCTCGGTTTCGAGGAGGGCAGGGAGAAGCTCTCATTATCCATGATGACAAAGGGGGACTTGAAATGGATGTTCTGGCCATGGGTGGTAGCGGGAGGAATGATTGTGCCACTGGCCGTGGTTGTATATTCCTTCTTTTTTGGTGTAATGGTACCAGGTACACTGACTTTGCTAATCCCCGTGATCCTGCAGGTTATCGGGGATATTCTCCTGCGATATTCTCAGATAAGGAGCGGTTATTATCCGGGGCTCTTTCCCAGGCCCAATGATTTTCGTTGAATTTAAAAATAGTAAAAATCTGTATCATAAAGAAGAGGGCTTTGCTTTTATCAGGGGCGTTGTACAAAGTGAGGCAGGCACTGTTATCTCTTCAAGGTGATATCTTTTTAAAAGTTCCACCGGATATTGCAGTGAACAAATATTTGGGATTTATGCCTATGGACTCCTGGGAATCTGCTCTGTGCTATGCAAATCCCAAATATTTATTCATAAGCTACCAAGCAGGTAGATATCGCCTTGAAGAGATAACGGTGCCGGACGATTAGCTTCCAGGCAGAGCTTAATAATTTCGACTCCCAATACCCGGGATCACCGATCAGGATAGAAACTGGATTTTGAAAAGGAGTTTTTGTCTAATGGTGGAGAAGAGATATGCCCAAGGATTTAAGAAAAGAGGAAATTAAGGTCAACCAGTATCATACCGTATGCGCCCAGTGCTATGGCTCCTGCGGCCTTTCGGTCAAGGTGGTGGACGGGGTCGCCGTAAAGGTCGAGGGTGAGCCGGACAGCTACATGGGCTCCAGGGGAGGCCTTTGCGGGAAAGGTTCATCAAACATAATAAGCCTTTATGACCCCAACCGGATAAAATATCCCATGAAGAGGACGAATCCCAAAAAGGGTCTGGGTGAGGATCCACAATGGGAGCGTATCTCCTGGGAAGAGGCCATGAGCACGATAGCGGAGAGACACAAGGAAGTATTAGAAAAGGACCCCCGGGCGGTTATCATCGCCGGCACACCCTCACCAGGGACAAACAAGAAGCTGACTGTATTTTTATCCGGCCTGCTCCTGAGCCTCGGATGCCGTAATTTCGCCCCAGGGGGTGTGGGGCTCCATTGCGGCAACGGCGCCCATTTCGGGGCCGGCCTGGTCCACTGCTCGTGGTCCGTGCTTCCTGATTATAAATACTGCAATTACGCGATCCAATTCGGCTCCAATAAGGGGACCGGCTCCGGGCACGGCTCCGCCCATAACATGAGGCTCGCGTCCGAGGCAAGGGCAAGGGGCATGAAAAACATCGTGTTCGATCCCATATGCAACTTCGCAGGGGGCAAGGCCACGGAATGGATACCCGTCCTTCCCGGTACGGACCTGGCCGTTATCCTTGCCATGTGCAATATCATTGTAAACAGGGCGGGAAAATACGATGAAGAGTTCCTTAAGAAATACACCAACGGCCCATACCTGGTTGGACCCGATCAGAAGTTTGTAAGGGACAGGGAAACGGGTCAGCCCCTCCTCTGGGATGAATCGGATGACAGGCCCAAGACCTGGGATGACGCCACTCTCACGTCCGAATCCGCCCTACTGGGGGACTTTGAAGTCAAGGGGGTAAGGTGCCGGCCTTCATTTCAGATCCTCAAGGAGCACCTGAAGCAGTATGAGCCTGCATGGGCCGAAAAGGTGAGCAGCGTCCCTGCCGCCAAGATTGAGCGGATCGCCAGGGAGTTCCTGGAGGAGGCGAAAATCGGCTCTGCCATTGAGATCGAAGGGGTCAGGCTCCCCTACAGGCCCGTGGCCTCCTGCATGTTCAGGGGCGGGCAGGGCCACTCCAATTGCTTCCACCAGTATTTCGCCACCTGCTTGCTGAACCAGCTCGTGGGAAATGTGGAGGCCGTCGGAGGCACCATCTCCTGGCCTGCCCGGGGTTTCGGCTACCCTGAAACAGGATATCCCAGATATGAGCCCTACGCCGGGGTGGACGGCATGCTCACCCCAGGCATGTGGGTCACCCACGATCCCTGGCCCCCGGAGACGCCCAAGTGGCCGGGAAAATTGACCCTCCAGGACTTTTTCGTCCATTCCCATACCTCAGGGCACCCCTACTCAGAGGATTTTGAGGAGGTGTGGGATAGGGCCGGTCACCCCTATGACTGCCAGATAATTGCCTACCTGGGGGGCAACCTCTTCAAGAGCACGGCCGACCTGGAATCGACAGGAAAATTCCTTTCAAAGGTCCCCTTTTCCTGGGGCGTGTTCACGGAGCATAACGAGACCACGGAGGCCTATATCGATATCGTCCTCCCTGAAAAGCATCCCCTGGAACAACTGGATATATCCGGGTCCATAGGTTATTTTTTCAACTGGCCCACGGGAATGGACGACTGGTCCTTCCATATGCGGCAGCCCGTGGTGAAAAACCGCTATGAGGAAAGAGATGTGGCGGACATCATGTTCGACCTGGCCGACAGGTTGGGGCCCGAGAGGCGCGCCAATTTCAATAAATACCTTGACAGGTACCTCTCCGGAAAGCTGACCAAGTGGGGCGCCGCGGACATGAAGGGAAGCGACGAAGAAAAATTTCCCATTATCGGCCCTGACGAGAGGCTGTCCAACGAGGAGTTCGTGGACAGGACCCTGAGACACATGTTCGGCAAGGAGCACGGCCTCGAATGGTTGAAGAAAAAGGGTTTCGTGACCTGGAAAAAGAGACCCGAAGAGGCCTACTGGCGGACCTTCTGCAAGGGAAGAAGCCCCATCTATTTCGAGTTCCTTCTGAGCACCAAGGAGAAGGGGATTCCCATTGCCGAGAAGTTAGGGATAAGGATGGACTGGGATCAATACACGCCCCTCCTGACCTATTTCCCTTCAATTATCTATGAGGAAGGAGAGGCCCATCCCGATTTTGAGTTTCTGGCCTTCTCCTACAGGGACATCCTGCACTCGGCCACAGCCACCTATGAAAATCCCATGCTTGACGAAATGAGCAGGAACAACCCCTTTACCTATAATATCTGCCTCCATGCCGACGCGGCAAGGAAAAAGGGGATAAGGGACGGGGACATGATCTGCGTGGAAAACCTTCGAGGCTGGCGTATGACGGGCAGGGCCAAGCTCATGACGGGCATACATCCGCAGGCAATTGCCTCCGTCACGGGGGGCGGCGGCTGGGCGAACGGCCGGCCCATAGCCAGGGGCAAGGGTGTGATGTACAATAACCTCCTGATTAACGACATGGAGCACAAGTGCCCCATAACCCTGTCCATTGAGACCGCGGTCCGGGTCAAGGTGTACAAGGTGCAAGAGGAATAAAAAAAGAGGCGCAAGGCGCAGGGCGCAAGGAAAGTATCTAAAAACTCTGAGCTTTACGCATTATTCACCGTAAACTGCATCTGCCGCCTCGAGGGCCCCGGGTTTAACCTTGGCCCCCATGGCCTTCAGGACCGTGTACAGTGCCCCTAAAAAGAGGACCACGTTTCTGCGGTTGCAGGTGGTTCCCATAAGACCGATCCGCCAGACCTTTCCGGCAAGTCCCCCAAGACCCGCCCCGATCTCGATATTATAGTCCTTGAGCAGCGTGGACCTGACCCGGGCATCGTTGGCGCCCTCCGGTATCATGACGGCGTTCAGCATGGGCAGCCTCTCCTCTTCAGGGACCAGCATTGTAAGGCCCATGGCCTCCAGGCCAGCCACCAGCGCAAGGTGGTTCTCCCTGTGGCGGGCGAAGCGGGCCTCCAGCCCCTCTTCCGCTATAATGCGCAATGCCTCCCGGAGGCCGTAGATCATGTTGATAGGGGCCGTATGGTGATACTTCCTCTCCTTGCCCCAGTAGGATCCGACCATACCCATATCAAGATACCAGCTCATTACAGGACTTTTTCGTCCCTTCAGTTTATCCATAGCCCTCGGGCTCAGGGTAACAGGACTCAGACCCGGCGGGCAGGATATGCATTTTTGGGTCCCGGAATAGGCCGCGTCTATCCTGTTCTCAGCTACCTTGACGGGAATTCCACCCATGGATGTCACCATGTCCACCAGGTACAGGGCGCCCGCTTCCTGGGCCACCTCCGACAGCTCATCAATGGGAGAGCAGGCGCCCGTGCTGGTCTCGGCGTGGACGACGGCCAGGATACTGGGTTTCGTCTCCCTGGCCTTTTTCCGGACAACCTCTGGATCCACGGCCCTGCCCCAGGGAAAATCCACCCGGATAAGCTCCCCGCCGATACGGCCGACAATATCGCTCATGCGCTCTCCAAATACCCCGTTGACACAGACAAGGACCCTGTCTCCCGGCTCGACCAGATTGACAAAGCAGGTCTCCATGCCCGCGCTGCCCGTGCCGGACACCGGGATAGTAAAGGCATAGTCGGCCTCAAAGAGATATCGAAGGAGACTCTGGGTTTCATTCATTACTTCAATGAAGTAAGGGTCAAGATGCCCGATACACGGGGCCGCCATGGCCTGCAGCACACGGCTCGCGACATCACTCGGGCCGGGCCCCATCAGCAGGCGGAACCCTGGATCAATATCTCTATATTCTCTGGAATCAATCATATGTTTCCTCCATTAATCAAATTAATATCCGTACTTATAAAGCCCCGCATTGGTTTAATCCCTAAAACTTTAAAAACCAAAGCAGGTTATGGCTGTCTCTGAAAGATGATATCGAGGAAGAAGGCGCAAGGTTCGGGGCTCAAGGCTCAAGGTCCTTAAATACCAATTTTTAGATTCTTTCCTTGCGCCCTGCGCCCTTAGCCTTTGGCCTCTCGCTTTAATTATCTTTTAGGAGGGATATTTTTACATCCGACCCCGGCCTGCTTTTTCCTCATTTACGTGCAACCATATTGATCAGTTCCTCCCTCTCTCCCTTCAGGAACCTCTTCAGGTTTTCGCGGAAAATCCCGGCCGCCTGCCGGACATAGACATCGCAAGTGCCTCCGACGTGCGGCGTTATGATCACATTATCCATGCCCCAGAAGGGGTGTTCGGGTGGTAGCGGCTCTTTCATGAAGGTATCCATGGCCGCGCCCGCGATCTTCCTTTCCCTGAGCACATGGAGCAGGGCATCCTCATCCACTACTTCACCCCTGCCCATGCTGATGAAAAAGGCCGTGGGCTTCATCTTTGAGAAGGCCTCTTTGTTGATCATTTTCCGCGTTTCAGGTGTGGAAGGCGCCACGGATATAAAATAATCCACCTCCGGCATGACCTGGTGGAGTTCACCGGGTTTGTAGAACCTGTCCACGAAACCCAGATCCCTCGGGAAGGGATCAATGCCCAGGACGGTCATATCAAAGGCCTTGCACTTCCCGGCTATGGCCTCGCCTATGGCCCCTACTCCAAGGATTCCCACCTTCTTCCCTGAGAGCAGCCTGGTCGGCCATCGTTCCCACACCCTCCTGTCCTGGTTGCGCACAAACCTCTGAAACTGCCTGTTCATGGCTATCATCAACATTATCGCGAATTCCGACATCTGCGGGCCGTGGATGCCCCGGGATGAGGTCAGGATAACATCCTTCCTGGACCTGAAAGATGGCAGATTTTCAATGTAATCCGTCCCCGTGATTGAGCACTGGATCCATTTGAGATTCCTGGCCCTGCTGAGCAGTGAATCAGAGATGCGGAGTGCCACCAGGATGTCCGCTGATTCAATGAAATCGCCTGCCTTATCTTCCTTTCCCGCCGCGAAAAAGGCGACCTCTGGAAAATCCGGCGCCAACAGGTCTTTAAATTCCTGGGGATCGGGCTCCGGGCCCAGTATCAACACCTTCATCCTACTGCTCCATGGGTTTCAGGATATGACGATGATCTCCTTGGGGGTCCTGTGGAGACATTCTCCAGGGCCGTCGGGGCCGATGATGTAGTTGTCGCAAATATGCCCCCAGACCGTGTCGGTCGCTGCCGTCGGGTGAACTGCGAGGTTCATCCCCTCCTTGACGGCCATGGTCTCATCCTTAATAAATAACGGCCTCTCGACCAGGTCATATCCCTGGCCATGGGCATAGAGGCGCAATTCCGGCTTATACCCTTTACTTTTGAGAAACTCGTTGTTGGCAGCCAGGATCTCGCCGGGCTTGGCGCCCGGTTTGAGCAGGTTGAGGGTGTGCTGCTGGCCTTCCAGTGCATCGGCAAAGGCGTCCACAAGTTCCTGGGACGGGGGGCCCATTGAGAATAATCGTGCGATCTCCGTGTAGAGACCCCCAGGGCCGTTGACCTCGATCAGGAGGACGATCTGGTCGCCTTCCCGGATGACCCGGTTCTGGTAACGGCGGGTCTGAAAGGGTGCAGGGACTCCCTTGGGCGCCGAACCGACAAGGACAAGCTGTCGTTCACTCCCCCTGATCGTCACGGCGCGCTCTGCCTCGGCATAGACCTCGAAATCCCTCATGCCTGGCCTGATCTTTCCCCGCAGTTCTTCCAATGCCTCGTCCTGCATCCTTGCGGTCGCCCTGATCAGCTCCATCTCTTCCGCGCTCTTTACAACCTTAACCTGGTCAATCTGCTCGGTCATGTCAATGAACCTGGCGCCGGGCATATGTTTCACAAGATATTCGTAGAAATTGATCGGGATATAGGACTTGCCTACCAGGCCGATAACGGCGTCTTTCTTCTCTTTAAGGACACTGACGGCATATTCCGCGTCATAGGTGTGGGTGTAATGGGCCGTGGGAAAATAGGGCGCGTTCAATCTCTGTTTCACCCCTCGGACCGCCCATTCGGGGGGAGACGGCTCCCCTGGCGGAAAAGGCCCGCTGCCGATCATTGTCATCTCATCGTCGCGGGGGAAAATCACCGTCTGGGGATAGCTGTGCCGCGCCGAAAAATCGCTAAACCATTTGATGTATCCCCCCAAGTATTCCTCGTCATTTCGCATCAGGAGATAATCCACCTTGTTTTCGGACATTATTTCCCTGGCCAGGGCCCAGCGCCTCTCCAGTTCCTGGGTGGAAACACCCTTCGTCAGCCTCTCCTTTGGATCGAACATAATTACAGCACCTCCATATGATTGTTACGCTTATGTTTATTTCATATTTTCATCAAAAAGCCCTTCCCCGAAAAAAACATCGGGACATAGCGGGCAATAATAGCCGTTGTATTAAAAAAGAGTGGCACTATTTATCAGAATTCCCCTCCCTCCGGGGCGTAGGCCCTCCGGGCCGGAGGCTCAGGAATTCTGATAAAATAACCCTCACTCCGCGATCTTTGCGGCTCTGCGGTGAAATCGTTTTTGATCAAGAATGATGGGGCACAATATTTAAAAAACAGACGGCCTGTCAATATAAAAACAGAAAAAGCCCCATTCGAGCTTATTCCACGCTATTGGCTTGACTTACATAATTGAATTATCTATTATCCGTCGCGGCGGGTAGAAATAGTCTATTTTCGGCCTATTAAAATCCTACAGTTCATCTTCAATTCTACGCGGCAATGAGACTTACTACTGGCCTGATCCCTGCATCCGGCTAACCACCGCTCCCCGCTAAGGCCGTTTCCCGTCTCTTCTCCACACCTTCATAAGGAGGCATCGCCGTGCCTGTCCATATGAAAAGGCCCCGCGAAGACGACCACATAATCCCCTTTCCCGGTAGTGAACTGGTCTCCAAATCCTTACCCTGCGAGAGGTTTCAGCTTGTCCTTAAGGTGACCTCCCTGATGGTCCTTCCCCCTTACAAGGGCGGAATCTTCAGGAGCGCCTTTGGAAACGCCTTCAGGAGGGCAGTGTGCGTCCTTCCGGGATCGGACTGCGGGCAATGCATCCTCCGGGAGAAATGCCTTTATTTAAGCCTCTTCGAGCCCTCTCCCCCTCCCGGGTTTGAGGGAGAGAAAAAATTCCGCCACGCCCCCCCGCCTTATGTGCTCAATCCGCCCCTGGACAACCACCAGGCCTTCCGTCCCGGCGAGACCCTCGCCTTTGATCTGGTGCTCATGGGCAGGGCCATTGATGCCCTCCCCTATTTCGTGTTCTGCTTTATTGAGATGGGCCGCCGCGGCCTTGGCAGGGAAAGGGGCAGATACGACCTGACTCGGATAGACCTCCTGAGGGGCGGGGAATCTATCCCTATTTATAACGGTGAAAATAAGACCCTTTCAGCCCTTCCGGAAGCGCCGCGTCTGCAGGGGACCTTAAAGGGAGGGAATGTTGACTCCATATCGGTAAAGTTCCTTACCCCCATCAGGCTCAAGGAGAAGGGACGTCTTGTAACCGAGCTGACCTTTCCCCTCTTTTTTGAGCGCCTGGCCGGGAGGATCGAGCTGCTCTCCGCCCTCTACGGGACAAACGGCCCCTTCCCTGACCTTCCCGGACTCATGGAAAAGGCCCATGATATCCAAATCGCCTCCCAAAACCTCCACTGGTACGACTGGGCCCGATACTCCGTCCGGCAGAAGTCCCTCATGAAATTAGGCGGCCTCCGGGGGGAGATCCGCTTCAAAGGTAATCTTGGCCCTTACATGCCCTACCTCCGCCTCGGCGAAATGATAAACGCTGGCCAGGGAACGAGTTTTGGGTTGGGAAAAAACAGTATAGAGCAGAAACTTCGATAGGCAATTAAAACAGTATACATAATTCATAATTCAAATACTTACTGTATTCTTGCACTTGCATTGGATGAATATTGCAAATCATGATTCGTTAAATCAATAAGGTAAGGCCATGGATGCACAAATTGTTATTGGGGCACTCTTGCATGACATCGGAAAATTCGCTCAACGGGCGAATATTATGCCTGATCCAGAGGGGATTGAAAGAGAAAAGAAATGCTGCCCTGTAGTAAACGGCCAATTAACAGAAAAGCATGTCATTTCCAGCGCAAAATTTATTAGGGAAATATTAGGTCAAGACTTCCGAGACACAGAACTTTCAGCCCTATATCACCACCGACCAGAAAACAGCCCTAACA
>CAZGIZ010000016.1:0-42787 GCA_964526655.1 uncultured Desulfobacteraceae bacterium | reverse complement strand
TTTCTATATGCATTACCGGCCCCCTCATAATCTCCTAACGCCGCATAACTACTACTCATGTTATACCAGGCTGCATGTTTATCAGGCTTTATTTCTAATGCCTTCTCATAGCATTCGATAGCCTTTTCATAGTTACTCAATTCGCTAAAAGCGTTTCCCTTTGCAAAATAATATAAATCCAGCATGACCCCTTTTTCAATCATTTCATCGGCCTTATTGATCATCCCTTGCCAGTCACTCTTTTCATCGAGTTCCAGTAGTGCTTCCACATACTTTTCTTCCTTACTCCCAACTGATTCTATCTTCAGACGTTTAATACTGCCCATAAATGACTCGTCTCTCATCAGATCAAGAGCACGTTCATAGACAGGTCTAAGTCTTGTGTCGGTACGTTCCAGTTTTTCTTTTATCTCGACTTCCTTAAAGAGGAGTGCTGATAGTTCGGCCATCCATGATAGGTTCTCGTCACATGACACGGACTGACGCACCTGATACCATATTCGAAAAAGGAAATCTTTGATCCTGTAAAAGGTCTCGCTCTTCTTCAGTCCTTTCCCTTTTCTCGTATCGAGGACCTCAACAATTCCTTCATCGGAAAGCCTTTTCAGGTTTTCACTGACAATTCCTACCTGTTCGTTGATATGCTGGGCGATTTCTGAAGGGGTGCGGGCCGGAGCCTGATCGCACAGGGCGTCTATGATCAACTGCTTGGCAGGGCTCAGTTTCTCAGTCTCCGCCTTGAAATAGGGAGTCATCTCGGTTATCTTCCTCAGGATATCATCCGTGAGCAGATCTTCTTTTTCCGCCAGAAGATCATACAGAAAAAGGCACAGTCTCGGGTTTCCTCCGGTCAAGATCCTGAAGACCTCTATCTCCCCGTGATACTTTTCTATCTTTCTGTTGATTAGCGGGTTGTTCCTGAGCAGTGCCTCGGCCCTGAGAAGCTCCACGACTTCCTCACTGGTAATTCCCGCCAGCTTCCTGAACTGGAAGAAGTTGTGGAAAGGTTCTCCATACTTTTCAACGCGGTCAAAGATGGAGATTGCCGTCCCGATAATCAGGAGTGCTTCGCTGTTTTGCTGGAGAAACGCCCGAAGGCGTTTCAGATCATCATTGGTCAGTTTTATGCCGAACAGGTCATGAAGATTTTCCAGCAGAAAGATAAACTTCTTATTGACAACACGGCTAACCTCCTTTAGCAAGGCAAACAGGTCGGATTCCACACGCTCCCGCTCTATTGCCTGCTCCTTTTTGCTTCCCTTGAAACGAACCTTGCAGGCCAGTTCATATCTTTCCTTCAGGTCATGGAGTTCTCCTTTTTGGAGCTGATCCTCCTGGTGGAGGTCCGAAAAGATCCTCTCCAGGGAGTCCTTTAAAAGATGATAAATGGAGTTGACCTTGAAAAGTTCTTCAGGAAAGAGGACCGGAAAGTAACTATAGTTTAATGCCGTTTCTTCCTTTATACGGTAATAAAGCATCCTCAGAAAATGGGATTTTCCCATTCCCCTTTTTCCGGTAATAAGGACACACTGGTTTGACAACGTTCCCTTATCTGGCCTCAGGTCCGCGAGGATTCCTTCCAGGTATTTCCTGCCGCTGATAAATGAAATCTTGATCTCACGCTCTGTTTTTTGACAGGGATCATATTTAAACATAACCGGTCTTATTCCTCAAAATAGTAGTGTTTTCGCCAGTAATCCGCCAGCAGGGCGGAGATAAAGGAGAAGCGTTTATCCTTTTCGACCAGATATCCTTCATCGCAAAGACGCCTTAAAAGGGCGTGCAACTCCTTTTTTTCATCGGACAGATGTTGCCCTGCCAGGGCGAAAAGATCGTCAAAATCCCTTGCCGATCCAGCGGTGTGGGCAAGGATCTTTCGAGAGGCCTTTTGTTGGGCATCGGAAAAGTATTTTTCTAAACGGGTGTTGAAATTTGAAAATTGCGGTATATCGGACTGGAGAAAAGAGTCGTAGATGGTCTCAATCATTCTCTTTTCATGGATAACCGTTCCTTCGTCGCATCCCATGCAGATCTGGTCGGCAAAGACCTGGATAAAGTAGTGAATCCCATCCCCTATCTTTTCAGTACAGAAAGAGAGGGCTTCTCCTGTTAATTGAATATTTCTGTATTTTAAAAGGGACCTGAAGAAAATCACGCTTTCATCTTCGCCAAGCGATTCCAACGGCAAAGGCCTCATATCGCCCACAAGGTCTTCCGCCTGAAGCTCTTTCAGGGCCCAGGATACGTTAATGGAGCCGGTGAGGATCATCTGGACCTTGTGTCTCTGCCTCAGACTCCTCAGCCATTTTAAAAAGCCTTTCACAGCTTCCTTGCCGGAATCACGCCTTACATCAATGAGAAAATCCGAGATCTCATCCAGTGTCAGGATGATCTTCTTTTCAGGAAAATGCCTGATAAGCCTTTCCATTGAATTATAGTATTCGAAATGACCGTCTGTAGTCATCTTGCCTGTTTCTACTTCAAATCCTTTAAATCCGACCTTTTTTATCAGACCTGCCAGACTGTTTGCCGCCTTCTTCGCCATTCTGCCTGATTTGAGGAAAAAGGTCAGTGGATTCTCCAGCCTGGTTATGCCCAGAAAATGATCATAAAACATTTCAACGCTCTGGCACGCGTGAAGATGCATATAAAAGAGATCAAGGCCATCTCCAGCCCTCCGCGCGAATTCCTTTATAAAGCTCGACTTTCCCCACCGCCTTGGACCGGGAATCAACAGGCTGTTGTTGCCGTCTTCAAGAAGCCTTTTCATATGTGCGAGTTCTTTCTCGCGTCCAAAAAAGTCATCTCCCTCAACTTCAGCCCCCGGGCTAATCCTGATTGGCTTGAGCGATTCATAGGCAACCACGTTCTCAGGCATCATTCACCTCCCTAAAATAGGTGATCGGAATTTATGATTACGCTACCTTAAACCTGGTTCTATTTTTCAAGCTCTGTTTTAGAATGGAAGGAAGATAATACATAATAATTGTTTTGTCAACAATATTGTTTAGTAAACAATATTGTTTATGTATCATCCAAGCAAACATTTTGAGGCAAAACTCGAGTTACAAGCATGTTAGTGGTGTAAGGGGTATGGTATCCCGAGAAGTGACGATTGATGCACAGTACTATGTCCAGAGAATTGGAGCTATTGAAGCAGCATCGCTGATTATAGACTCATGATGGTAGGGGATAAAATGCCTTTTGGTATCCCTTCTTAATTGAAGAGCTTTTTTATGGCCTGCCTGTATGGAGGGCGGATTACGCCCTTTTCTGTTATTATGGCCGTTACATACCTGGCGGGCGTTACATCAAACGCGGGATTTAAGGCCTTTACACCGGGTGGGCCGATCACTCTATTTCCAACACAGCATATCTCCATTGGATCCCTCTCTTCCACGGGGATCATCTCTCCTTCCTTGATGGTCAGATCAATTGTGGAGAGGGGGGCGGCCACGTAAAAAGGGATTTTATTCTCCCTTGCGAGGACCGCAACCTGGTAGGTCCCTATCTTGTTCGCCACGTCTCCATTGGCCGCGATCCTGTCCGCGCCGGTAATCACCAGGTCCACCATTCTCCTGTGCATAAATGACCCTGCCGCGTTATCCGCAATCACGCAGACGGGAATATTGTCCTCCATGAGTTCGTAAGACGTCAGTCTAAGGCCCTGGAGCCATGGCCTGGTCTCATCAGCGATGACCTCAACTCCCTTTCCAGCCTCGTGGGCCGCCCTTATTACGCCAAGGGCCGTGCCATAGCCGCCTGTAGCCAGGGAGCCCGCGTTGCAATGGGTCAGGATCCTCGCCCTTTTCGGAATGAGCGCCTTTCCATTCCCGCCGATCCTTTTATTGATGTCAATGTCTTCGGCTAAGATTTTCTCCGATTCCCTCCTGAGATCCCTTTTCAGCTCCTCCACGGCCCTTCCGGCCGCGGTTTCAACAATGGCTAACATCCTCTCAACGGCCCATCTCAGGTTGACCGCAGTGGGCCTGGCGCCTGCCATCTCATCCGCCATCTTTATAAATTCTTTCCTGAAGGCCTTCGGGGAACCGGATCTGATGGAGGCGGCGCCCAATGCCAGCCCCATGGCTGCTGCGACCCCGATGGCCGGGGCCCCTCTTATCACCATCTTCTCAATGCCCTTTATAACATCCCTGTATCCCCTGCAGGTATACCACTGGACCTTTACGGGCAGCTTTCGCTGATCGATCATACGTACATGATTATTATGCCATTCAATGGTGGGAATCATAGTATCGTTTCACCTGCTAATTGATCCTGACCCTCCAGCCGTAGGGCTCTTCCTTCTCCCCGTACTGGATGCCCACGATCTCGTTATAGAGCCTCTGGGAGAGTTCCCCCATTACTCCGCCGCTCACGACATGGTCCTCTCCCTTGTAGCTTATCTGGCCGACAGGTGATATGACCGCAGCAGTTCCTGTCCCGAAGGCCTCTATAAGCCTCCCGTCCTTGGCGGCCTCAATGACCTCGTCGATGGCAAGGGACCGCTCAGTAACCTTCATTCCCCAGTCTCTTACAAGACGGATGACCGAATCCCTCGTTATTCCACCCAGTACACTCCCGCTCAACGGGGCCGTAATCACCTCTTTCTCAACAACGAAGAACATATTCATGGTTCCGACTTCTTCCACATATTTACGATGGGCCGCGTCTAACCAGAGGACCTGCGTGAAGCCTTTCTTTTTCGCCTCCTCCGCGGCCAGGAGGCTGGCCGCGTAATTCCCGGCAGTCTTGGCCTCTCCGGTGCCGCCCAGGGCAGCACGCACGTACTTGTCCTCCACGTATATCTTTACGGGATTCAGGCCCTCCTTGTAGTAGGCCCCGACAGGACTCAGGATAATGAAGAACAGGTATTTCCTGGCCGGTCGGACCCCCAGGTGCGGCTCCGTGGCCAGCATAGCCGGTCTTATATAGAGAGATGTCCCCTGATTTTTGGGTATCCATTCCTTTTCCATGAGTATAAGCTCACTCATCCCTTCCATGAAAACCTCGGGATCCAAAATGGGCATGCAGACCCTTGAGGCCGACCTGTTGAATCTCTCAATATTGTCCATGGGCCTGAAAAGGTAGATGCCATCGTCCTTTCCGCGATAGGCCTTGAGACCTTCAAATATCTCCTGGCCATAGTGAATGCCCATGGCTGCTGGATCGATGCTAAAGTCGCCATAGGGAACGATTCGAGGGTCATGCCATCCCCTTCCCTCATCATAGTCCATGAGGAACATGTGATCGGTAAATATCTTACCGAAGATCAGATTGGATTCATCTTCCGGCTTCTTTTTCAATTGTTCGGGCATGGCCTTAATTAGTCTTATCTCCATTAACTTCTCCTTTACAATATAGATAACGGGACATGACAGAAGAAATTTGCATATCATAAAGATAGGATAAAGACAATATACAATTTACCCCTGGAAAACCGGGAACGGCCGGGATTTGGTGGTAAAAAAGCGGAATCTTATTGGGAGGATGTTAGCCCTTTTTTTTGAGGACCAGTTTTATCTTTTCCGAGAGGGTCTCGGGGGTGAATGGTTTAATGATGTAATGATTGGCCCCGGCATGGATCGCCTCCAGGACGTTCTCCTTTTGACCTTCTGCAGTCACCATTATGAAAGGAGTATTCTTCAGCTTTTCATCGCTCCTTATTCTCTTTAATACCTCTATTCCGGTCATATTAGGCATGTTCCAGTCACACATAATAAGACCGATCTTCTCTTCCTGGAGCTTTTTAAGGGCTTTATCTCCGTCCTCCGCCTCGATGACATTGGTATACCCTATTTTATGCAGAGACCCCTTGATGATTCGTCTCATAGATGCGAAATCGTCCACAATAAGAATTTTCATTGAGAAGTCCATATCAGAGTTATCCTCCGAAACAGTTATTGTTCCTCAAAACATACTTCAATGGTAAATTCTCCGCTGTTGGTGTGAAAGGGGATCGCAACTATCTTCTGATCAGTAATATGCTTTATAGTGTGACCATTGCCCATGATCACCGTTGGTATAGCGGCCTTGAGATTCCTGCCCAACCCCTCGAGCTTCTGCCTGGCTTGGCCTGAGATCATGTTGGCGATCTCGCCTGCAGCATCCCTGACCTCATCGTTCAATTTCCCCATCTTTTCTCCAAACATGTTTGAGACAATGGAGAGGATACTTTCTTCCATAAAGCTGACCGATATCGTTCCCTTAACATCTCCGGTCAGACCTATTATGGCGGAGACATCACCCCTGGCTAACTGATCTTTCTTTAAAAAGGGTTTACCCACTTCGGCCTTTGTAAAGGCCATGGTCTCCAGTACGTGAAAGGTCGCCTCAATAAACGGATTTATATATTTTATATCCATATTTGCCTCCAGCACAATCAAAATATAATGGTATTGTTAAAAAATTATTTATGGAGTAAGTGCTTTCTCAATAATGCTAACGTTTAAAATACCCCATCTTTTTATCAACATTATCTTTTATATACGGCCTTATCCTTAAAATATATGCTGGGCTCAGGGCGGAATCGACCCGTGCGGCCTTGAAAAGCATCGTCCTCTTTTCTTTACGAAAATTGTGCCAACCTGAGCCAGCCGCGAATAAAAATTGAATTCATTAGCGTTTTTAGGCAGTTACAGCGGTCAACCCCTCATAGGGGAATCTTACGGGATCTGCCATCAAAATTGGTCCGATCACGAAGTACTCCGGTATTTTCATTATTATTCAAATAGTTAAGCGTGACATAAATAATTGACGCTAAGTACCAATATTTTGACATATATGTGATCTATCACATAAATATATATTTTCTCTCTGTTGACCAAATCCGGGCCAAAAATACAGGGACAGCTGCGTCCTATGGACCCAATTTCAAAACCGGTTTACATATTTTCCATCATGTGAAATGATGTCCTGTAGACGAAAAAGACCGGCCGGGCCGGAGATTTCATTTCAAGGTAAAAGCATTGAGAATATCAAGGACATTTCGATTCCTGCATTTGTCTGTCCCCGCAATTTGCCTGGCCATGATGGTTATGGCATCAGGATGTTCCGTGCCTCTCTCAAGGGAAAGGGCACTGTCGCCGGGATCCTGGACCTGTGACAATGACGCGGACGAGGCCCTGAAAGGGCACGACTATGAAAAGGCCATTCGTCTTCACGAACGTCTCTTGGCAGGGCAGCCGGACAACGCTCTTGCACTTTACCACCTCGGATATGCCTATGGCCAGGTGGGGGACCATTTAAAAGAGGTCCTTTATTACGAGAAGGCGACTTCCCTTGGATACAAGACGGCCAATATCTATTTTAATATGGGCATGGCATACGGGGAGCTTGATAATAAAGAGAGGGCCATTGCCGCATTTTCAAAGAGCCTGGAGATGGATCCGGGAAATATCGACGCGATGATATACCTTGGGATGCTCTATTCGGAGATTGGGAAAAAACAGGAGGCCCGTAATCAGCTTCGAAAGGTCCTGGACATTGACCCCAATAATTCAATGGCGCTGAAACTACTCAATTCAATTCCTTAGGAGCAAAAGGGGTATTCTATTCAATGAATCTTGAAATTGAGAGCGAAGGCATGCACTATGATGGGTACTGTATAAGGCCGCCCAGCGAAGCCCACAGCATCCTTCTGCAGGTGACCCTGGGCTGTTCCCACAACAAGTGCGCCTTCTGCGGGTCCTATAAGGACAAGAGATTCACCATAAAAGACGAGAAAACCATATTGAGCGACATCCTCTTCGCGTCACGGCATATGAAGAGACAGGACAGGCTCTTTCTCATGGACGGGGACGCCCTTATTATCCCCCAGAAGAGGCTGGTTTGGATACTTGGCAGGATCAGAGAACATATCCCCTGGGTAAAAAGGATCGGCACCTATGCCAACACCAAGGGAATAAAAATGAAATCCGGGGAGGAACTGGTCGAGCTGAAGGAAAAAGGGCTCGGAATAGTCTATCTGGGCGTGGAAAGCGGGGATGATGAGATACTGAAGGAAATAAGAAAAGGGACTAACGCCCAAAACCTCATAAACATGGGCCGAAAGGTCAAGGAGGCTGGAATCAAACTGTCCGTGACCGTACTCTTAGGAATCGCGGGGCCCGAAAGGTCCCTCCGTCACGCAAGGGCCACAGGAGAGCTTCTGAGCGCCATGGACCCAAATTATATAGGGGCCCTGACGGTCATGCTCATTCCCGGCACGCCTCTTTACGAGGAATACAGGGAGGGAAGATTTAAGTTGATCAACGAGAGAGAGACCCTACGGGAGTTACGCGAGATGATTTCCCGCACCGACCTGACCCGTGGCCTCTTTTTCTCAAATCACGCCTCCAATTACCTCCCTGTCAGGGCCCGTCTTCCAAAGGGCAAGCAGGAGGCACTGGACCAGATAGACAGGGCACTGAAAGGGGAGGTAGACCTCAGGCCCGAATGGATGCGTGGGCTCTAATCAGCGCTATTAAACAGGGCCTCAACAAAATCCGCGGCGTCAAAGGGGCGGAGATCGTCCATCTTTTCTCCCAGGCCGATATATCCTATGGGTATCTCAAGCTGCCTGGATATGCCCACCACGATTCCCCCCTTTGCCGTTCCATCCAGCTTTGTCAATACTATGCTCGTGACCCCCAGGCTCTTGTGAAACATCTCCGCCTGGGAGATCGCGTTCTGACCGGTTGTGGCGTCAAGGACCAGCCACACCTGGTGGGGCGCGCCCGGGAGCCTGCTGCCCGCTACGCGGTGTATCTTCTTAAGCTCGTCCATGAGGTTTATCTTTGTATGTAGCCTGCCCGCAGTATCTATCAGGACAACATCCATTTCCCTTGAAAGTGCCGCATTTATGGCGTCAAAGACCACGGCTGAGGGATCGGATCCCTGCTTCTGTCTGATGATTTCCGCCCCTGCCCTTTCTCCCCAGATGACCAGCTGCTCAACGGCCGCGGCCCTGAAGGTGTCCGCGGCGACCAGCATCACCCTTTTGCCCTGCTGCCTGAAGAGATGGGCGGCCTTGCCGATGGTGGTGGTCTTTCCCACCCCGTTCACCCCGATCACCGATATTATCATCGGCTCTCCAGGACCGGGACTCCTGTGATTCACTGTAGGGACATCAAGGAACCGGATGATATTCTCCTTTAAGGCCTTCTTTAGCTTTTCAGGATTATCCAATTCCTTCCGGGCCACCCCTTCGCGTACAAGATCGATAAGCTCCTGTGTGGCCTTGACCCCAAGATCGGATGTGAAAAGGACTTCCTCAAGCTCATCCAGGAGGTCATCGTTGATCTCCCTTTTGCCCATTATCAACCTGTCAAGCCTTCCTGTGAGGCCCGATCTTGTCTTTGCAAGGCCCTGCCTCAGCCTTTCAAAAAGGCCTTTTTTATTTTCTTTATTGTCATCCCTGTTGAACTTCTTCATATTTTTGCTTTTCCTTATCCTGTCCTTATGGATTGATCCTTTCTCAATAGAAATTCCCTGTCATAGGGTCTAACCTGTGTCTTATAAACTATGCTATGGGTCTTAATCAACAAATATCCCCTTGAATCTCAATAGATCGACTCACTCCCACGATCAAAAATAACCGCGTGTCAGGCCGATTGACACCACCATCGAAGATCTTATTATCGGGCAAAGGCATGACTTTGTTTTAACCCATACTATTTTACTAACAGAGGCAGTGCCGGATCTCTTTATAATTCATGCTCGATTAATTTATCCATGTGTTTCGTTGATCCGGCATGCGGGAGAGGGCAGTGTTTTGGGGAGGCCGGGGGCAGAAAATACGGGCAAGCGGGTAGACTCGATTGGCCAATCAGATTTTTATATGAACTTTATGTGGGGCTAATTTCTACTGTTTCCGTTGATGTTGACGGAAACCATCTTTGAGACCCCGGCATTTTCCATTGTGACACCGAAAAGGCTGTCAACGATCTCCATGGACCTCCTGTTATGGGTCACCATCAGGACCTGGGAATATTTCCTGATCTCTTTAAGCAGGTTATTAAACCGGTCAATGTTTGCCTCGTCAAGAGGGGCATCCACCTCATCAAGCAGGCAGAAGGGGCTGGGCTTGATGAGATATATCGCGAAGAGCAATGCCATTGCCACGAGGGCCTTTTCCCCGCCGGACAGGAGCCCCATGTGGCTGAGCTTTTTACCCGGCGGCCGCACTTCGACCAGGACCCCGCTCTCCAGCGGGTTTTCAGGATCGGTCAGTTTCAGGCTTGCGCTTCCCCCATTAAAGAGGATGGGGAAGACCTGTTTTATCTTTTTGTCCGCCTCTTCAAAGGTGTCCATGAATCGATCAAGGCAGGTCCTGTTTATCTTTTTGATGGCCTGTTTTATGGAATCAATGGAATTAAGGAGATCCTGTCTCTGGCCCTGGATGAATTCGAGTCTCTCCTTAAGGGCCTCATGCTCCTGGATGGCCGTCAGGTTTACTTCCCCCAATCTTTCCCTGAGTCTTTTCTGGTGCTCGAGCTTCTCCCTCGTCTCCGGGGCGTTGAAATCATCCCGCAGGTATTCCTCATATACCTCGGTCAATTCCATATTGAACCTCTCCTTCACAAGCTCCTCGAGGTTATTCATCTTGAACCTGATCTCCGATTGCTCCATCTTGGCCATGTTGATCTTCTCCTTGAGGAGATCGAGATCCTCCCTCAGGGACTCGCCCTTTTTCTCGGTTTCACGAATTTCAGCATGGAAGTTACCCCGTTCCTGCTGAGCCAGATTTACGGCTTCCTCCGCCTCTTGGAGTGTGTCATGAAAGCCCTTTAACCCCTCCCTCATGACTTCTTCCCTCTTTTGATATTCCTGCTGCCTCTCCCGGACGGCCATGACATCCTGCTCTATCTTTTTAAGCCTGATCCTGGACTCCTCCGCAAAGTCTTCAATCCTCTCTATATCGCGAAGAATCCCCTTTTTCTCTTCCTGGGAGAGCCTGAGGTCCATCTTCATCTTTTCCAGCTCGCCCCTGATTTGATCAAACTCCTCTTCGCTCTCCTTCAGCTCAAGCCTTTTCCGGAGCAGGTATTCCTCCTCTTTCCTCTTTTTCTCACCACATAATCTTAGCTCCGATTCGATCCTTATCAGTTCTTCCCTGTGTCTGTCCTGTTCCCGGGTCTTTTGTTCAAGTTCGTTTGAGATCCTCTCCGTCAGTCTCTCAAGCTGATCCAGTTCATGACTGAGGCGGAAGATTGTCTTGTCGAGATCATTTATCTTGTCCTGGCAGTCAAGCCTCTCTTCCTTCAGGTCTTCCAGGGATTTCACCTTCTCCTTTATTTTCCGGCCGATATCTTCAAGCTTTATCTTTAATTCTTCAACACCCGATCCGTATTCGGCTATTTTACGCTCGAGATCCTTTATCTCTCTCTTCCTGGCCAGCAGTCCATAGGGGCCGTTGGACTGCCTGCCGCCGCTGATAATGCCTCTTTCGTCAATCATGTCCCCTTCGGTAGTAACCAGAGTGCGATCCTTCCCGCCCTTTCTCCACAGGTCAATGGCACTATCCAGGTCTTCCACAAGGGCCGTGTCGCCCAAAAGTAGATCTATAAGGGGCCTGTAGGGGTCCGGCGCCCTGACAAGCTCCCTTAACAATGGAAGCCCGATATCATCGGGGCTCTTCTCCCGGCTGTTGAGATCCCTCAAGGGGATGAAACTGCCCCTCCCTTTGGCCCGTGACTTTAAATAATTGACCGCCTCCCGGCTGTCTTCATGGCTATCTACAATGATGTACTGTAGCCTATCAGACAGCACTGCCTCGACGGCCTGCTCATACAGCGATTCCACCTGGATGACCTCAGCCACGAGACCCAATATCCGCCCCTCATGTCTGGCCTTGAGATCCCTTGCCTTCATGATGGTGCGCACGCCGACCTGGTAGCCCTCAAAATTGTCGGTCAGGGACTGGAGGCTCGAGAGTCTCGACCGGGACATGCCAAGCTCGGCCTCGGCTGCCTTCAGATCCGACTCGACATTCTTCCTAAAAAGATCCAGGTCCCCGTAGCCCTGTTCCATCTCCTTTATGTCCTTTTCTATATCCTCAAGTTTCCGGGCCAGCGCGATCCGGACCTCGTTCTTCCTCTGTGAGACATTGAGGAGTTCTTCTGCCTTTTTTTTCACCTCGTCTATCTCATTTTCAAGCCTTGTCCTGCCGTCTGTTATCTCCTCAATCCTTTTACCAAGATATCCGGACTCCTTATTCAGGCCCGCCTCCCTGCTTGCATCGGAACTGACCCTGGAATTAGCCCCTTCATACTCCTCCCTTGTCTCCTCGAGCAGGTCCCTCCTGCTCTTGAGTCTCTTTTCCAGGACAGTAAGCTCCTCTTCCAGGGCACCGGATTCCTCCTTTAGTTCATCCGCCCTCTTCTTAAGGCCTGTCTTCTCTTCCTCCAGTCTCAGGAGCCTCCTCTCCGTATCTTCCCTCTCCTGATGCAGGCGGCCTTCAAGCTCAGCCTGCATGACCTTCTCGTTGGCAAGGGACTCCAGGGCCGACTCCTTCCTGTTAAACTCGTCTTTGATATTCAGGTACCTGTTCCTGAGGGAAGAGATTTCATTATCCCTCTCTTCCAATTCACGGTTCATGGTCTCAGTTCTTGCCTGGATGGCTGAAAAGTCCGTGATAAGGGCCACCTCCTGCTGTATGAGATCCTCAGTGGACTTGACTCTTTTTCCTGACTCCTCTTTCAATTCCCTGTAGGAATTGGCGTTTAAAACCATCTCCAGCTTCTGAATCTCCGCGCCTATTGATTTGAAACGCCTGGCCTTTGCCGCTTGCCTCTTGAGGGACCTGATCTGGCTCTGGACCTCCACAAGGATGTCTTCCACCCGTTCCAGGTTCCTCGTGGTTAGCTCCATTTTCCTCTGGGCCTCAGCCTCCCTTTTTTTGAATCTGGTTATTCCGGCCGCTTCCTCTATCATTATCCTTGTCTCTTCGGGCCGCTGCTCCACGATAGAGCCGATCCTCCCCTGTCCTATTATGGAGTAGGCCCTGTTTCCAAGGCCAGTATCCATGAATATCTCCTGGATGTCCTTGAGCCTGCAGGGTACGCTGTTCAAAAGATATTCGCTTTCACCGGAACGGTACAGTCTCCTGGTAATTGAGATCTCGCTCTCATTAATATACTCGGCAGGAAAAGACCCGTCACCATTCTCAAGGACAATTGAGACCTCCGCCATGCCAAAGGGTTTATGCTCACCGGCGCCGTTGAATATGACATCTTCCATCTGGCGGCCCCTCAACTGCTTGGCGCTCTGCTCGCCCATGGCCCAACGAATTGCGTCAACTATATTGCTCTTGCCGCATCCGTTCGGGCCCACCACGGCGCTTATGCCTATAGGAAAAGGGATCTCAATCCTTTCCATAAAGGATTTAAAACCCATCATGGAGAGCTTTTTTATTCTCATAGCAACCTCCCATGCCTGATTGACAAATAATATACATGAGAATCGTTGGTTTCTATCATTTTTTTAGGGCTTTGTAAAGAGAAAAATACTACATGATGTATATAAATTATTGATATTACCAATATATTGTGTAAAATCCTTTGGCAACTTAAAAACATTGACATCCCTCAGGCTAACTATCTAAGATGAGTTAATTATTTGCCGGTTTTAATCCGGAAGGAGATGTTTTTCCCGATCCCTGAAAAACCGGTCCCATGGAGGATAGATTGAAACAGTCGCTCCAGGCAAGAGGATATTTCTATTCCCTTTTTATTTCCATCATTGTCATACTGCTGACCCTTTCAAGGCCCGCTCCGGCCCAAAAAGGAGAAGACGAAGAGACATACTCCATTTCCCTTATCAAGACGGCCGAGGAAAACAAAGAAATAATTGAGGTAGAAGGGAAGAAGATCCTTACCGAGTCCTATACTGTCAAAAAGGGCGATCACCTGTGGGGTATCCTGAGAAAAAAGGGCCGGCTGGACAAGAGGAAGTCCAATGAGATTATTTCATTACTCAAAAAGCTAAATCCTTCCCTCAAGGACCTAAACCTGATCTATCCCGGAGAAAAGATCATCGTTCCCCTTACAATAACTCCCATCAAGGAGGTCCCAGCTTCAGCGGAAAAGGGGTCTTCGACGCCCGTTCCCCTTGAGAGTATAAAGGATCTGGCGATGGAATATTACACCATCAGGCCTGGCGATTGCCTGATTAAGGTGGTAAAAGACCTCTATAAGATCCCTGAAAAGGACCTCTACGATGAGTACCTGAGCCTCCTGAAAAAAATGAATCCATCAATCGGAGATCTAAATAATATATATCCCGGTCAGAGGGTCAGGATACCCATCTATTCACCGGAAATCATCAGGTCGCCCATAAAACCGGCCCCTCCCGCCCCGGTTACCGAAGCGATAACAAGGAAGGAAGATCTGGAAAAGCTGGGCGGTCAGTTAAAAGAGATATTTATTATGATGGGTGAGGAATGGATCGATACGGGAAAGCATTTTATTCCCCTCAAGGCAGGAGGCCAGATCAATCTTAAGGCTGATTCATATCCCATCATTGACCTCAGGAACGGCAACAGGGTGATCGTGGATATATATAATGAACTGCCTGAAAAGATGGCGGGTCTTATCATGTCTAACTGGGATAATTACAGGATCGTTCATCTTGAAAGGGATGATGATCTGAGGAAGGCCATTGACAGGATAATGGACCAATGTGGCTATGATAAGATATATCGGGCAGGTGAGCCCCTCCTCTATGGCGGAGACATCCCAATGAGATTAAGCGGGGACTGGATAGTGAAAATGACACCGGGACCGCCTTCTGAAAAGGGCAATATTGTTATTCTTGACCTCTGTAATGAAAAGGGCCCAAGGACCCCGGATTCAATCAGGGCCTTTTTGGGGGGGCTGGGCATAAAGTACATTGACTATCCACCCTTTACAGGGGCCATGGATAAACCCCGTAAGGAGGTGGAGATCCTAAAAACAGGTGATGGCAGATCCTCCATTATCGAGATGCTTTTGAAACTCACGGGCATTCCTTTTTCAAGGGACCTGGACATACCCGTCTATCAAAGCGAAAAGACCGATTTTGACCTTATTATAAAGGCCGATTTTTTCCTTCAAATCCGGGGCAGGGACTGTGTTATTGATTTGAAAGGACTGGGGCAAGACATTGTTACACTGCTCCATGACCATGGTTTCCCGGTCCTTTCGATTACCGATGAAGATACCCCCTCCACGATTTTGAAAAAGGCCCTCGACTTCTTGGCTATTGAATATGATTCAAAATCCCACACATTCCTGGCTGTTGACGGGAAGGAGCCGAATAATATCAAACTGTCCATACCCGGAATCGTTTTCAGGGACAACAGGGGCCGTAATATTTTTGCAACTCATCTGAAGATACCCCTGGAATTAGGGGACTTTTTAGAGGAAAAGGGTTATCTGGTCTGGCGCCTTTCCCCTTCGTGATCAATTCAACATATTAATTTCCTTTGAAATATATCCTGTTTTCACCATCCCCGTCCTTGCGGGTCCACATAAATTGAATTCCAGAAATCTTGACTCTCAATCCTCCTCCCAATGTTGGACATAGTCTATTAATTCAATAAGTTGCCGCTCCCTTTGAATATTAATGCGTAACTATGTTAAAATGCTTGACAAAATATCTATTTTCGGATATTTAAATAACATTTATTATAAATTTATATAATTATTTACTACCTATACAAAAATTATAAGGAGGCGGGAGATAAAAGATCGAGATACGAAAGCAAGGGTCCTCGTTGTAGATGATGAAGAGAGTATCAGATTTACCTTCAAGGTCTTCTTGTCCAGGGAGGGCCACAGGGTATTCACCTGTGAAGATTATCATTCCGCCCTGGAGATAATCTCAAATGAAGAGCCCGACCTGATCTTTGCAGACGTTATCCTGGGAGATCATACAGGGATTGAGATCCTAAGTGAAGTCAGGAAAAGGGATCTGAAGTGCCCGGTAATCATGATTACAGGCAAGCCAAGCATAAATACCGCGGCTGACGCGGTTCGTCTGGGCGCCTTTGACTATCTTCCCAAACCAATCCGCAAAGAGTACCTCCTGCGTGCTACCAAGCTGGCCCTTGAGCATAAAGCCCTTTGGGATGAAAAAAGATTAATGGAGGAGGAAAAGGAAAGGATAAGAAATAACCTCGAGGCCATATTCAGGAGCGTTAATGACGGCATTATTACCGTTGATAAAGAGATGCGCGTGATTGAAGCAAATGAGGCGACCGAAAGGATCTGCGGCTTGGCGCCCAAAGATATTATAGGCAAGCCCTTAATTTTCCCTGATAGCCGGTGCAATAACTCCTGTCACGCCATTTTGCGGGAGACACTCAATCGACAGATAACGATCAGGGAATCCCTGGTTGAATGCAGGCATCAGGACCACCCTCACCAGGTAGCCGCGGTTACCAGTTCTCCTTTAATGGATCATAATGATCAACCCATCGGTGCAGTATTGGTGCTCAGGGATGTTACGAGACTTAATGACCTGGAACGCGAGTTGAGGGAGCGGCATCTTTTCCACAACATCATAGGAAAAAGCAGGAAGATGCAGGAGATCTATCGACTGATCGAAGACTTATCCCATACGGATACGACGGTCCTTATCACGGGAGAAAGCGGCACCGGAAAGGAGCTAATTGCCAGGGCCCTGCACCACAGCGGCCCCCGGGCCTTCAAGCCCATGATAACCGTCAACTGTTCCGCCCTTGCTGAAAACCTACTTGAGAGTGAACTCTTCGGCCATGTCAAGGGCGCCTTTACAGGCGCTTCAAAGGATAAAATCGGCCGTTTTCAGGCGGCTGACGAAGGGACCATTTTTTTAGATGAGATCGGCGACATATCCTACCCGATACAGTTAAAGCTCCTGAGGGTATTGCAGGAAAAAGAGTTTGAACGCGTGGGTGATTCCTCACCGATAAAGGTAGACGTCAGGATCATCGCGAGCACCAACCAGCAGTTGAAAAAAAAGGTCAAACAGGGAGATTTCAGGGAAGACCTCTATTATCGGCTTAAGGTAGTTGAAATCTTGCTTCCCACACTACGCGAGAGGCTTGAGGATATCCCATTGCTTGTAAAGCACTTCTGCGACCGCTTCAACAGGCAATTCAAGAAATCGGTCGAAGGTGTTACGGGTGACGTGTTAAATGTCTTTATGCATTATCCATGGCCGGGAAATGTCAGGGAGCTTGAACATTCAATCGAGCACGCATTTGTGCTCTGCCATGGAGATAACATAACCCTTGATCACATACCGCCTGAAATCAGAGAATATTCCGAATTCAAGAGCAGAATTTTCAAAAAGAATGAACCGGAGGGAATTCAAGGGATTATCCACGCCCTTGAGAGGACCGCATGGAATAAGGCCAAGGCCGCGCGGCTGTTAGGCATAAGCAGGCAGACCCTCTATCGCAAGATAAAGGAAAACAGCGTAGTCGCGCCCCCTGGATAGGCTTTCCTTCTTTCACAGGGTGTAAAACTGTTATGTTACACAATTGTAACATGTTACACTCTCATTTTTAACTTTCTGCCCTTTCAGGATTCACTCCTGACAACTACCTGAAAAACCTATCAAAAAAATAGATCTTTCTATCCCGATATTGGCACGATCCTTGAATTTAATTTATGAATGTCCGACGAATCATCCGGTCAATAAGTCTTTTTATGTCGCAAACCCTGCAGCATGGACATTCCCGGACCGGAATCTGGATTAATCACGGGGAGAAGGAAAGAGAATCATCCAAGAGCCTATGAATAGTGGAAAAGCGGTTAAAATAGAAGATGCCAGGGTCCTCGTAGTGGATGACGAGGAAAGCATAAGGTTCAGCTTTCAATTCTTTTTGAAGAACTTCGGTTATCATGTCGAGGTGGCTTCAAATATCGAGGATGCCATGGCCCTTATATCGGAAGAGGAATTCGATGCGGCCATCATAGACAATATCTTCCCCCAAGGGCAAAACGGCATGGACCTGATAGCCTACCTTAATGATATTCAGCCCTATTGTCAGGCAGTCCTTGTTTCTGGCTATCAGAAGTATAAATCCTCATCAAAAGGGGTGAATTGCAGGACCTTTGCTTCACTCTTGAAACCGGTCAAACAGGAAGACCTCCTAAACACAGTCAAGAGAGCAATTGAGGAAGCGAGGCGGACAAAATAGGTAATCGAGGAGGTAACAGCAACATTCAATAAGCCGGACTATATAAACAATCGGGTATCACTTAAACCTCACCTTGAAATCAATTATTATTGAAGCGGGCATGTTATCCGGACATTTATTGAAAAAAGAGTGGTTAAAAGACCGTCTTGCCATAGAAGAGGCTGTTGCAGAAGTATCCAGGATTTTCCTCTCTCCTGACCGCTCCGACCTCAATGAAGTATTGTCAATTTTAGGTAGAGCAACGTCTGTTAACCGTACTCACATACTTCGTCTTGATGCGGACACGCATGAGATAGTAGGCGAGTATGAATGGTGCTCCCCAGATACCCAATCTCTTAAAAACAGCAACCGGACCCTGAATCCACCCCTGTACTCTTGGCTGATAAAGAGTATGGAAAATGGCGAGAGCGTCATGATCCCCGATGTCGATTCGCTCCCTTCCGAATCTTCCGCGGACAAAGAGATGCTGAAATCCAGTAACATCCGTTCCCTCCTTGCAATCCCAATATATTCAACGACCAAATCCCTCGTTGGATTAATGAGCTTTGAAAACAACGGGAAAACCCGTGAGTGGCTTGGAGAGGAAGTTCAAACCTTCCGGGTTGTAGCCATAATGGTCAGTATCCATTGGGAGCGAAAAGAGGCCCTCATGGCCCTTGAGAAGAGCGAAAAAAAGTACAGGGAACTCTATGAAGAATCCAGGAAGGCGGAGGAGGTCTATCGTTCTCTTATAAGTTCCTCCGCCGACGCGATTGTGATTTCGGATATGGAGGATAAGACCAGATATATCAGCCCCTCATTTATAAAGCTCTTTGGATGGACCCTCCAGGATGTAGAAGGGGAGGATATACCCTTTATCCCGGAAACCGAAAAAGACGGCCACAGATCGATCCTAAAGGATATCAAAGAGAATGGGACATCTTACCAGTCTTTTTTGACAAAACGGGTTACTAAAGAAGGACGGCTGTTGGACGTTAGCCTGAGCGCCTCCCGCTATTATGATCACGAAAGAAACCCTGCAGGGATATTATATATACTCAGGGATATATCCGACAGGAAAAAACTGGAGGCCCAGCTCCTACACGCCCAGAAAATGGAGGCAATCGGCACCCTTGCCGGAGGAATCGCCCATGATTTCAACAATAATCTCCAGGCCATATTCGGTTGCACCGAGATCCTGTTGATGGGAAAGGACCCTACACACCCTGATTATTCAAAGCTTGAGACTATCGAAAAATCCGCCCAAAGGGCCAGTAACCTTACGAGAAGGCTCCTGGTCTTCGGCAGAGAAATGAAGAACAGATTCGAACCCGTTGACCTCAATAATGAGGTAGATCAGGTCCTAAAGATACTTGAACGTACAATTCCGAAAATGATCCATATCCAATTAGACCTGGAGAAGGGAATCAAAAAAATCGAGGCGGACCCCGGCCAGCTTGAGCAGATCATGATGAATCTCGGTGTTAACGCCAGAGACGCGATGCCGGAAGGTGGGAAACTGATCTTCAAGACCAGGAGCGCAATTCTGGACAAGCCCTTTTGTTCCCTTCATCCGGGTTCCGCTCCAGGTGAATATGTCCTCCTTACTATTGCGGATAACGGCTCTGGCATGGAAAGGGAGATACTGGAACACATATTCGAACCCTTCTTCACTACAAAGCAGAAAGGCGAAGGCACGGGTCTCGGTCTGGCCATGGTATACGGAATCGTCAAGAGTCACAGGGCCTATATCACCTGTTTAAGTGAACCGGGCAGGGGAACGACCTTTGAGATCTATTTTCCGGTAATGGAATCAGGAGTAAGAATAGCCCATAACAAGGAGAAGGAAACAATCGCCCAGGGGGGTTATGAAACAATCCTGCTGGTTGACGACGAGGAAACAAACCGGGAACTCGGGAAGGAGATTCTTTCAGGATTCGGTTATAATGTAATCACCGCCTCTGACGGCGAGAACGCCTTTAGATACTATCTGGAGAATATCGGGAAAATAGATCTTGTTATTCTTGACTTGATTATGCCGGGAAGGGGCGGAAGAAAGCTCCTCGATGACCTCATGAAAATAGACAATAACGCGAAGGTTATAATCGCCAGCGGATACGCGGCAAATGGATCCACGCAGGCAATCCTGGACTCAGGGGCCAAGGACTTTATCAGTAAGCCCTACGATATAAAAATGATGCTTAAGGCTGTCAGAAGAGCCCTTGGATAGGGATACTTACTCGCCCTTATACCCCTTGAAATATTTCAGGAATTCGGAATTGGTTGAAAGGACGAGGCTGCTGTCCTTATCCATGCTCTCTTTATATATATCCAGTGTCTTGAGGAATGAATAGAAGTCAGGGTCCTTGCCAAAGGCCTTGGCGTATATCAGGGTTGCCTCCGCGTCGGCCTTGCCCTTGATCTCCTCAGCGGTTTTGTAGGCTTCGGATGTAATCCTCTTCATCTCCTTCTCCATGTCACCCTCAATCTTACGGGCCTCCCCCATGCCCTCGGACCGAAATTTCTCGGCTATCTGCTTCCGTTCGGCAATCATCCTCCCGTACACGGACTGCTGGACCTCTTCCACGTAGTTCAACCTCTTGAGCTTTACATCGACCAGTTCTATCCCGAACTTCTCCAGCTTGGGCTGTGCCTGGTCCATGATACCCTTTGTTATCATCCTTCTTCCCATTTTAATCTCACCTAAGGGGCTCTTATCCTTGACCTCATCGATTCCGGCCTCAAAGGTATCCAGTTCCCTATTGGTCATTCTGACGGTCTCTATGAGGGGGTAAGAGGTGATAAAATTACGCACTGCCGAATCAATGATATCGTCCAGCCTGCCGAGGGCCCCTGAAACATTGCTTACGGTCTGGAAAAATACCAGGGGATCCACAATCTTCCACCGGGCGAAGGTATCCACCCATATGAAGGTCTTATCAAGAGTAGGGATCTGACCCGGATCGCCGTCCCATTGAAGGAGATTCTTGGGAAAATAGTTGGCCTGCTGGATCAGGGGAATCTTGAACTTAAGCCCTGGCTCTTTCTTGGCATCACCCACGGCCTTGCCGAACTGGGTAATAATAACCTGCTCCGTCTCATCCACCACGTAAGCGGAGCTGAAGAATGCTATTAACAGGATAATTACGATTATTATGATTGATCTGGGTCTCACTTTTTTCCTCCTGAGGGTTGGCCAAGATTAAGCAGTGGAAGAAGGTTTTTCTGTTCGGCGTCAACTATATATTTTTCACCTAATTTGGGAAATACATCGCGAATGGCCTCCAGGTAGAGCCGCCTCCGGGTAACGTCTTTGGCCTTGGAATACTCTGCGAACAGGGCCTCAAATCTCGAGGCATCGCCCTTGGCCCGGTTAACTCGATCCAGGGCGTATCCTTCCGACTCCTTGATCGTCTTTTCAGCCTGGCCCTTGGCCTGGGGGATAAGTTTATTATAGGCCTCCTTGGCCTGATAGACCATCTTTTCCTTTTCCTGGATCGCCTGGTTTACCTCGTTGAATGAAGGCTGAACAGGCTCAGGCACATTGGTCTTTTTCATCTCAATGGTGGTCACGTAGATGCCCGTCTCCGCTTCGTCAAGCTCCTTCTGCAACAGATCTTTGGCCTGGGCCGCAATCTCCTCCCTCTTGCTGATTACCTCGTTGATACTCCTATCCCCCACGACCAGTCGCATTGTGGACTCGGACAGGTCCCTCAGAGTGGAACCGACATCACGGACCTTGAAGAGGTAGTTGTAGGGGTCCTTGATGCGATACTGGACTATCCATGGGACTACGGCCACGTTAAGGTCACCGGTCAGCATCAATGATTCCCCAAGGTAGGCCGTGTCAGATGCGTACCTTGTCCGGATCCCCGCCTCAATGGTCCTGAAACCGAATTCCTCCTTATACACATACCTGACCTTTACCTTGGTGACCTTCTCTATGCCGGAGGGGAGTTTGAAGTTGAGGCCCGGTGGAGTGGTCCTGACATACTTGCCGAACCGCTGGACAACACCCACCTCATCAACGCCTATGGTATAGACCATTGTATAGCCTATGATAAAAAGGATGATGAGAAGGACAATGAGCCATGATCCCCGGAATTTGCCCTTCATGTCCCTGATCTTCCCAAGGACATCATCCATCTGGGGCGGGGCCCCGTCATGCCTGCCCTTTTTCTGCTGCTGCAACTTATCCCAGTCCCACGCCATAATAATCCCCTGTTTGAAAATTGACATTATTATGTTATCTTATCCACAGGCAGGTTTTTAGTCAAGGCTTAATCTGTTGAGATTGTTTTCACATCATCAAAGCTGCCGGGATGCCGGGCCATAACATGAAAAAGAAAAAGGAACCGCTCACCCCTTTAAAAGATATTATCTCGGACCTTTTCAACAGCCGAGACCTGCCCTTTGATCCTGATGACGCTAAAATATGGGAGGCCTGGGACGAGGCGGTAGGTCCCGCAATCGCCGAACACGCCCACCCCTCATGGATCAAAAACGGCCGCCTGAGGGTCGATGTATCAGATCCCATCTGGATGCAGGAGCTCGAGTTCGCGAAAGACAGGATAAAAGAGAAGCTCAACAGGAGGCTTGGCAGAAACGCGGTTCAGAGGATAGAATTCAGGCTTGGCTCCGGATAGGGCGACACGCCTCTACGAATGTGTGTATTCGCCCTGCTCCATCAGGGGGGGCAAGATCCTCATCCCCTCCCTTCCCCCCAGGGAGGCCTCAATCAAGACCAGCTTGGCATCCGATTCCATGCCGGGATAGACGATCCTTGCCCTCTTGGGCTCCAGGCCGTGCGCCCTCATCTTTGCCATAAGGTCGGCAAGGCGTTCGGCAGGATAAATCATGGCTATCCTGCCCCTGTCCCTCAGGATATGCCTGGCGCCCTTGAGGATGTCATCCAGGGAAGCAAGTATCTCATGTCTTGCAATGGCCCTTTGCTGATCAGGATTGATCCTGCCGCTCGCCCTTTTGCGATAGGGGGGATTACACACGACGACCTCCGCGGATGAAGGGGCAAGGGGTGGGTTTCGGATATCTCCGATAATCACGCCCATCTTTCCTGAAAAACCGTTCAATATCGAGTTGCGAGAAGTCTGTAAGGCCAGTTCCCTCTGGATCTCCAGGCCCAAGGCGTATCCCACCGGCTTTGTCAAAAGCAGGACGAGCGGAATTATTCCGCATCCTATCCCGAGATCCACCACTGTGTCGCCCTCTTTAATTGTGACAAACTCTGAGAGCAGTATTGCGTCGATTGAAAAACGATACCCCCTCTTCGGTTGAATCAGCCTTAAACGGCCGCCCATGAATTCATCGATGGATTCCCCTGGAAAAAGGTCTATATCAGGTAGATTGGATTGTTTCATGGGGGTCTATCTTGTTAAAGACCAGGCCGGTCAGGACCTTTGGATAGAAATAGGTAGATTTCCTCGGCATGATCAAAGAGTTGCTGGCCACCTCTTTTATATGCTCCATTTTGGTGGGATTGAGGAAAAAGGCCATCTTGTATTCCCCTGATTTGACAAGTGAGATGGCGTCAGCCATGTCGCTGTTATAGTGAAAATTTCTATCATCGTCCTGATCTTCCTTGGTGAAGCCCAGACTTTTCTGGAGGATCAGCCCTGAAAGCACTAACACATCAAGCTTCCGAAGCGACGGGTGGAGTTTTTCTCCGGTTTCGTCCATGGCCCCCGTCCTGAGGGATAGGAGGTAATATCTGTCTCCCCCATGGTAATAAAAACCGAGGACGGAACTATTTTCACCCTTCTCCGCCATGGCCCCTTTTAAGTCATTGCACCGATCCCTGCCTTTGGGACCGGAAACAGGAAGTTCAGCTACCTCAAACCATTGGGAGGCCTTTTTTAAAAAGGTGCTGGGCCTGAATCCATTGCACCTCTTGATCAATCGATGAGACGGCAGGATCGTAAGCCCCTTGTCGTTCATGTCTGAAAGATACATCATCAGATATTCATAGGACCTGTTTCCACGGCCCCTGCCGTGTCTCGCCCTCATGATATTCCTGAAGTTCCTTGATGTCTCATACCGGTGATGACCGTCCGCTATTAGAAGGGCCTTGTCACGCATGCCCTCGGCGACCATTTTAAACACGCTCTTGTCTTCTATAATCCACATCATGTGGCCTGTGCCGTCCTTTAATTCAAAGGATACCCGAGGAGGAGAGCCGCTCACCGCCTTTAGTCTGTTCAATATACCGGCGGAATCGTCATATAGCCCAAAGACCTGACTCAGCTGGGCGCTGCAGGCCCTCATCAGTTTCAACCTGTCGTCCCTGTGGGCGGAAAAGGTCATCTCATGGGGAAGGATCACACGGGAGCCCTCATCCTCTATCCGGACAAGGGCTATGAATCCCCACCTGACCCTCTTGCCACCGCCGTCACCCGGATCATAGGTATGGGAAGTTAGATAGATCGCCGGGTGTTTTGATCGAACAAGAATGTCCTCGGACTCCCATCTCTTCATAAAATCGGCGGATCTGGTGTAACGATTATCCCAGTCGGAATCCCCTGTTTTCTTCTTGCCCAGGATCAGCCTTATTACATTATTGGGATGGGCCTGATAGAAATACTTCTGTTCTTCCGGAGAGATAACGTCATAGGGTGGGGCGACAAGACTCGATAAATCACCAAACCTGTTAAAGTTATAAGTCAAGCCCCTGAAGGGCGCTACAATGGCCATAAGTCAGCGCGATACCTCCATGAATATTAAGAACTGATAGATTTTCCCGAGAAAAATCGGGCGCGGTGTCCGATTAAGTGATCTGAAATTCCGCTATAGGATCATTTATAGAGGAATCATAACCAAAAAGAATGATTAACTCAACCGCTAAACTCCTTGCCCTCGAATCGGCCTTTCCTAACAGATCAAACCCTCATGTCAAGTAAATTTGATCCTCTTGACTCTATGTCCATATTCCTGTAATTTTTGCAAAATTCATGCCCCTGGCAAGAAGTCGGTATGGTTAATTCTGATTCGATTAATGAATCCAGGGCTTAAATCATGAAAGTAAAAGATAGATTAAAAAAAACAGGCGATGATATTGCCGGGAAACATCCCGATATAGTCATAGAAGGCGGGACCCTCCTCACCATGAAGGATGGGGAAGCCCCTCTGGAGAAGGCGAATGTTCTTATCGGGAAGGACAGGATAATCGATATCATACCCGCCGAAGGATATATCCGGCCGGAGCAGGCCGAGATAATTGACGCCGTAAACTGTGTCATAATGCCCGGACTGGTAAACGCCCATTCCCATACTGCCATGACCATCTTCCGGGGTTACGCGGACGACCTTCCCCTCAAACAATGGCTCTTTGAGAAGATATTCCCTGCCGAGGCCGCTCACCTCAATCCTGAAAACGTCTATTGGGGCGCCCTCCTTGGCTGCCTTGAGATGATCGCTTCAGGCACCACCTCTGTTATAGAAAGCTACTTTTTTGCCGATGACACGGTGAGGGCCTTTCATAAATCAGGTCTCAGGGCCATTATCGCCCAGGGTGTCATCGATCTTCCCGCCCCAGGGGTGGGCGACCCTCTAAAGAATCTTGAAACAGGAAAGGAGTTCATCGAACGGTGGCTGAATTTCTCCACTCTGATAACTCCGGGACTTTTTTGCCACAGCCCCCTTACCTGCTCTGAAAGGACCTTTAAGGGCGCTATGGAATTATCCCGGGAGCATTCATTGCCTCTCCAGACCCATCTTTCAGAGACTTCCGGGGAAGTTGATGAAATAATCAAAAAGACTGGATTAAGGCCTGTTCCATATCTGGACAGTCTGGGAATACTGAGCCCTGATCTGATCGCGGCCCATTCAATACACCTGGATGACAAGGAGATCGAACTCCTCTCGGAGCGCGACGTGCGCATAGTCCATGTCCCGGAAAGCAACATGAAACTCTCTTCCGGCGTGGCCAGGACATCCAAGATGCTAAAGATGGGGCTTACCGTGGGAATCGGGACGGACGGCTGCGCCTCCAACAACAACCTGGATCTCTTTAAGGAGATGGACACCGCCGCGAAGCTGGACAAGGTCTTTACTAATGATCCTACAAACATGGATGCCGGAACCGTCCTTAGGATGGCGACTTCATGGGGCGCTCGAATAATGGGACTGGCTTCTGAGACAGGGACCATAGAGAAGGGTAAAATGGCCGATATTATAGTTGTTGATACGCGAAGGCCTCATCTGGTGCCCCTCTATAATCCAGTATCCTCTCTGGTGTATTCAGCCGGCGGGGCCGACGTGAAAGACGTCATTGTCAACGGCAGGATACTTATGAAAGACAGGAAATTTCTCAACCTGGATCAGGAAGAGATAATGGACAGGGTCAGGGCGATCGCCAAAAACATAATGGGCTAATCAGTCTCCAATGACCTCCCAATCCTCTCTATTTTTTCTATCGCCTCCCTGTAAGGTGCAAGGCATAAATAAAAAAATTGCCATATCCGCACTTAATTGATATTCAGGGCATGAAATATATCCACAGCGAAAATTTGACATTTAAAGGCAAAATCTGTAAACATGCATATCCGAGAATAAACCTCCCTGGACTAATACATTAAATTTTTTATGAAAACCATGTTAAATCAAAGACTTGGATTAAATATTCTGCCGCGGCGGGACCGGCCGCCGGCAGCCCCGTGAATTTCACGGATTTTTTTATCCTATATCGCTATTGGTGGAACTTAACATTAACACAATATCACCGGTTCGGAAAAGAAACTCATGTTTAAAAATAAAAAAATTGGCTATTCTCTGACGCTTATACCGCTTTTTATCATCCTTCTTATTTTTGTCTGGTTTTTCACCATTATCTTCGAAGGCGAGAAACCCATTGCATCCCTTGAACCCCTGCCCGACTTCATTTCAAAAAAGCAACGATTCAGGGTAAAAATCAGCGACTCCAAGAGGGGACTGAAAACGCTGAAGGTACTATGCAGCCAGGGGGGAAGAGAAGTAGTCATTCTTGAAGAAAAATTCCCCTTCGAAGGTTTCTTGAATAGGCAGGGTATCAAGGAATTTGAAAAGGAGTTCACTGTTGACCCGTCCGAGCTTCACCTGGCCCAAGGCCGTGTGGACCTAAACGTTCAAGTGTGGGATTATTCCAGGAGAGGCGGTGGAGACGGCAACATGACCCTTCTCCAGCAAAAAATGACCGTTGACACCATACCCCCGGCTATCAGGGCGATCAGCCGGATGCATAACATCAACCAGGGTGGGTCGGGTCTGATAATCTACCGGACATCTTCCGATACAGTTGAGAGCGGTGTTTACGTGGACGACCATTTCTTCCCCGGTTTCCCGGCTGGAAAGGATGGCACCTTTCTGGCCTACTTTGCCCTCCCCTACAACGCTGGCCTTGATCCCTCCATTTTCCTCTGGGCCAAAGACAGGGCGGAGAATACGACTCGCTCCACCTTTTACTATCATGTAAGGAGAAAACGATTTCGCGATGAGAAAATTATCATAACAGACAGGTTCCTGAAAAGGATCCTTCCCTATTTCTCATTCTATGAGTTCGGGCCCCAGGACAGCGACATAGAGAAATACCTGAAGATAAACAACGACCTGAGAAAGAAGGATGATGAGGCCCTGTACAACCTCCTTAAAGAGACCAGCCCCGAACAACTCTGGGAAGGCGCCTGGTTGAGGCTCAGTAATGCCGCAACCATGGCAAGATTTGCCGATCATCGCAGTTATTATTATAAAGATAAGAAGATTGATGAGCAGTATCACCTGGGCATTGATCTGGCCTCACTGGCAAATTCACCGGTAATAGCGGGCAACAGCGGCAGGGTCATCTTTGCTGAAAGAAACGGCATCTACGGTCTGACGGTGGTGATTGACCACGGCCAGGGGCTGGCCTCCCTTTACGGGCATCTGAGCAGTATGCAGGTCGCGGTCGGCCAGGAGGTGAAAAAAGGAGATGTTATCGGTCATACAGGTCAAACCGGCCTCGCAGGAGGCGACCACCTTCACCTGAGCATGATGGTCCATGGCGTCTTTGTAAACCCCCTGGAATGGTGGGACGAGCACTGGATCAGTGACAATATAGAAAAAAAACTGGAACTCCTTAAGGTCAAGGAACAATAAACTGGGATACAATCAAGACCAAATAGAGGCCCTTAAAATGGTCCGCCGCTATCTCAGAAACCTTCCCCCCGATTCCATCCATAGCCTGAAAGACATGATAATGTATTTTCACAAGGGCCCCGGCCTGCTTATGATAAAAGCGAAATCAAAAAATACAAAGATGTGAAAGGCATAAAAAAGCACCTTGTCGTGAAATACGACCTTGTTATCTTCGATTTTGACGGCACCCTGGCCGATACGTTCCAATGGTTTATCGGTGTGATAAACGATGTGGCCGATAGGTACAGGTTCAAAAGAGTCGCGAAACAGGACATCGAGTCGATCAGACGGCTCGATGCCGGCAATGTCTTGAAATATCTGGATGTGCCCCTATGGAAAATCCCTATGATCGCAAGGCACATGAGAAAACTTATGGCCGCAGATATCCATCGGATATCTCTGTTTCAAGGCGTGGACGGCCTGTTACGCGGTCTTTCAAAAAAGGGGATCACCTTGGCCCTTATGAGCTCCAATTCCTATGAAAACGTCCGCACGATTCTCGGTCCCCAAAATGCCGTTCTTATAGACTATTACGAATGCGGGGTTTCCATTTTCAGAAAAAAGGCCAAATTAAAAAAGATCTTAAGCAAAAGCGGCATCCCGCATGCCAAATCCATCTATATAGGCGATGAAATAAGGGACCTCAAGGCGGCCAGAGAGGCTAAGATATTATTCGGCGGTGTTTCATGGGGCTATAATAGTGTGGAATCACTCAAGCCCCTTTCCCCGGAATTACTTTTTGAGAGTATCGATAAAATTCTGGATAAGGTCACCTGATATGGGCATCGGGCCGTGAGCCTTGAAAAACAGATTATGAACGAATTTATAAAGACGCTATCGTTTTTTTTACTGGCGGTATTGCTGCTTTTTAACGGCACCAACCTGATGGCAGAGACCACAATAGACAGGCTGGTCAAAAAGATCGTAAGGCAGGAAGATTCAAACGATATCAAGGTATATAAAATCGAGAAATGGGTGAGAAAGAATATAAGTTACAACAGCGATGAAAAGCAATTCAATATGCATGACCGCTGGACATTGCCCATGGAGACCCTCCAGAGGCGCAAGGGTGATTGTGAAGACGGGTCCGCGCTTATCATCGCCCTTGCCGTGGCCTCAGGAGTCCCCGCGGATAGATTGCGGCTCTACGCCCCGATTGTCACTGCCGGCGGCATGCATGCGAGCGTTGCCTATCAGAGGGAGACCGACGACCAATGGGTATGGGTCGAATGGACGACCCGGGAGGCCAACAGCCTGGGACCCATCAATAATAGACCAACCTTGAAAGAAAGCACATTCTTCTTACCCGAGGGCCATTACCTGGAATTGACAAGTCTGAACCCCTTTAACATGACTTGGCTGACGGATGAAGAATGGCAAAAACGGTCAAAGAAAATACATGAAAAGTGAAAAGCGCGCAGGCCGATCATCCCCCTTTTAGAGAGGCTGAAAATCTCTTTAATTGCCTTTTGTAATAGCGGTTATCCTTCTTTTCAAGGGAAATTGCCTCCTTTATAGCATCAACTGCCTTGTGAAAGAGCCCGTTGGCATAGTAGGCCTCCGCGAGGGTGTCAAGAAAGACGGGATTCCTGTCTATTGACACCGCCTTCTCTGCCAGGATGAGGGCCCTGGAAGGATCCCTTAAGGCCTTGTCGGGTGCAGTAACAAGCAGCCATGCCAGATTATTGAGGGCCGTGGCCTGGGACCCGTCGATGGCAAGCAGTCTCTCATAGATCTTGATGGCTTTACCATAGTCCTCCATCTGATTATAGACCATGGCCAAATTCTGGAGCAGGAGGAGGTTGCCGGGATCTTTAGCGAGTTGCTGATCAAGGACATCCACTGCAATCCTGTAATTGATATCTTTTTTCACGGGACCGAAGTTCAGAGAATATCCCAGACCGGCTATGCATATCAGATAGGCTATGAAAGATAATACGACAAACCTGTTGTGACGACGAACAAGCCCTGGCTCCTTCAGACTCCTCCACAGATAGTCCACCCGTTCCTTTATACTGAAATGGTGCCAGCTTGGAAGATTCCGGCTCTTCCCGCTCAAAAGCGCGATCTTCTCCAAGGAACTGATCACGGGAGCCGGACTCCCCATGGTGGCCGCGGAATGGAGATCCGCCTGTCTCTCGAAATGACGCATAAAAAAACCCATTATATACCGGAAATAGACCACCATTGTTAAGATAATGGGAATTGAGAGCGCCAGATAGAAGAGGTTGGCTGACCCGGATTCACCTCCCCCGAGGGCCTTAAGAAAATACGGGTGCAAGGCTAAGATGCTGACAAAGAGATCGAACAGGCCAAAGGACAGGACCATATATCCAAGGAAAAAGAGCACATAGAACAAGAGGTGGTGATATTTGGCGTGGCCCACTTCGTGGGCCAGCACGGCCTTGTGTTACGTTATGGTAAGTATATACAAGAGGGAGTCGGTCACAAGGATGTACCGGTATCTTGGAATGATCCCCATGATTCCGGCAGTCATCATACGGCCTTCGAATATGGGCCACCTCAGGAAATCACGGTATCTGAAACCTATCTCCTTTAAAAAATTCTTTAATTCATCCACTCGATCAGAGGAATCAAAGGGTCTGCATCCCCACCAGTATTGGATGAGGGGGGGCATAAAAACCATCAGCATCCCAAGAAAGACGGCGAAGAAGACCATCTGGCCCTCGGGCCTGCCCAAAAAGCTCCCGGGTCCTGACCATGGGCTGAGCGCGATCATGTCATAGGCAAAGGACAGGACCAGCCAGGGGAACAGGATGGGGAAGTTGAGCTTGAAATTGGAGACGATAAATGAACTCCTACTGAGCTTTGCCTGGAAGGCCATTACATAGGATTTATGCGAATTGTACCAGATAGTGGCAAGATAAAAGAGAAACAGCGCTATCGCGAATATCCCCTGCAGGAACGAAACCCGGCTTACCCCGGGGATACTCTGGATCCAGTATTTTAGCTGAAACAGATAGACATCCAGGCTGAACATGAGGATCGCCAGGATTGACAGCCGGAGGATCAGGCCCTGATATTCGTCAGTCAAGCGGCCGTCAGCCGCTTTTTCGCGTCTTAAAAGGAGCCTTTGGAAGCTGAACCTGCAGTAAGCGGCAAAAATGACCCAGCATGCAAAAACCATTGTCATGCTGAAGGCCAGTGACTGCCCCTTGCTGTTGTCCGGATAGCTGATATTGAAGATCAGGAGGACGATTATGAAATAGATTATGTTGTTGAACATTAGACTCTTCTCTGTTTATTAAAAGCAACTGGTTGTCCTGGGAATTTTGAAGGGATCCGTGGTGAGAGAAATTCCCAACGGCCTGTCCACGGCTCGCTTATGAAGGGCTTTTATCTTTCTTGACGAACTCGAGCTTACCTCCGCCCGGGGGCATTGAATTGTCACTATTTATGATGATGGTCACCCCATAACGTTTTTCAAGGGAAGATAGCTCGTTTCGCTTCCTGTTCTGGATATAGTTGGCCACCTCTTCGGGGAGGGTTCCCTCAACCCTTGCCACGTCTCCCCTTGAGACACCCACCCAGATCCTTCGCAAGTATGATACAGCCGCGGCCCCGGCCGATATGACCATCCCCCTGCCCTGGCAATGGGTACATATCTGATAGCTCTTTGATTCTATGGACGGTCTCAATCTCTGTCTTGAAAGCTCAAGAATACCAAACTTGGATATGTGAGAAATATCTGTCTTGGCCCGGTCTTTTTTCAGCTCCTCCCTGAGTTTTTTCTCCACTTCCCTTATGTGTTTCCGGTCTCTCATGTCTATGAAGTCAATAACCACGAGGCCTCCCAGGTCTCTCAAACGGAGCTGCCTCGCGATCTCCAGGGCCGCATCCCGGTTGGTTTTATAGGCCATGCTCTCAACATCCTTGCTGGCCTTGGCCCGGCCTGAATTGACGTCAATGGCGATAAGGGCCTCAGTGGTATCAAAGATGATGGATCCGCCGGACTTGAGTGGAACCCGACTGAGATAGATGCTCTCTATCTGTTTTTCGACGTCGTAATGATCGAAAATGGGGCGCTTTTCCTTGTAAAATTTTACTTTCCTCTGGTCTCTTGGTGATATGATCCTCATGTACTCCTTGATCTTGTTAAAGGTCTCCTTATCGTCCACGATGATCTCTGACACATCACTCGTGTAATAGTCCCTGAGTGTCCTGAGGCTGAGGTCCTGCTCCTTGTGAATCAGGGTCAAGGGGGGGGCCTTCTTGGCGCTCTTCCTTATGTTCTCCCATAGCCTCAGGAGCCGGTTAAGATCCCTGGACAATTCCTTCTTGCTCTGTCCCTCCGCCACTGTCCTTATGATGTATCCCACACCTTCGGGCAATTTCATTCGTCCAACAATCGCCTTGAGCCGTTGTCTCTCCTCCTCGCTCTCTATCTTTTTTGAAACACCGTTTATCGTCCGTCCCGGGGTCAGCACAAGGTATCTTCCCGCCAGGGAGAGATAGGTTGTCAGGTGTGCCCCCTTGCGTCCGGGCATCTCCTTAAGAACTTCCACAAGAAGCTCCTGTCCCTTTTTCAGGACCTTCTCAATGGGAGGAATGGGCCGGTCCTTGGGCAGCTCTGAATCCCTGTCATAATATTCCGGATGAATGCTGTCAGAGGGTAAAAAGCCGTTTCTTTCCGCTCCAAAATTGACGAAGCAGGCCTGGAGGCTGGGCTCTATACGTTCCACAACTCCCTTATAGATATTGCCCTCCTTCTGCTCTGCGCTGGCCATATCTATGTGAAACCCGTCCATCATTCCGCCGGTTATAAAGGCTATCCTGTGCTCTTCAGATTCAATTGCATTTATCAACATTATCTTTTTCATGATTTCCGTGCTCTATCCTTCTTAGTATTTAAAGTTCTTCTCCAATTTTGTTGGAGAAGAGGGTCCAAGGATTCAAGGGGTCAAGGGGTCAAGGGTTTGCTTTCAAAGGATTTTATCATATATGGATCATTAATGTAACTTTTATATTCCCCTGATATATTCAAATTTCATTGGTTTGGGGACAATCAATCTCGACCCGAGATCGAAAGATAAGATTGTCTTTAGAAGAGGACCAGCTTGATTTTTTTAACATATTGGGATATTTTCTGTTAATTTTTTTCAGGATACAACCCTATTGTTTTCCATATTAATATATGAATGTTGGAGGCCTGCTATTTGATCAGAACAGACACAGAAGACGCTGCAGGGGAAAGGCAAAGATTTCATGGGGGCTCAAGACATGAGTCAGCGCTCCTCGGGGGGATTGACATTGGTTCTACCACGGCCAAGACCGTAATACTCGATAAGGACAACAGGCCTGTTTTCACGGATTACAGGCGCCACGACGCCCGGATCCGCCACACGATGAGCGAGGTCTTTCGGGATATTTTAAGAGACCTGGGCGATGTCAGGATAAGTCTCAATATTACCGGTTCGGCGGGCATGGGGATCTCGGAGCGGCTGCACATACCCTTTATCCAGGAAGTTGTGGCCTCCGCCGAATTCGCTCAGAGATTCTATCCTGATGTCAGGACCCTCCTGGACATTGGGGGGGAAGACTCAAAGCTGATATTTTTTGACGGCAGGGGTCGTTCCGATATCCGCATGAACGGCAACTGCGCCGGCGGGACCGGCGCCTTCATTGATCAGATGGCCATACTCCTGGGGGTCCCCTGTGATGGGTTGAACACCCTGGCGGAGAAACGTGAATGTATCCATCCCATTGCAAGCCGTTGCGGGGTGTTTGCCAAGACCGACATCCAGGCCCTCATGAGCCGCGGCGTCTCAAGCCCGGATATCGCCGCATCTGTCTTCAACGCCGTCGCCCTTCAGTCCCTCAACACCCTTGCCCGGGGCTTTAATCCAAGGCCCAAGGTCCTCTTCTGCGGAGGTCCGCTCACATTCCTGCCCATGCTCAGGGAGGCCCTGGCAGCAAGGATGGGATTGAACGAGAGGGAAGTCGTTATCCCGGACCGTCCCGAACTTTTTTCCGCTTTGGGATCGGCCGTGACCTCCGGTTCCGACTCCTTTGAGGTGACAATTTCGGAATTCCTCAAGCTCATGGAATCCGATCGACCCGGAAAGTCCCTTTCCGAAAACCGGGAGATCCCCCTATTCAGGGACAGTAACGAATTTGTAAAATGGAATGAAAATCGTTTTATCCGCGTCAAAAAAGTTGATGTCCGGGACCTTGACAACAGGGACTGTTTTATCGGCATCGATTCCGGTTCCACTACAACGAAGATGGTCCTCATTGACGGCAGCGGGAAGATCGGCCTTGATTATTACGTCTACAATAAGGGAGACCATGTCAGTGCCGTTCAAAGGGGCTTCAACTATTTCTCGGAGACCTTGCGTGAAAATGGCGTGAATGTGTCCATCAGGGGCACGGCCGCCACGGGATACGGGGAGGACTTTATCAGGACCGTCTTCGGGCTTGACATGGGTGTTGTGGAGACGCTGGCCCACTACAGGGCGGCCCGTCACCTGGTCGGAGACGTGAGCTTTATCCTGGACATCGGCGGGCAGGACATGAAGGCCCTGTTCGTTGACAACGGCTCCGTTCGCAAGATAGAGATCAATGAGGCCTGCTCCTCCGGGTGCGGAACCTTCCTACAGACCTTTGCCGAAATCCTCAACTGCCCGGTGGAGGAGTTCGCCAAACAGGCGTGTCACTCCTCTTCCCCCTGCGATCTGGGATCCAGGTGCACTGTATTCATGAATTCCAGGGTGAAGCAGGCCCTGCGTGAAGGCGCGGCTCTTGAGGACATGGCGGCCGGCCTCGCCTACTCGGTCGTGCGCAACTGCCTCAACAAGGTCCTCAAGATAAAGGACCTTTCGGAACTGGGTGAAAAGGTCGTTGTCCAGGGAGGCACCTTCCTTAATCCATCCGTTCAAAGGGCCTTTGAGAGACTGACCGGCAAGGAGGTATATTGCCCGGACATCGCGGGGCTGATGGGGGCCTATGGCTGCGCCCTCAGTGTAATGGACAAACATGTCAATCGCCCGGAAAGGACCGGACACCTTGCAGGCTTCGAAGATTTCGCCATGATAGGGGAGTGCAGGAAAAAGCTCATTCACTGCAAGGGCTGCCCCAACCAGTGCATCGTGACCAGCCTGCAATTCGATAACGGCAAGGTCTTCTATTCTGGCAACCGGTGCGAACGCGTCTTTTCAAACGGGGGGCAATCCCGTGGAAATGGTTTCAACCTTTCCGAATTCAAGGAAAAACTACTCTTTGAACGGGAATATGTGCGGGCCGATTCACCCAGATGCGTTATCGGCATCCCCAGGGTCCTCAATATCTATGAAAACTTCCCCTTCTGGTGCACACTCTTTGTTGAACTCGACTTTGAAGTAAAGCTCTCCTCCCGATCAAACGCCGCCCTTTATGAAAAGGGGGCCGGAACCGTGATGTCCGATAGTATCTGTTTTCCGGCCAAACTGGCCCACGGACATATCATGGACCTGATTGAAAAACAGGTGGACCGGATCTTCTATCCCATGGTCGTGTATGAGAAAGGCGAACAGAAAGGGTTCAACAGCTACAATTGCCCCATTGTCACGGGTTATCCCGCCGTCATCAAAAGCGCCATCAACCCGGAGGAGAATGGAGGAATACCCTTTGATACGCCCCCTGTCTCTTTAAAGGATGAAAGGCTCTTAAAGCGGGGCTGCATGAAGTATTTCAGCCGGTTCGGGATCAAGCGGAGGCGATTTCTCAGGGCCTTTGACAGGGCGATCAAGGCCCAGAGGGAATTTAAGGATGCCCTGAGGAGGGAATCGGGGGAGGTCATCAATAGGGCGGTTAGGGAAGGTCGTCAGGTAATCATGGTAGTGGACAGGCCCTATCATCTCGACCGGTTCATAAACCACGGAGTATACGAGATGCTGTCCCGGATGGGGATGGATGTTATAACGGGCGATTCCCTTCCTCTCCCGTCAGAGGACCTGGGGGAGATACAGGCCCTTACCCAATGGGAATACACCAACCGCCTCTATAACGCTGGCAAGTTCGCGAACCTGCATAAAGGCATGGAGGTCGTTCAGCTCAACTCCTTTGGCTGCGGTCTGGACGCAATGGCAACTGACCTTCTTTCAGATATCCTCAAAGAATCGGGCAAGAACCTGACCGTGGTAAGGATAGATGAGATCACCAGCCCCGGCTCGATCAAGCTGAGGCTCCGGACCCTTGTGGAGTCCCTCAGGTTCCGGAAAACGGCCTCCCGAGGAGCTAATAAGAAATCCTGGCGCCTCCCACTCTTCATGAAAGAGGACCGGGACAGGAAGATATTAGTGCCCTTCTTTTCAAAATTCTATTCCCCCCTTGTTGAATCCGCCTTTGAGGGTTCCGGATACGATTTTAAGGTGCTTCCTCCCCCGGATAAGGTCTCCCTCGATATCGGGCTGAAATACACGAACAACGAGATATGTTATCCAGCCATAATCGTTGTGGGCGACATCCTCAAGGCACTTGGGAGCGGAAAATATGATCCCTCCCGGGTCGCCGTGGGGATCACCCAGACCGGCGCCCAGTGCAGGGCCAGTAACTATGTCACCCTGATCAAGAGGGGGCTTTTATGGGCCGGGTATGATATTCCCGTGGTTACGGTTCACTTCAAGGGCTCGAACCTGCACCCCCAGCCCGGTTTCAGATTAAACCGCCTTGATCTTATAAAGAAGGGCCTCTATTCCCTGACCTTCGTAGACTCCCTCTCCCTGATGTACCACCCCATCCTGCCCAGGGAAAAGACGCGGGGAAGCGCCTGGGAGGTCGTCCAGAAATACCTTGACATGTGGCGCAGGGACGGGGAGAACGGCCCTGATAAGGTATTGCGCCTCTTGGAAAGTGCCGTAAAAGATTTTAACGTCCTCCCTGTTAATGAGGGCGATTACCCGAGGATCGGTCTTGTGGGTGAGATCTACGCCAAATATAACGACTTCTGCAATCTGAACGTAGTGGACTGGCTGGCCCAAAAGGGCGTTGAGGTGGAAGTTCCTTCTCTCATGAATTTCTTTACCCAGGGGCTGGTAAACGTCAGGGTGGACATGGAAAAATACATTGAGAGAAAAAGCATATTCAAACCGTTGTCCGGTTACTTTGAAAGGAAGCTTAATAATTTCTTCGGCCGTGTCGATTCGGTCCTTGAGCAGTATAGATATTATCAGCCCTTTCCAGAGATAGGCGACATTGCAGAAAAGGCCGAAAGTGTCGTGGACCTGGCCAACCAGTTCGGTGAAGGATGGCTAATTCCCGGCGAGATTATCAGGATGGCAGAAAACGGGGTCGAAAATATATTGTGCCTTCAGCCCTTCGGCTGTATCGCGAACCAGGTCATCGCAAAGGGGTTGGAGAAGAGGATGAGGGACCTCTATCCCAATCTGAACATCCTCTTTGTGGACCTGGACGCGAACACGAGCGATGCGAACATGTTCAACCGGCTCCATTTCCTGGTAAAGAGCGCCAGGGTGACAATGGAGCTAAACTGAATCATCCTTCCCACTCCCTCCATGCTTCTTCCTCTGATTGTATATGAAATACCATTCAATGACAGTGTTTTCGAGTTTATAATAGTGAAGGATGTAGAAGACCGCCAGGACCATCAGGAGGACAAATACGGCAAGGAACAGGATGATATCAAGGAACAGGAAGAGGGCCATAAAGGTCAGGGCGCAAAGGATAACAAAGAGCATCACCAGGAGATGGACCAACCTTTCGTGCTGTAGAAATCCTATCTGTTTCAGGTGAAAGTCTAAAAAATCCCTGTCAAAGCGATCTTCCCTTAGAAGATCCTCATGCTCTTTGATAAATTCCGATACTCCCCTCATATGTCTCTCATAAATCTTTATTCGACAGGATTAACAGGGTAATTATCAAATCCTGTTCATCAATACTATTCTTTTTCATGATTTTTTCTGCCGTGATGCCTCATGTGCTGGAGGGCCTGATACATGAATGTCCTGACAGCGGCCTCCCTTCCGGGCTGGAAGCTGGAGTCATAGGGGGTATCCAGATAAGGCACACCGAGCCTGTTTACGAGGGGGCCTACCACGGCGGAGGTGGCCGTGCTGGGCATGCAGGTAAAGGGATATACATTCACGACCCCGTTAAATCCCTCCCTTGCGTATTCTATAATTCCCGAAATGCTCAGGCAGGCCTCTGTCCCGACATCAAAGCTGAAGATATTATCCTCTTTCAGTATCTCTTCAAGGTGCGCCACCTTATGGTCCTGGGCCAGATCGATCAGTTTTTGCACACGTTTGTAGACCTGCCTCTGCCTCATCTCCTGATAAAGAAGCTCTCCGGAATACCTGGCGATCTCTTTCAGCCGCTTCCACATCCCGCTCAGACGAAACTGTCTCAGATCGAGGCGGAATGCCGACTTTGCATCCTTCAGATTTGAATAGGTAATGTAATTGACCCATTCGGCGATGGAGGCATCAACAACTTCCGCTCCGTGCCTCTCCAGGACCCTTATCAGGTCCTGATTTGAATGGACCTGGCACCTAAGGTAGATCTCACCGACCATGCCTATGAGCGGTTTTGGGGGAATACGGGGATCAATGATGGATTTACCCTCCTCGACAACCTCCTGCAGCCTGTCAAGGATTTCATCAAACTCTTTATTCGGCCCGTGCTCCTCAAATGCGTCGGCCATGTGACGCATGGCCCCTTCAATAAACTCATCCGCCATGCCGTGGGATTTTTCATAGGGCCTGATCCTCCACAGGAGCCTGTCCATGACATCCGCGACTACAACTGAAAAGTAGGAGGATTTTCTGAGATCCCCGACCAGATCGCTCTCGATGATCCCCTCAAGGGAGTAGCCGTCTTCTGTGGTCAAGGCACCTATCTTCAGCCTGTTCAGCCCTGGAAAGGAATCCAGGACGATCCTCTGGTATTTATTGTACATGCCGAAACGGCAGGGGCCGTCTGCTTCCGGCATGAAATAGACGTAACCTTCAGGATTGAAGGCATCCCCCATCCTTTCTTCTTCCTTTTTCATGAAATAGAGGACGTCTCCGAGGGTGACCTGGCAGGGAAAACACTCTTTTCCCGAAGAGTATTCCAGCCCGAGATCCAGGCCCTTATATGTCTCCATGACCAGTGAATTGATGCCAAATCCCCTGAAGTTTCCGGCCAAAAGATGGCACCCGATCCTGTTCATCTCGGGGATAAGAAGGGTCTTGCCCCTCAGGTTATAGTGGCCGACATTTTCTGAAAGGGATCGAAAGGTCTGTATGTCCTGAAGTTCCATTTTATCGTATCTTGCTAAAACCAGAATAATAAGAAATTGTTCCTAATTGCTAAAAAACAAATAAATGACAAATAACGAATAGCGAATGATGAATCACGAATGACGAAGGGTTACAACAAAGCATAACAAATGCCTTGCATGGTTATTCATCACTCGTTATTCGTTATTCGTCGTTCGTTATTCGACATACTCAAAATCCTATATATTCAATTCGCTATTTTTAGGTCCCTGCGCATCTCGCTGTTTCGCCTCTGCATGACATTATCGATGACGTTTTTATAGGCCTCAAGCCTTGTCATGACGCCCGCAACCGCGCTGTGCTCGTCCAGTTCAAGGATAAGATAGGGCCGCTCCCCCATAATATATTTGTAGAAATGTTCAATAAAGGAATCCGCTCCGCAACTGAAATTCGTCAAATGGAGTCCGAAACAGCCGGAGCGGCCCCTGATATATTTGGCAGTCCTCAATATCTGGGCCCCCAGACCCCAGTACATATTGGGAAAATCGGATAGGTCCACGGAACTCACGTCTAAAAAATCCATGGGCATGGCCGTAACCCCGATCTTGGCAATGTTCTGTCCGAGACGCAGGTTCAGTCTCTCATCGTACAGGTTGTAGGGCCTCCCCGTAACAACTACCAACGGACTTTCCGGATCAAGGGACGCCAGGATCTCGGAGCCCTTATTATACATTTCATCCACGAATCCCTTCTGCCGCTCCATGGCGTAGTCCAGGGCCTTTTTTATCTCGCCTCCACTCTTCCCGAGCCTCTTTGAGAGCTGATCGGCAAGTTCAATCGCAAGGCTTGATTGATCCCTTCTGAGGTGTATTACAGGCCATAGTACCTCCTTCATATCAAGATCAAGGGCCATGCGCGTCATGTAGGTGTTGGATTGTACCAGGGGGCAGTAAAAACCGCTCTCGGAATCGCCTGGTGTGGGCATATCTACAATCACCGGGAGGAAGAGGTATCTTGTTTTTCCCACAAGCTCCCTGACATGCCCGTGGGAGACCTTTATTGGGAAACAGGTCTCCGCGGTCATGGCCTCTATGCCCAGCGACGAGATGCGGTTATTTGTGGGCGGCGTCAACACAAGCCTGAAGCCCAGATGATCAAAGAAATGGGCCCATAACACACCGGTCTGCATGGTGTAGAGGGACCTCTGCATCCCCACCGTGGGCCTCCCGTCTACCTCGATTAGGGGTCCTCCTGTCAATGTCTCATAGATACCCGACATATAGGTCTGCCATATGTCTTCCCTGAGGGCAAAAAGGTTCTCTTTCCTGCCTCCCCTGCTCCTTGTCAGCTCATACCGCCCGCATTCCCCTCCCCATATGCTCTTCCTGCCGTCAAAGTCATATATCTTTAGCTTGCACTGGTTCTGGCAGTTCGCGTCTGCGCGACAGACCTTTTCAATAAAATCCATTCGATCATTTATGGCGCTCTTCAGCCCCCTGAAACTGCTTTCCTCTCTCCCCTCGAGGTTCATCTTTTCCTGGACGCTGATGGCGGCTCCGAAAGCCCCGAGGACCTCTCTGTGCCTTGGAACAATAAGCCCTCGGCCCAGGATATTCTCGAAGGCGGCAACAACCCCCTTGTTCAGGGAAGGCCCGCCCAGGAACATTACCCTTTGACCGATCTTCCTCTTCCCCACAACCCGGTTCAGATAGTTATGGGCAATGGCATAACAGAGCCCGGCGATGAGATCCTTCCTCCTGGCCCCCTTCTGATGATAGGATACCAGGTCCGATTCCATAAACACGGTGCATCTCTCCGCCAGTTTGATGGGCCCTTCGGAAGAGAGGGCGATCTCCTGGAATTCCCCCACTATATTGATTCCATGCTTGTTTGCAAGCTCATGAAGGAAGCTCCCCGTGCCCGCGGCGCAGACCTTATTCATGTCAAAATCCAGAGGATAGCTATTGGATATGTAGATATACTTCGAGTCCTGCCCGCCGATCTCGAAGATGGTGTCAATTGCTGGGTCCAGCTCCACGGCCCCCCTCGCGTGGGCCGTAATCTCGTCGATTATCAGATCTACATTTAAAAAATCGCCCACCACGTTCCTGCCTGATCCCGTGGTGGCTGTACCCTTTATACTGATTTTTTTGCCGACATCGTCCTGAATGGTCTTAAGAAGCCTCTGGGTCACCTCTATGGGTTTTCCCTGGGTATGGACATAGTCCTTATGTATGATCTCCCTCTCCCTATTTATCAGGGCATACTTTGTGGTGGTGGAGCCCACGTCGATGCCGAGGTAGACCGGCATCTCCCTCCCTGAGACATTTTTTCTTATGCGGTTGTCCTCGGTAAAGGCGGTCATCTTAAGCTCAAGCCTCGGAGCCAGGGGGAGGTCAGGGCCATCCCCGCCACCTTCAATCTCCAGACGGTCCAGGTCGATAATGTTCTCCGCTTCCGATTCAAGGGCCTGGATCGCAACTCCCAGGGCCCCCAGGGAGGTATTATGGGGCGGTACGATCAGTCCGGGGAAATAGGTCTCAAAGGAGCGGACCTGCAGCCTGTTCATTGACAGGCCGCCGATGAAGAGGATCGGATCCTCGAGCACACGATTGGATACTATCGTGCTTATATAGTTTCTCGCGTTTCCGAGGTGCAGCCCGTAGATAATATCTTCAAGCCGCTCCCCCTTGTTCTGGAGATGGATCATGTCAGACTTGGTGAATACCGTGCACCGGCAGGCCACATTTGATGGATTTTCGCTCCTGAGGCCGAGTTCGATAAAATCTGCCAGGATCCTGTCGATATGGTCCTGTGAGGCATCCATCTTCCTTTCATAAATGGAGGTGGCAAGACGCTGGGCCTGCTGATCAATAAAGGACCCGGTGCCTGATGCGCAGGGCCCGTTGGTGTTGAAGTAGTCAAGCTCCCATCCCGCATCGTTGTGGCCGATCTGGAAGAGGGCCGTATCCTGGCCCCCCATGCTTATGATGGTCTTTGCCCCGGGATTGACGAAAAGGGCGCCCAGGACTTGGCTTATGGTCTCAAACTCATAGAATCCCCCAACTTTCTGGCTTATCTTCTGTCCGTGATTTCCGGTGAACGCTACGGCCCTTATATTTTCACTGCCGAACCTCTGATACTGATCCCTGATAAGCTCCGACAGGGACTCTTCTATCCTTCCCATGTGCCGGCGGTAAGGGGCTTCATAGACAATCCGCCTGTCCTGGTTGATAACGATTCCATTCAGACTCACGGAACCGGCGTCTATGCCGAG
>CAZGIZ010000015.1:38616-43187 GCA_964526655.1 uncultured Desulfobacteraceae bacterium | reverse complement strand
TAACACCTTGCTGGTGTTCAGGGTTAACCAAAATCCACCACCGTTACTACTAAAATGGAAATTTGATGGTGGATTTTGGGAGGATGGCGCCAGGGTTGCCTTTTTCCATTGACAAACAAACCAATGTCTGGTTATTTGTCTTTACGAATCCGGTTGTTATTGACTAATATCTCTTGTCCAGAAATTCTTTCATAAAGGATCGGAAGATCAGCCCATGAAAAAAAGAAACCCGATTTCATTCTTCCTCATCACCATTTTTTTCATTATTGTCTCTGCTTCCCTGGGTGGAAATGCCCTGGGCCAGGAGGCCAAAAAGATCCTGAGCATCGAGGCCTACGACATGCTGAACACCCTTCCCGATACCTTCCTGATTGATGTCAGGACAAGACCGGAATACCAGTATGTGGGTCATCCCTATAAGGCCTACCTCTTTCCATACATGTTTTTTACCAATAATTTCGCACAGGTTGACGAAAAATACGAATATCAGTTGAGCCAGAAAAACAAGGCCTTCCTGGAGGAGATCAACAAGGTCTTCAAGAAGACGGATAATCTGCTCATTATCTCCCGAGATGGAACAAGGAGCGCCCTTGCCGCCAAGGATCTCGTAAATGACGGGTTTAAAAATATCTTCGATGTGGTGGACGGATTTGAGGGGCCCGAGTTTCCGACCGTTGAGGACAATCACAGGCACAAGTACTATCGCCAGTTGGGGAAGAGGAACAAGATTCAAGGCTTTCTCCAGCGACGGCACTACGGCTGGCAATGGTGGGGGCTCCCGTGGACCTATGAAATCGATCCCAAGTATATCTATCCCCCTGATCTGAAGCCGCCCGAGAAGTGATCATATAAAAAAATCCGCCCTGAAGGAGAATCAATATGGAATCGGAAGAACTTATAGAATTGATGGGAAAGGTAGAGGAAAAGGGGATCCCCTGGGACAAGGTGGAAGCCGAGATCAAGGTTTCCCATGACCTTTTAAAGCTCTATGCCAACTCCGGGCCCGTGCCCGTCACCATAATTAAGAAGCTGAAAAAAGTGCTTGAGGAGGACCAAAAGTAACCCTGTTATTCGTACCTGCAGTCAATCCTTTCTCCGGTTATTCCCTCAATCTCTCCTAACAGCTCATTGCAGGGCAGCACCCTGTAGTGGTCATGGGCCGCTATGAGTATCTCCTTCCCTTCCCCCGTGTCCATCCTGAACCGGACGGAACACTCTCCAGGATACCTGAAAAAGATCTCCCTTATCTCCTCTAACAGTTCCTTCGAAACGGTCTTCTGCCTGAGCCCCAGCTCGATCGTCCTGATCGACTTCTGCCGAAGCGATTCAAGGGAATCGACCTCCCTTGCGATTATCTTGGAGGAATTGTCATCCACCTCCGCGACGCCGCTTATAAGCAGGGGCTCGTCGGTCTTGAGAAACCTGAAGTAGCTGTTAAAGACATCGGGGAAAAGGATTACCTGGGTGGAACCGGTCTGGTCTTCGAGAGAGACGATGGCCATCCTCTCCCCCTTTTTGGTCCTTTTCATCTTCAGGTTCTCGATCACGCCCGCCACCTTTGCCTGTGTCTTGTCCTTGAGATTGATAAGGTCCTGGATGGAGCATGTGGCAAAGCGCTTGACCTCCCCCTTGAATTCGTCGAGGGGATGTCCCGTGATGTAGAAACCCAGGGCCTCTTTTTCTTTCCTCAATTTTTGACTCTCGTCCCATTCTTCCACCTCGGCGAGCTCAAATACACCTCCGAACCCGGCGGCCTTGCCCTCCAGGGACGAAAAAATGCTCAACTGGTTCGGATCATGGGACGCGCCGCAGAACCTGATGACGTCATCAAGGGAGGCAAAGAGCCTGGCCCTGTGGATGCCGGTGAAATCAAAGGAACCGCACTGGATAAGGCCCTCAAGGACCCTGCGATTCACCTTTGATCCCTCGATCCTTTCGCAAAAATCCAAGAGGTCCCTGAAGGGGCCGGTCTTGTCGCGGACTTCGATTATGGACTCAACCGCCTTCAGGCCCACATTTTTTACTGCCGCGAGGCCGAAACGTATTCCTTCGCCAACCACGGCGAAATCCGCCTGGCTCTCGTTCAGGTCCGGGGGCAGGATCTTTATGCCCATCTCACGGCACTCTGCTATGTTTTTGATGGTCTTATCCTGGTTGCCCATGTCCTGTGTGAGCAGGGCGGCCATGAATTGAACCGGATAGTGGGCCTTCAGATAGGCGGTCTGATATCCGATGAGTGCATAACAGGCGGCATGGGAACGGTTAAAACCATAACCCGCAAAAGGCTCGATAAAGGTAAAAATTTTTTCCGCCAGTTTTTTATTGATGCCCTTATTGAGACAGCCGTTGATAAATTTCTCCTTCTGCCGGGCCAGGAGGGACGCCTTTTTTTTCCCCATGGCCTTCCGGAGCACATCGGCCTCGGCCATGGTAAAACCGGCCAGATCCCGGGCGATCTGCATAACCTGCTCCTGATAGATGGCCACGCCGTATGTCTTGGCCAGGATGGGTTCCAGGCTGGGATGCAGATATTTTGTCTTCCTTCTTCCGTGCTTGCCGTCTATATAATCGGGTATCCACTCCATTGGGCCCGGGCGATAAAGGGCAACCAGGGCCACAAGGTCTTCAAAGACTTCCGGTTTCAGTCTCCTCAGGAGGTCCTTCATCCCCGAGCTCTCCAACTGAAAGATACCTGTCGTCTTTCCCTCCTGGCAGAGTAAAAAGGTCTCCTTATCATCCAGGGGAATGGCATCCATATCAATCTTTTCCCCTGACGATTCTTCTATCAGGTTCAGCGTGTATTTGATTACCGTGAGGGTCTTTAACCCTAAAAAATCAAACTTTATCAGGCCCAGTTTCTCTATCTGATCCATGGTGAACTGGGTCATTATTTCATCGTTGGTCCCTTTGAAGAGGGGGAGGTATTCCACCAGGGGCTTGTCGGAAATGACCACACCGGACGCATGGGTCGAGGCATGCCTTGCTATCCCCTCGAGAGCGCGGGAGATCCTGAGCAATTTTTTCTCAATTTCTTTGCCTTTTTCCATTCTTTTGAGCTCGGGTTCATCTTCAACGGCCCTGTCCAGTCGGACGCCGGGCCCCTCGGGTACCAGTTTGGCGATCTTATCCACTTCACCGTAAGGGATGTCCAGTACACGGCCCACATCCCTTATGACGCCCCTGGCCTTCATAGTGCCGAAGGTAATGATCTGACCGACGTTTTCACGACCGTATTTCTCCGCCACATATTTTATGACATCGTCCCTTCCTTTTACGCAAAAATCGATATCAATATCGGGCATGCTTATTCTCTGGGGGTTGAGAAACCTCTCGAAAAGAAGTTCATATTTGATGGGATCAAGGTTGGTGATGCGAAGACAGTAGGCCACTAATGACCCCGCGGCCGACCCCCTGCCGGGTCCCACGGGGATGTCTGACCTGCGGGCATAATCTATAAAATCCGCCACGATAAGGAAGTATCCCGCAAAACCCATTCTTGTGATAGTCTGAAGCTCAAATGCAAGTCTCTCCCTGTATTCTTTTTCTAATTCCGCAGTGATCGGCCCTTCGTCCCTCTCTCTCTGGGCCATCCTTTCTTCAAGCCCCCTTTCGGCCTCACGGGTGATCAGCTCATTAAGATCTTCTTTCTTCTCCCGAGTATGAAAAACAGGGTATTTATATTTGCCGAACTCCATTTCATACTGGCAGCGTTGAGCAATTTCCACCGTGGTATCAAGGGCTTCCGCATATTCGTTGCCAAGGGAAGATCTCATCTCTTCCCTTGATTTGAAATAAAACTCGTCTGTGGAGAATCTCATGCGCTTAGAATCTTCAAGGGTCTTCCCAGTCTGAATACACAGGAGCGCGTCGTGGGCCTCTGAATCCTCCCTGTTCAGGTAGTGGCAGTCGTTTGTCGCCACAAGGGGCATGGAGAGCTCCTTTGAAAAATCCCTGAGGACCCTGTTCACTTCTACCTGTTCGGGGATCCTGTTCCCCTGCACCTCTAAATAGAACCGGTCTCTGTCGAAAATTGAGGCGAGCTCCCTGGCCTTCTCTTTTGCCTCCTTTATCATTCCTGAGGTGATCAGATAGGGTACCGCGCCCTTCAGGCATGCCGAAAGGGCTATCAATCCCTCGTTGAACTCCCTCAGGAGTTCCATATCGACGCGCGGGTGGTAATAGAATCCCTCCAGGTGGCCGAGGGTCACAAGGTGGGTCAGATTTTGATAGCCCTTTTTATTCATGACAAGGAGCACCAGGTGATAGGCATTGGGCTGGCCATCCCTGGAGGGGGCCCGGTCTTTGCGATGCCCGGGCGCCACATAGATTTCGCAACCCAGGATCGGCCTCAGGCCGGCCTTCCCGGCCCGGTCAAAGAGCTGGACGGCCCCGAAGATATTGCCGTGATCCGTGATGGCCACGCTGTCCATGCCAAGGGCTTTGGCCTTATCAATCATCTTATTGATCATTATCGCCCCGTCTAAAAGGCTGAACTCTGTGTGGACATGGAGATTGACAAAGGATGATCCTGCGGTCATATGGGTTCCCCCTGTTATTATATACGGGTCTAT
>CAZGIZ010000015.1:34617-38516 GCA_964526655.1 uncultured Desulfobacteraceae bacterium | reverse complement strand
AATCATCATCAAGTCAATTTTCGGATAACCCCCTGTTAAAATACATTAAAATTCTCCATAATAGGAATTCTGCTTCTTTTGATAAATATCAAGAACTTGGCTCTGCAATTGAAATATCGGGGTCCTGGAATAATGGGCATTTTTCCATCATTCCATTACTCCAGGCGTAATTTCAAGTGAAATACCTTATGAATGCCGATTGATTCCCCTATGTGTGGAATTTCTAATAGATTGTAATTGTTCTGAGGCGTCATGGGATCAAGGAATCGAGAATCCATCGAGAAAAGAATCCAAAGGCTCAAGCATGAAAACATTTCCATCAGGGAGCGAACGGCCTCTCTTAAAAGAGAGAACGCCGATCTTAAGCGATCCCTTAAGGAAAGGGACTTCCTATTCAATTCCCAGCCCCCGGGCATCGTCCTGCTTCAGCGGGGAAAGGTCCTTGAGATCAATGAGATGTTGCTGGAACAGCTTGGCCATGGGAAGCAGGAGGTTATCGGCCGTGATTTTCTGGATTTCATTCATCCCGATCAGAGGGCCCATGTGAGGGCGCTGCACAATATGTGGGCAGCAGGCAAGATAACCCCGGATCAGTACGATGCCCGCCTTGTGGGGCGGGATGATGAGATCATGGACTTTGAGATCAAGGTAAGAAGCATAAAGTTCAACAAAAGGAAGTCTTATCTCCTGAGCCTTACCAGGCTGGAGAAAAGAAAGGAAATGGAAAGAGAAACGCTGCTGTCAAGTAAGATGGAAGCCCTAATCACCATGGCCTCGGGCCTTAACGAAAGGCTTCGCTCCTGCAGTCAGGACATTGCTTCAGGCCTCAAGGGGCTCAGGGCCGAAGCGCGGCCTGGGGACAAAGAATTCCTGGGTGCCCTGAAGGTAATTGAAGATGGCTCCAGTGAGGTGCTCTCCCTGTCCCGAAAACTGGAGGCCCTAACAAGGACTGAGGACAGCGGAAAGGGCAAGGTCTCCTTTGACCTGAATGATAGGGTCAATAATGCAATCGCCTATGTGAAGGAAAAATTGAAAAATAGTCTTGAAAGGCCCGGCGCGGAGATAGCTCTGAAGTCCTATCTGAGGGCCTCTTCCCTTGTTAGGGGAGAACCGGAGGATATAGAAGAGGTGCTTATCCAGTTGATCACCAACGCCGTCGAGGCGATGCCCTATGGGGGGGAAGTGGACATAACCACGGAGGATGATGAGGGCTGCGGCTTCATCTACATACAGGACAGCGGGGTCGGGATACCCGAAGGATTGAGGGACAGGATATTTGATCCCTTCTTTTCCACCAAGGTCGATGGTTCGATGGGACTCGGCCTGAGCATCTCCTATGCCGCCGTCAAGAGGCACAGGGGTATCATCGAGATGTCAAGCAAGGAGGGTCAGGGAACAATCTTCTATGTTAAAATACCCCTCACAGGCTTGGAGAGAAAATCGAGACCCAGGGCCGCCGGAAAGAAGATAGGGGAATCTCAGATACTGATTATTCAGGGTGAAGACGTGGCCAGAGAACTCCTGTCCCATCTCCTTACGGTTAGGGGATGTAAGGTGGACACGGTCATGACCGGCATGGAAGGCCTGGGCAAAATGAAGAGAAAGAGATTTGACCTGGTGATCGCGGACACGGATATTCTGGATATGGAGGGGGCTGCCTTTGTAAAAACGGGCAGGGATATTATTCCGGGGTTGTCAATCGTCCTCATAAAGGGAGATAAAGGGCGGGAAAATTCCTGGACGGATGACGAATCGCCGGCTGACCTTAATATTTATAAACCCCTTGATGTGAACCGGTTCGTGAGACTGATCGCCGGACTCCTGATCGTCAGACCCTGAAGAGACCCTGAAGGATAAAGGAATGAATTACACTGGAATCCCTCTGGCGGAAAGGATGAGGCCAAAGGGGATCGAAGATATTCTGGGCCAGGACCATCTCCTGGGACCTGATTCCCTTTTGAAGAGGTCCCTGCTGGCGGGCCGTGCCTTTTCCGTGATTTTCTGGGGTCCGCCCGGCTCCGGCAAGACCAGCCTGGCCAGGTTAATGGAAAAATACACGCAAAATCCCTTTCGGTCTTTTTCGGCCGTCACCTCCGGCGTCAGGGAACTCAGACAGGTGATAGCCGAGGCTGAAAAGGAGCGGGAACGAACGGGAAATCCGACAATTCTCTTTGTGGACGAGATCCACAGGTTTAATAAGGCCCAGCAGGACGCCTTTTTGCCCCACGTGGAAAAGGGCCTGATTATCCTTGTGGGGGCAACGACCCAGAACCCATCCTTCGAGATCATACCTCCCCTCCTCTCCAGGTCCAGGGTCATGGTCCTAAGACCCCTTGAAAGGAGAGACATCGAGAAGATCCTTAAGAGGGCCCTTAAAGACAGGGAACAGGGCCTTGGAAAACTGGATATGGAACTCCTGCCAAGGGCCCTGGACCACATCATTGATCTCTCCGGGGGCGATGCCCGCGTGGCCCTTAACAACCTGGAGGCGGCCGCCAATTATGTCACGGCGGATGAAAAGGGCCATCATGTCCTGGACCTTAAGGATGTTGAGGAGGCACTTTCCAGGAAATCGCTTCCCTATGATAAAGACGGTGAGGAACATTATAATATTATCTCGGCCTTTCATAAGAGTCTGAGGGGGGGCGATGTCCATGCCTCTGTCTACTGGCTCTACCGGATGCTCCTTGCCGGTGAGGATCCCCTGTTCATAGCAAGGAGGATGATTCGTTTTTCCTCTGAGGACATAGGCCTGGCCGACCCCAGGGCCCTTCAGATCGCCCTTGCCGCCTTTGAGGCGTGGCAAAAGGTGGGGCCGCCGGAGGCGGAGCTTGCCCTCATGGAGGCAGCCGTATATTTAGCCTCTGCCCCCAAGAGCAACGCCCTCTATCTTGCTGAAAAGGCCGTCAAGAAGGAGATAGAGGCCTCGGGTCCCCTGCCCGTCCCTCTCCCAATAAGAAACGCGCCCACAGGACTGATGAAGAGGCTGGGCTACAGCAGGGGATACCTCTATCCCCATAACTACCCCGGTGCATGGGTGGACCAGGAATATCTGCCGGAAAAGATCAAAAACAGTGTCTTTTACAGGCCGAGCGACCGGGGCCTGGAGAAGGAGATAGGGGAGAGGATGATGGAGATCCTGAAGAGAAAATCAAAAAAAAAGGCCCCGACTGAATAGGGGGGCCTTGAGGTATGCTCCTTTATTCACTCGTAATTGAGTGAGTGGGTGATGATGAGGAAGATTTCGGGGCCTGAAAGATACCCTGAACGGCCCTTGCAGGGATGCTGGGCGGCGAGCCAGAGCACTGCATTCCAAAGGCCCCGCCCATATACTCGCCGTTTGGGCCGTAGAGGGAGCCGTTGGCCGCCCTGTAGGACACGGAATTATCATCAATCGTCCATGAACCGGTACTTGTATTGATCTGGAACTGGCTGCTGCCAAAAGATCCGGCAGCCTCAGAGATTACAGCGGTGTGACCGCTTCCGCTGATACTGACATTGAAATCCGTGACGCTCGAACTGTCAAAATTCACGCTGCAGCCGAAGGTCCCTGTCATATCCGCGCTCGAACTGGTGGAGTGATCGGTCCACTCGCGATATGTCCCCCAGGCGCTGCCGCTGTACGTGGCTGACCCGCTGAAACCGGACATGGATGCATCAGGTGTGGGGTCCCCGTAGATATAGTAACCCTTATCCTTAAAATAATAGGTTATGGAATTGATTGTAAATGTATTCTGCTGGGTCCAGTATCCCCACTCCTGATAGGAGTTGTAACTCATTCTCACCTCTTCTACCTGATTGCCGGTCCCGAGATCACCGCTCGAGTGATTGTCAAATATGACCTCTTTTATATAGGGATTCTCATAAACAGTGGGGACACCACTGGCCTCCCCATAATC
>CAZGIZ010000015.1:0-34517 GCA_964526655.1 uncultured Desulfobacteraceae bacterium | reverse complement strand
CCCGGATTGACGATCTTCTCATTGGCTGTTACCTGGCCGTCGCCAGCGGCCACAATTGTCACACTCTTTTCACCTGTTCCAGGGCCTGCCTGGGCAAGGAAGGGCCTGATTTCCCGGCCGCTGTCAGCCACCCTTACGTCGATGCTGCCCATGGTCTCCCCTTCCAGGAACACGTGCACACCGAATTTTGTGCCTCTGACCCCAACAACGGCCGTGGGGGTTTTGAGCCTGAACCTCGACTCCTTGTAACTGAAGAGCCGCATGGCGTAGAACATGGCCTTTCCCTTGACCATGCTGAAAAGGGAGCTCTTTTTACCCTCCTCCCTCTGGTCCTGATATTCCTCGAGGGTAAGATCCGTCCCAGGCGCCATGGTAATAATGTCCTCATTAAAAAACCTTATCCGGCACCGGGAATCCGCGAGGGTGTTGAGGGAATCGTTCTCATGGACAAAATCGCCTTCCTTGCCGAAATATGCCTCATTTGTGGCCCTGTGTACAACCACAACATTTCCTGTCAAGGCGTGGATCACCCCCGCCCTCTTGAAGGAGGAAGGCACGTAGCTATCTTTGATAGACAGATCCTTCAAATTATCGGGCAGGGCTTCAGGAGGGACGGCCGTCCCCTGGGCACTGGCGCAAATATCGGCTCCATGAAAGCTTACCGCCATGAGCAACACGAAACCAAAGACACGGATAGATCTAATAATATCTTTCATTGCCCTTCCTCCTCTTTATCTATAAACCGGACAGCCTCGGTGACATCGCCGTAGATGTCTATCTCCACCCTGCGGTTAAGTCGCCTGCCCTGTTCCGTTTCATTTGAGGAAACGGGATCGGCCTCACCAAAACCCTTGGCCGTGATCCTCTCTTCCTTCATGAAATATTCCTTGATGAAAAGATCTTTAAGGCCTTGAGCCCTTTTCGCTGAAAGATCCATATTTTCAAGGGGTGACCCGCTACTATCAGAGTAACCCCTCATCACGATCCTGTAATTCTCCCTTAAGGGGCTTTTCAGGAGATCGGTCAATTCAAGGAAAACAGGATAATAATTTTTGTCGGCATCCACTGAATAGGCGTCAAAGTAGACGGTCATCAACTTGCCTAAATAGACCTCGCCTTTTTCGTCCTTGTGCCTTAACTCCTGCCCCTTTAAGAACTCCAGGGGGCTGGTCTCTATCTGACCGTAAGAAAGTGTTGCCAGGACCAGAGGGACGAGAAGAGACAAAAACAATCCCGGGCAAAACCATCTCATTTTCTCAATACCCATTATGACTCACCATACCCGGCCCTTTCATCGCCCCTATCAGAACTTGAATCCGATATTGATTCCGTAAACATGCTTCTTAAAGTCATAAAGCCCTGTATTTGAACTGTTTTTAATGAAATTATAATTAATGGAAGCAAAATAATACTTCATGAAATTCTTGCTCAATACCAAGTAGAGGTTATATTTCTTGTCCTCCCTGTTATAGGGCCACAACTGAACGGGCCCTTCGTACTCCCTGTCCGAGTACTTGAACCGGCCGTAGGCCTCCATGTCCCCTCCAAGCCGTTTGTAGTAGGACACTGATCCGTTTACGGCTTCATAGGAATATTTTCGCGCCTCGGCATTAAGGTCCTCCGTGGAGAAGGCCAGCGTGAGGATATCCTTCCTGTTATTGAAGAAAAAACTGGGGCTGATCTCCACTTCACGGTTGACATTTTCCTGCTCCCACTTGTCAACGGGGTCATACTCATCCTTTGAATAGGTAAAACCGCCCCTCAGGCTGAAATTGCCGGTAAAGAAGTATTCATAGGAAGGACTTATAAAGGCGGTGTTAAAGAGCGGATCATGTTCGTAATAATTTATTGTATAACCTATGGGGAGCTTAAAGACGCTCTTCTGGTTCACGTACCATGGCCCCGTAGAGGCGGAATACTGGGTCAATCCAAATTCGTGATATTTGAGTATATGGCTCTGGTAGAAGGTCCCTGTGGTATTCCACATCCATCCCTTGCTTTCGCCCGTATCATAGAGGGCGTTCCCCGCAAAACTGTCCACTATCACCCAGTCGCTCAGTTCCCTCTGTCTCTCACTGAGGATCAGATTGCCCCCCCCGCCGAAGAGCCCCCCGTTGGGCGGGAGGATCAAAACCGCATCCTCTGGGGCCGCGTTTACGTTGCTGTCCCTCTGTATCCCCCCGGAAAATCTCGCGTTTGCAAACAGCCTTTTTGTCTTGGCGTCGATGGCGGCCAGCAGCTTCCGGATATTATCCCTGACCGTCTCTGGCGGCTTTGCCTCCAGGACCCTGTTGAGCTCATCTCTGGCGTCCTTGTACCTGCCCAGCTCATAATAGACGGTGGCCAGCTCCAGCCTTACCCTGTGGAGATTCGGGTCCACATCCAACATCTCCTTGAATTTCTTTATGGCCAATTCGCTTTCCCCCGCCTTGGCCGCGCAGGACGCATACCAGAACATCACGTCAAAGGTCTCTACCAGATCTGAAATCTCGCTGAAGATGGGGAGGGCCCGCGCGTATTCCCTGTCATAGAAGAGGGTGAGGGCCTGGGCGAGCTTCTTGTCCAGTTCCTCCACTTCCTTTGGGGTCATGGTCCTGAGCTTTTCAAGTGCCTTTTTATCGAACTCCTTGGTCTGTGGGCTCTTTTCCAGTCCCCCTCCCGTGTCCGAACCCTGTTGTCCAATTGCCGAGGATATCAAAAAGAAGATAGACACCATCGGGATAAGAAGAATTACGATCCTGGGCATCGATAATTTTTTCATAATTCCTCCCTAAAAATATGATTTAAAACTTGAGATATTATAAATAATCTTAATTTAAAGCAGTTGCTGACAAAAAAAATATGTATAACTAAAGGAAAGCACAGGAAAAGGTTGTGATAATTTGTTTAAGAATATTAAACACAATAAAGCTTCATTGTCAAGCAATTATAATATCTATTATAAGAATATTTGATCAAATTATCCTTATTTAGCCTCGACCTGATACACCCCTCATCTCCCTTACCCTGGCAATTATCAGGCGGGCGGCCTCCTCCACCTGACCCGGGCTATTGCCCCTACCCAGGCTCAGCCTCAGGGTCCCCATGCCCACTTCCGGCGAAACGGACATCGCGGACAGGACATGGGAGAGTCTTACGGACCTGTCATGACAGGCGGCCCCTGTTGAGGCCGCCAGGCCCGGGAGACCATCGAGTATCCGGGCCCCATCGAGACCCGGCACGGATATGTTGAGTGTATTGGGAAGCCTTTCATGGGGATGGCCGTTCATCACAAGGTCGTCTATGCCCTCAAAGAGCAACTCCTGAAGCCTGTCCCTAAGGTCGGTAATCCTCCTGACATCCTCCTCTATCCTGGTTTCCGCGACCCTGCAGGCTGCCCCAAGCCCGGCGGCAAGGATAACATTTTCAGTTCCCGCCCTCTTACCCATCTCCTGGCCGGCCCCGTGGATCAGGGGGGTGATGTCGAGCCCTTCCCTGATGAACAGGACACCGATGCCCTTGGGCCCATAGAGCTTATGACCTGCCAGGCTCAGGAGATCCACTCCCAGTTCCCTGACATTGACGGGAATCTTTCCTACTGCCTGGGCCGCGTCCGTGTGTAGAGGGATCCCATGCCCCCTGGCGATTTTTGAGATCTCATTCATGGGATTAAGGGTCCCTGTCTCATTGTTGGCCATCATGATGGATATAAGGGTGGTGTCATGCCTGATGGCCCCTTTTAGGGCCTCCGGATCGACCATTCCCTGATGGTCCACAGGGAGTATCGTTACCCGGACCCCTAATTCCATGAGATAAAGAAGGGGATTAAGGATAGCGGGGTGCTCTACAGCGGATGTGATGATGTGGCCCTTCGAGGGGTGCCTGAAATCAATAAGGCCCTTCAAGGCCGTATTGTTGGATTCGCTCCCCCCGGAGGTGAAGATTACCTCTCCGGATTTACACCCGAGGAGAGAGGCCACCTCCTGCCTCGCCTTTTCCACTCCCTGCCTGGCCCTCTTCCCAAGGGCATATTCACTTGAGGGATTTCCGAACTCCTCCATTAAATATCCTATCATGACTTCAACAGCGGCGGGATCTATGGCCGTGGTCGCGTTATGATCCAGGTATATGAGCCCTTCATTATATCCCGGCATTAGAGTCTCCTTTACTAAAACCTATCTGTTTTCCGAAATAGACTTCTATCTGACTAACATTACAGATAAGAAGGATCATCGCGGGCTTTTTTCAAGTATAGCAGAAGTTGAATGGATACTCAAAGGTATGATCAAGCCCCTGGACTCCCGCCATTAAAACCTTTCTTGGCCGCTTTAATACTTGATAGAATGACCATGATCGATGTATAATACATGTTCATGCTTTGACCCTGAGGGGGAATTTTTATTAATCTATAATCAATCGTCAACTTAAGGGGGTTATAATGCCTAAATATGTATATTCTTTTGGATCAAAAAAGACCGACGGGAGGGCGGAGATGAAGAACCTCCTCGGCGGAAAGGGTGCCAACCTCGCCGAGATGAGCCGTCTCGGAATCCCTGTCCCGGCGGGTTTTACCATCACAACTGACTGCTGCAATGACTACTTCGCTGCCGGGTCCAAGTTTCCCCCCGGCCTGAAAGAACAGGTGGAAAAGGCCCTGAAGCTCGTTGAAACTGAAATGGGAATGAAATTCGGCGATCCGAAGAACCCGCTCCTGGTCTCCTGCCGGTCCGGGGCCCGCTCGTCAATGCCTGGAATGATGGAGACGGTCCTTAATATCGGCCTCTGCTCCAGGACAATACCGGGACTCATTGAAAAGACCGGGAATGAACGTTTTGTTTACGACGCCTACAGGAGACTGATTACCATGTACTCCGACGTGGTCATGGAAAAGGCGGAAGGCATTGACCCGGAAGAGGGCAAGGGGATACGCGTCCAGCTTGACGGCATCATGGAAAAGCTGAAGAAATCCAGAGGCTATGAGAACGACACCGATCTTCTGGTGGAAGATCTCAAAGCGCTCTGCTCCGATTACAAGGAACGGGTCAGGAAGGTCCTTGGCAGGCCCTTTCCCGATGACCCGATAAAGCAGCTCTGGGGCGGGATAGGCGCGGTCTTTAAGAGCTGGAACGGAAAAAGGGCCGTGGCCTATCGACGCATTGAAAATATTCCGGACGACTGGGGCACGGCCACCAATGTACAGGCCATGGTATTCGGGAACATGGGCGACACTTCGGCGACCGGCGTTGCCTTTACCCGCAACCCAGCCACGGGGGAGAACAAATTTTACGGGGAATGGCTCCCGAACGCCCAGGGTGAGGATGTCGTGGCCGGGATTCGCACGCCCAATCCCATAAACGAAGGGACAAAGAGTGAGCATAACGTGCACCTCGTTTCCCTTGAAATGGCCATGCCGGATATCTACAGGCAGCTGGACTCCATTCAAAGAAAAATTGAACGGCACTATCGCGACATGCAGGATATCGAATTTACCATCCAGGAGGGCAGGCTCTACATGCTCCAGACCCGTGTGGGGAAAAGGACTGGGACTGCAGCCCTTAATATGGCCATGGACATGCTCAAGGAAAGGCTCATCACGGAAAAGACGGCCGTGATGCGGCTCAAGCCCGAGCAGCTTGACGAACTCCTACACCCCATTGTCGATCCCGGCGCCGAAAAAAAGGCCAAAGTCATTGCCAGGGGCCTGCCCGCGGGCCCCGGAGGCGCGAGCGGCCAGATCGTATTCACGGCCGAGGATGCCGTCCTGTGGGAGAAAAGGGGCGGAAACGTCATCCTTGTGCGCGACGAGACCAATCCCGAAGACGTGGCCGGTATGCGCGCGGCAGACGGGATCCTCACCTCCAGAGGCGGCATGACAAGCCACGCGGCACTTGTGGCCAGGGGATGGGGCAAGTGCTGCATTGTGGGTGCCGGAATGATCCAGGTCGATTCCTCTGCCAGGAAAATGACCACCGACGGCAAGACCTACAAGGAAGGCGATACCATAACCCTTAACGGCACAAAGGGCTATGTCTATGAAGGCAGTCTCGGGATGATCGACGCGACGGAAAATCCCCGCTTCCAGGCCTTCATGAAGCTGGTGGATAAAAACCGCAAGCTTGGCGTGAGGGCCAATGCCGACACCCCCAAGGACGCGGGGGTGGCCAGGGGTTTCGGGGCCGAGGGCATAGGCCTCTTCAGGACGGAACACATGTTCTACGGTGAAAAGAGTGAAAAACCCCTTTTTCTGCTTCGTCAAATGATCCTGAGCAGCACCGTAGAAGAGAGGAAAAGGGCCCTCGACAGTCTCTTTGACCATGTCAAGAAGGACATCAAGGCCACCATGGAAGTGATGAGCGGGCTCCCCGTGACATTCCGCCTCCTTGATCCCCCTCTTCACGAGTTCATACCCCAGGACCCTGAAAAGCAGAAGGAGCTGGCAGATAGCCTCGGAATAAACGTCAATGAGGTGAAAAAGCGGGGAGAGCTCCTCCACGAGGTAAATCCCATGATGGGCCATCGAGGCGTCAGGCTGGGCATAACCTACCCGGAGGTCACGGAGATGCAGGTGCGGGCCATCTTTGAGGCGGCGGCCGAAGTGAACAGGGAGAGAAAGAAGGCCCTCCCTGAAATCATGATCCCCGTTACCTGCGATGTGAATGAATTGAAAGAGCAGAAAGAGATAGTGGACAGGGTCTACGGGGAAGTGCTCAAGAAGTTCAGGGTCAGACGCATTCATTATATGTTAGGGACCATGATAGAGATCCCGCGCGCCTGCCTCCTGGCAGATGAAATGGCCCGGGTGGCGGAGTTTTTTTCCTTTGGCACCAATGACCTCACCCAGATGGGTTTCGGCTTCAGCCGCGACGATATCGGCGGGTTCCTTGGCGAGTACCTGGACAAAAAAATTCTGAAGGCAGATCCCTTTCAGACAATCGACCAGGAGGGCATCGGCCAGTTGATCGAGGTGGGCGTTAAAAAGGGCCGCTCCACCAACAGGGCCCTCGAGGTAGGCATATGCGGCGAACAGGGCGGCGATCCCGCCTCCGTGGATTTCTGCTACAGGGTGGGCATGAACTACGTGAGCTGCTCCCCCTTCCGGGTGCCCATAGCCAGGCTGGCGGCGGCACATGCCTCGATTAACCACGAAAGCGCCGCAAAAAAGCCTTCAAAGAAAAAGGCGAAACGGAAAAAGAGCTAATTTAAGATTCAGGAGAGATTCATGATGCCCTCCAAGGCCCTTGAAGTAAATCTGGAATCCAGTCGCGTTGACGTGACCATCAGCGAGAGGTACGAGGTCCTCCAGGAGGTCATGTCCAAGTATTTCGGGATCATGGAGGGCCTGAACAGTTTTCTCACGGAGCTATGCCATCCTTACAAAAACTGGCCCTTTATCGTGAAGGAGGCCAGGGGATACTCCCTTGATTATTTTCACATCCTCAAGGGCCATCCCCGTGGGCCCGAGGCAGCCAGGGTGTTCATAGACATATTTATTGAGGCCATATCCGGTTCAACGGAACCTGGTCTAAAGTCCGACGGGGCCGACAACCTCCTCCTGTATTTTCAAAAGATCATCAATGAGTCCGGAAAAGAGTTTTCCAGGTTTTTGCCTGTCATCGAATACGGTTTTGATCGCATAGGCCGCCTTGAGGGAGGAGACTTTTTCTTTTTCGTGAAGAGTTATTACCAGATCAACCGCCTTACGGGAGGACTTCTTCAGAGGATCTCTCCGGACGACGACATCAAATCCGCAAGCGACGTCCTGGTGAAATACCTTAAGGGATCTTACTCCTACTGGATCGAGGAGGAAGACCCCCTGACCTGGTTCAATAAAGAGATCAATCCTTCCGGGGATCAACTGGAGGACTACGAGCAGATATTCCTGCCCGTATCCCACGGCCAGTTGAAGACCTACCAAAAGGAGCTGGAATCTGCCCTCCTTGAGAGGGGGAGCGACCAGAGGGCCCTCCTCGAGAGGCTCACCCTGCTTCCGGGGTACAGACAGATCGCCGATGTCTACAGGGATATCCCCAGGAAGCTCCGGAACGCCGGGGAAAAATCAGGCCAGGGCAGGTACTGGAAACTGATTTTCCTGTTTCATATAATGAACATAGCAGGCCTACCCTCCATACACGAAGAGACCCTGAGGGACATCAACAGGTCCCTTACACTGCTCATCGGGATGGAAAAGCCCCGTGACATGGAGCCCCTGATCCGTAAGACCTTTGCCATCCTCGAAAAGAGCGTGAAGAAATACCCTGGCACGGCCCTCAACTGCCTCCAGAACATGGGCAGGGCGATCTACAAGACCGACGAGAGCGACCTGGTGGACTTCTTTCTGGACTCTGTTATCGACCTGGGATTTCAGACCCCCGATCTCAAAGGCGTGAGTGAAGACTGGCAGGTCCAGGTCAATTCGGCCCATATCCAGAACATACGCACCTGGATGGAGATTATTGAACTCAATCCCACCTGGTCCAAAAAGTTGATATCCTCTCTCATTATCTATCTCTCCCTGTGCGGGGTCCATATCAGGGACACGGACCTCTTTCCCAGGGACATCACAAGGCTCCTCAACAGCAACATAGGAAACGTCTACAACCTCATAAAGCAGCTGACCCGGCTCTTTCCCTCCTATTTTAACGATATCGGGGCAGAGGGCCGGCTGAGAGACATCTCCACCAGGATTGACGAGCTGTGCCAGCGTAAAGACATCTTGATACATTTCCTGAGAAAGCAGAGTCACGTGGAGAGCAGCAACCGGATCATCTCACTTATGGAGGCCACCCTGGCCTTCTGGAAGACCAGAGACAAGGCCGGCCTGAAGCCATATGTTCCGGTCAATATCTTCCAGCAGATTGAAGCAAAAGGCCCCTATGTGGACGGGGTCCACAGGCTGATAAAAGGCCTCTTCAAAAGCAGGAAACTGGCCAGGATCAGCGATCTCCTGAGGGTCCAGGAAAAGAATATCAGCGGGACTGCCCGCGGGATTTCAGGCATTTCCGAGACGGATCTGGAGAGGGTCCAGCTTGCCATCCTCTTTTACAAGCTCCTCTATCAGAAATACTCCCTGGGTTTTTTAGAGTTTGACAACTATCTCAACCAGCTTCAGCCCGGGACCTTTCCCGGTATCAACAGGCTCAGGAAGGCCCTTTCCGAATCCGGCGCCAAGGAAAAACTCTCCAAGCTCCTGACCTATCTCGAGGATCTGAAGGAATCCATACTCTCTCCCGAGGAGTATGAGATAAGGGAGGATATATATCACAAGCGGCACTTTACAGTGGATATCCCCTCCATGTACGGGAGTTACCACGAGAGGAAATTTGACACCCTGGGGCTCACCTTCCGCCTGGAATCCCTGGTCAACACCCTCTTCGAGGATATGGTGGATAAGATGGATCTTGAGCTCATCACCAGGGACACCTTTTTCCATATCTATGATTACCTCAAGCTTTTTTACCGGGCCCTCAGGCTGGACGGCCTGATCTCCACGGAGATCGAAAGGGAGCTGGACCTCCTCTCCCGTTCCCTGGACATCATGGGCTTTTCCTTTACCCAGTTTCTGGACGTCTTCAGGGCCTTTTCCCAGGCCGTCCGCAATATCGTGAACGATTACTTCAACGCGATACACCAGTCGAACCTGCTAAGGATCATGGAAGACCTCCCCGGGGAGGCTCTGTTGCCCAAATTCAAGGTGGACGGGGGACAGATAGGCCATGACAAGCTTGTCCACAAGGTCTCCGAGGTGTTCCTGAGGGAGAAGATCTCTTCGGCCCTGGGGCTTCAGCAGCTTGACCTCTTTTTGAGCCGCATCATGAATACCCTTTTCCAGCAATCGGACAAGCTCCCCAAGAACGCCCTGCGTCTCCTGCTCAATTATGACCCCAAAAAGGCGGTGACTCCCATAGCCTCAAACAACAGGAAGGTCTCGGGGGTCATACACCTCGGGAACAAGGGACTCAACCTTGTCAGGCTGAGCGGATACGGGTTTCCTGTTCCCCCGGGGTTCATCATCACCACGGAGGTCTTCAGGTGCAGGGAAATCATAGAGAAATATCCGCCCGCGGACAGGAACCTGAAAGAGCAGCTGAACCGTGAGATTGCCGCCCTGGAAAAGCAAACGGGCAAGTCCTTCGGCAATCCGAAAAATCCCCTGCTCCTTTCAGTCAGGAGCGGCGCGCCCATCTCCCAGCCTGGCATGATGGACAGCTTCCTTGACGTGGGGATTAACGAGGATATCGTCGCCGGAATAATCGGACTTACGGGGGAGGCATGGTTCGCCTGGGACTGTTACAGGAGGTTCCTCCAGTCCTACGGCATGGCCTCGGGCCTCAAGAGGGACGATTTTGATGAAATCATAGGCAAATCAAAGGAAAAGCTGAGCATCCCCTATAAAAAGGACTTTACGGGAGAACAGATGAAGACCGTGGCCCTGGCCTATAAGAAGTTTATCCTCGATCACGGGATCAAGATAGAGGAATCTCCCCTGATGCAGCTCTATGACATAATAGGAAAGGTCTTTCATTCATGGAATTCCGCAAAGGCCAGGACCTATCGCAGGATCATGAAGATCTCCGACGACTGGGGCACGGCGGTCACGGTCCAGTCCATGGTCTTCGGGAACTTAGGCCCCAATTCCGGCTCCGGCGTCCTCTTTACCCACAGCCCCAGGTGGTCGGGCGACATGATAAACCTCTGGGGCGACTACGCCCTGAGCAACCAGGGGGAGGACATCGTTTCGGGACTGGTGAAGACGCTTCCCATCTCCATCAAACAGGCAGAGATGGAGAACAGATCCGTCAATAACAGCCTGGAGAACGCTTTTCCCGAGATATACCGTACCATACGTAATCTTGCCAAGGAGCTGATATACAACAGGAACTGGAGTCCCCAGGAAATGGAATTCACCTTCGAATCCAGTCAGGGCAAGGACTTCTATTTCCTCCAGACCAGGGATATGGGCATCAGGGAGAGGAAGAAGGTCCTCTCCTTTGTGACCGGTCCGGAGACCGCCTCAAGGCTCCTCGGGCACGGGATAGGGGTCAGCGGCGGCGCCATGGCAGGGAGGGCTGTCTTTAACCTTAAAGAGATCCGCAAATGGAGAGAGGCCGAACCCTCGACCCCGCTTATCCTTGTGAGGGGGGACACGGTCCCGGATGATATAGAGGAGATCTACGAGGCGGACGGACTGCTGACTGCCAGGGGAGGCTCCACGTCCCATGCCGCCATAGTGGCCCACAGGCTGGGGAAGACATGCGTTGTCGGCTGCGCCAATCTGATATGCATGGAGAGAGACAGCTCCTGCTCCATGGATCAGGTCCACCTCAGGGCGGGCGACTGGCTCGGCATCGACGGGAGGGAAGGCTCCATCTACTCGGGGAAAATGGAGATCGAAGAGATGGCGAGGTAGCTATCTCCAATCAAGACTTAAAAGAAGGATATTAGAGATGGATAAGATACCTGAGACTTCAAGGGGCAGCGGGCTGATCCTTGGGATAAACGGTCTTGGCAGGATCGGCAAATTGACCCTCTGGCATCATGTGGCCAGAAAATATTTCGACGGGATAGTCGTCAATATGGGAAGGAAGGTGGGCCTTTCCCTGGGGGACCTGGCCCACTATATCGAGAGGGACTCCACCTACGGGTCCCTCCACGGCTACCTTTACGGGCACAGGGCCCAGAGGGTTATAACCGATATCGATGAGGAAAAGGGGACCATGAAAATCGACGGGGTGAATGTCCGGGTCCTGCAGAGCGCCAGGAACCCCAGGGATATCGGATGGGACAGGCACGATGTGAGGATTGTAGTGGACGCATCCGGCCAGTTCATAGACCCCACCATCCCCTCGGACCACCCCCGCGGTTCCGCCAGGGGCCACCTTGAGGCAGGCGCCCGTAAGGTTATTGTCTCAGCGCCCTTCAAGATAAAGGACAAGAGCAAATCTATGCCCGAGGATGCCGTAACCACGGTCATGGGGATAAATGACAATGAGTATGACCCGAGACGCCATAATATCATCTCAAACGCCTCCTGCACCACCACCTGCCTGGCCCATATGATGAAACCGCTGATCCGTCACTTCGGCCCAAAAAGCATTTTGACGGCCTCAATGGCCACTGTTCACGCCGCCACGGGCTCCCAGGAGGTCCTGGACCGTCCGGCCAAGGAGGGGGCGACCGACCTAAGGAAAAACAGGAGCATCATGAACAACATCATCCTTACGACCACGGGTGCCGCGGCGACTTTGGGGCTGGTCATTCCCGAGATGAAACAGATCGGTTTTATCGCCGAATCCGTCCGAATACCCACGACTACGGGCTCCCTTATCATCCTGGTCGTAAATCTCGTGGAGGATCTTAAGGGGCAGCCGATTCGAAGAGAGACAATCAACGGGATATACAGGGAGGCATCGGAGAACGACCCCCACGGTTATCTCCACTATTCTGAAGAGCAGAACGTCTCTGGAGACATCATCGGTCTTCCCAGGGCCGCGGCCATCATAGAAGGCCACGAGACACACACCCGGACCGCGGAGGTCTTCATTGACCTGGAGAAAGTCTGCGGGATCAGCCGCAACGGGCGGGACGACGGGGATCAGACGATCGCCAGGATATCCATCACTCAGGCAGTGATATACGGTTGGTATGACAATGAATTAGGGAGTTATGTGAATATCCTGGGAGACCGGACCGTCTCCATAGCGGAGAATATATGAATAATAGAGGCGCAGGGCGTAGGGCGCAGGGTGCAAGGCGTAAGGGGGAAAAGCATTCCTGTGCGGGATTAGAGCAAGGCCCTGGAACTCTGGTCATGTGTCCATATAATGTCTGCGTAATCCCTAATTTGTGTTGACAACCTGGGACATAATAATATATTTTCTAAAGATATTTTGTTTTCACATATAGGTTTATTGACTTTTAGCAGCCGGCCTTTCCCCTTCGCGACATAAAGGGGGGAAGGGTGAAAAAGGGGGTGATTTTGATAACCTGGAAAAAAATAATCCGGAAGGACCGCATGGATTTATATGCCCTGCGCCCAGGACTGCGCACCCTTGGGTATTCAGGATATCTGCGGGCCTTCGAGATCGAGAAAGAGGTGAAATCCCATGTAGGATAGGCACGATATCCCCGTATAATCATTTATGAAGTCTGTCCCGGGAAAGCATCTCAACACATTGGAGGTGCTTTTTTTATTTTTAATTTCCAGGGCCGTTTTCCACTCCCTGCAGGTTAATATTTAGATCAACGCGGTAATGTCCGGTCCGGCTATTGCTTATACCACTTAACATAAAAAAGAGATGGAGATATGAAAGTAATTGTACAGAACAACCAGATAGAGAGGGCCATAAAGGACCTCAAGAAAAAACTGACAAAGGAAGGTTTCTTCTCGGAGATAAAGGAGAGGCGATTCTACGACAAACCCAGTGTTCAGAAAAAAAAGAAGCAGGCCAAGGCGGCCAAAAGGAGACGCAAGCGTATGAGAAAATTCCCCAGATTTTGATTGCTCACCCATAGGGCCGTGGATCAAGACCCCGGCCGGTGCCGCCCGGGTCAGGGGGAGGGGAGAGGATTCACGCCCCGGGAGGATGGGCTTTTCCCTTGACAAAAAAGGGGTGAGCATGTAAATACGCAAAAACCGTTAGCCCTTTCATCGAGACAGCTGAAAATCTATATATTCGAAGAGGATTAATCAATGGAAAATCAAGGAAGTTCCTCTGACAAATCCCCGAAGGGTGGAGGGGACTCGCCTCCCGTCAGTTCTATTCTGTCATATTGTTCCAGGCATTTTTCCTATTTTATAGGTCACATCCTCGCCTATTACTCCAGGATTATCTCCGATCCGATCAGGAGCGGCCTGGTCTATTTCGGGGCCGGCCTTATAGTAGCCCTCTTTATCGGCTGGATCCTCTTCCCGATTGTCCTCTACTCCAAACAGGAGCAGCCTGTCAATTTCAGCCATGCCATCCATACGGATCCCGACATAGTGGATATAGGTGATACGGATCTCGACAGATGCCTCTACTGCCATTCATTTCGGGATGACGGGACCTTTGCAGGCATACCCAGGCTGGAAAAGTGCATGGAATGCCACGACGACCCGGAATCGCCGCTGGGCGAGACAGCGGAAGAGGAGCATTTCCTGAAGGACTTTGTGGCCAATGAAAAGGAGGTCCCCTGGCTGGTCTATTCCAGGCAGCCAGACTGCGTGTATTTTTCCCATATCGCCCACGTGAAGATGGGGGATGTGGAGTGCCGGACCTGTCACGGGGATCACGGCGAGACCGACACTTTACCGGTGTATCAGCAGAATCGTGTGTCAGGCTACAGTATCAATATATGGGGAAAAAATATCGCGGGTTACAAATCTCACACATGGGACAGCATGAAAATGGACGATTGCGCGGAATGCCATACAGAAAGGGGTCTTGAAGAGAACAACGCCTGCTTTGTGTGTCATAAATGAGGGGATAGGAGACATGAAATTCAACGGAAAAGAAATCACCGAGCTTTTGGCGGTCAACAGGAGAAATTTCATAAAACTAATTGTCGGCGGAGCGGTCGGAACAGGCCTGTCCCCGCTGCCCTGGAAACTGACGGACGACATAGCCATTTTTTCAGAGAACCTGCCCTGGGTCCCTGTCCCGCCTGTGGGAGAGTTCCTCCAGGTCAAATCCGTGTGTAAACTGTGTCCCGGCGGATGCGGCATTGAGGTACGAAAGGTCGATGACAGGGCAGTGAAGATAGAGGGGCGCACAGACTATCCCGTCAACCCTGGGGGCGTCTGTCCCCTGGGCATGGGCGGTCTTCAACTCCTCTATAATGAGGGCAACCGTTTCACGGGCCCCATGAAACGCGTCGGGCCGAGGGGTTCCGGCAAATTTCTCCCCGTCACCTGGGATGAGGCCCTCGATACCCTGAAAGGAAGAATCTCGGATCTCAGGAAGGGGGGCAATATCGGCTCACTCGCTGCCGTGGACGGGAACCCCATAGATTCAACCCTCTCCACCCTGATCGAACGGCTTATGAAGGCCTTAGGGAGTCCCAACTACATGAGGATCCCTTCAGCGGAAGACACCAGCCGGATGGCCGGCTCGCTCATGATGGGAAAGAGCGGGCCCATCGGCTATGACCTGGAAAACTCAGATTATGTGCTGAGTTTCGGAAGCGGTCTCCTTGAAGGGTGGGGTTCGCCGGCCCGGGTCATCAACGCCTGGGGCCTGTGGAAATCAAGCCCTCAAAAGGGAAAGGTCAGGATCGTCCAGATAGAATCCAGGGCCTCAAACACGGCCTCCAAGGCGGATCAATGGGTACCCGCGAGGCCGGGGACAGAGGCGGCTCTGGCCCTGGGAATCGCCAACGTCATGATCAGGGAAGGCCTATATGACCGTGATTTTGCGGAAAACCGGTCTTTCGGCTTCCTTGACTGGGATTCAACCGGCGAGAAGGTGCGCAAGGGATTCAAGACCATGGTCCTTGAAGGTTACTCACCGGAAGCAGTAGAAAAGATAACGGGGGTAAAGGCCGAAGAAATCATTTCCATTGCCAAAGACTTTGCAGATGCAAGGGCGCCTGTCGCTATCTGCGGGAAGGGCAAAGGGGACCTGAACGGGAGTCTTTACGAATTCATGGCCGTATACAGCCTTAACGGTCTTGCGGGGAGGATAAACAGGAAGGGCGGGCTGATCGTGCAGGATCCCCTGCCCCTGGCGCCCCTGCCGGACATCGAGATGGATTCGATCGCGGAGGCGGGTATCAAAGAGCCCCGTATTGATCAGGCGGGCAGCGCTAAATACCCTTTCACCCACAGCCTCTTTAATAACCTTGCGGACGCCATATTAAGGGAGAACAATTCTTCCCCCGTTGATACCATCCTGGTCTTCTCTTCCAATCCCGCCTTCACCCTCCCCGACGGGGGGGCCTCAAGGAGGGCCCTTGAAAAGGTCCCTTTTATCGTGAGTTTTTCTCCCTATCATGATGAGACAGCCTACATGGCCGATCTGGTCCTCCCGGACCACACCTACCTTGAAAAGGTAGATGATATCGCCTGGCCCACGGGCCTCCAGTACCCCCTCTACGGGCTGACCAGGCCAGTTGTGGAGCCCCTTTATAAAACAATGAATGTGGGTGACGCCATCATACAGCTGGCGAGGCGGTTAGGCGGCTCCGTTGGAAACTCCTTTCCCTGGGAGGACTATGAAGAGGTCCTCAAGGCCAGGGCCAGGGGCCTCTTTGAAGCCGGAGGGGGACTGACAGGTTATGACGATTCCAGACCCGCCTGGGAGCCGGCGGCGATGATGGGAGGTGCGAATCCCGGCTACGCGACCTTCGAGGAAATGTGGAAAAAGATCAGGACCGGGGGATTATGGTACAGGCCAGTCACCCGTTTTCAAAACCGGGATATGGTCTTCAATACCCCTTCAGGGAGGTTTGAGTTCTTCTGCAGGCAGATCGAGCTCGCCGCTGATGGAATAGGTCCCAAATACCTCGGGATCGAGGCGAAGGGTGATGAGGCCTTTATGCCCCATTACGAGCCTCCGGAATCAGGGGATGAGGGCCGCTTTCCCCTCCGTATGATGCCCTATGAGATGATAAACCTCTCCAGCGGCTGGCTGCCCAATCCGCCCTACCTGAACAAGACCCTCTTTGACGATCAGCTCCTCAAGGATGATTCCTTTGTGGAGATCAACCCCCGGACCGCGGCGGAACACGGCCTCAGGGAAAGGGAGATCGTCTTCCTGGAGTCCCCCACGGGGAAGGTGAAGGTGCGCGTACACATCTTCCAGGGGGCCATGCCGGGCATGGTATATATGCCCCTGGGGTTAGGGCATTGGGCCTATGACGATTTTCTCAGGGGAAAGGGCGTAAATCCCAATGATATCATCACCGGGGGAAAAGATCCCTTGAGCGGGCTCCCCGTATGGTGGGACAGTCCCGTGAGGATAGTCAAGGCGTGAAATCGCCAGGCGATTTCATAAAGCGTCCCGGAAGTCAAAGACGGCCTTTTGGCGCGGGACTGGAAAAGGAAAGCAATTTTTTAAGGCATTGAGGCGAGGTGAATAATGGAAGCGAAACAGGCTTACGCACACAGATACGGGATGGTTATAGACCTGGATAAATGTACCGGCTGCGGTACGTGCACGATCGCCTGTGCTGCGGAAAATAACGTTTACGTGAGGCCGGATGAATCCGACAAATCGCGAAGCATAAGCTGGATGCAACTCTTCAAAATAAGCAACGGAAAGGAGTTTCCGTACACGGAGGTTAGCTACTTCCCAAGGCCCTGCATGCAGTGTGAGGAGGACGGCAGGGGAGGCCATCATCCCCCCTGCGTCGTCGTCTGTCCCGCCACGGCCACAAGGGTCGATCATAACACGGGGATAGTCAGCCAGATATACACCCGCTGTGTGGGCTGCAGGTACTGCCAGGCAGCGTGTCCCTATCACGCAAGGTACTTTAACTGGTGGGACGGGTATTCCTATTTCAAGCCTTTGCCCAAGGGTATGGAGCGTTCCCTTTCCCCCGAGGTCTCCCCCCGAATGAGGGGCGTGGTCGAGAAATGCACCTTCTGCCATCACAGGCTCATGAGGGCCAAGAATAAGGCCTACGCGGAAGGCCGGAGGGAGATTGAAGAGGATGAATATATCACCGCCTGCACGGAGGCATGTCCAGTCCAGGCCATCACCTTCGGTGACCTCAACAACCCCAGGCACCTGGTCTCCCGGTTGATAAAGAGCCCTTACGCCTTCAGACTCCTTGAAAGGCTGAATACCAAGCCGAAGGTCTATTATCTCTCTTCAAAGGACTGGGTGCGAAAAATGGCGGATAACTATCTGCCCGGGGAATTCAAGCCCGTATCAAGGGCTGCGGGCCAGAGGGTGTAGTGGTTGAGTAGTTGAGTAGTTTTTGAAAATAGGGAGGAAATAGAGATGGATTCCTTTTTGATACCAGAAGGCGTGAAAAGAAGTTCGGCGCCGGCCTTCTTTTTCTGGACCCTTCCCTGGCTGGCCCTGCTGGCCTGGGGCGGGATATCCGGCTTGCTCTGCTTTACCCTGGCCCTGAACCAGACCAACATGAGCAATATCTTTGCCTTTGCCCTCTGGATCGTCTTTGATCTTGCGATCATTGCCCTGGGAGCGGGGGCATTTTTTACGGGGTTTCTTACATATATTATTGGCAAAAAAGAACTGAAGGACATAATCAACGCGGCCGTCCTGATAGGTTTCATATGCTATTCGAGCGCGTTGATGCTCCTGGGTATCGATCTTGGACAACCCCTGAGGCTCTGGTTCATGTTCTGGCACGCCAACGTCCACTCCATGCTGGTGGAGGTCTCCTTCTGTATAACCTGCTATATGGGCGTTTTGACAATCGAGTACCTGCCCATTATCCTGGAGAACAGGAAGCTGGATGAGGTACGCGATTTCCGGTTGTTCGGTCACAACCTCCATCACATAATGGCCCTGTTCGCGGCAACAGGGACTTTCCTCTCCTTTTTCCACCAGGGCTCCCTTGGCGGTATGTTCGGTGTCCTATATGCAAGGCCCTTTTCGGCAAGGGCGGGGTTTTATATCTGGCCCTGGACATTTTTCCTTTTTATCCTGTCCGCGATTGCCGCGGGTCCCTGTTTCACCATCTTGTGCACCAAATTAGCGGAGGCCATAACCAGGAAGAGGCTCGTGCCCAAAAAGGCGATACAGACCCTCGCGAAGATATCGGGGATTCTCCTGGCCCTGTATATGATCTTAAAGATAGCCGATACCCTGGGCTGGATCTTTGGAACGGCTCGGGGCGCGGGTCAGGGTTTTATGGACTTTTACAGGGAGGGCCCCTACGGTGTCTGGCTCCTGGTGCTGGAGATCATTGTCTTTGGAGTCTTCCCCGCCATTATCCTGCTCATTCCCAGGTTGAGACAGAACGGGGGGTGGTTGATTACGGCGAGCCTCATGACCTGCGCCGGCATTGTCCTGAACCGATTTGTGTTCGTCATAGTCACGCTTGCGATCCCCGTGATGCCCTTTGACAGGTTCTGGAGCTACCTCCCCACCTGGCAGGAATGGGGTGTCGCCATGCTGGCAATAGGTTACGGATTCCTGTTATTCTCCCTGTCTTACAGGTATTTGCCCATATTCCCCAAGGAGAGGGAGCTGAATCCGGCATAAAATCGCTTTATAATTGTCTATAGTGCCTGTCCATAAAGGTGAAATTTTGTTCAAGGTCAAGGAACGCGATGATTGTAACCACAGGAATACATTGTAGTATTTCGAGGATTACAATCTGAGCGTGACGCAGAGATTGAGCAAAATGGCCCTTTATGGACAGGCACTATCTAAGGAGAAGGAAAATGACTCCCTTTTCATTTGAATGGCAATGGACCGCAGATTATTTCATCTTTATGGGGCTCCTCTATCTTGCCCTGGTGATATTAGCGGCAGGATTGATATATGTCTATGTAAAGACCTGGTTCACCCTCGATGATCAGGATGCCGGTAAATTGCCGCCCGAGATCAGTTCACGCTCAAAATACACGGACTACTGAGCCGTATAAACCAACCCTAAAGGTATTTAAATCCAGATTACCGTATCCCTCTTCCAGTGGACGTCATCACGGTCCGGGTAGTCCAGATTGTAATGGAGACCCCGGCTCTCTTTTCTCATGGACGCGCAGGCTATTATCAATTCCCCCGTGAGGGCGAGGTTGCGCAGCTCGAGGAGGTCTCTTGTTACAAAAAAATCCCAGTAATACTCCTTGATCTCTGCCTGTATGTTATCTATCCTCGTTTTCGCCCTTGCCAGCCGTTTGTTGGTCCTTACAATGCCCACGTAGTTCCACATCAACCTCCTTATCTCATCCCAGTTATGGGATATGACGACCATCTCCTCCATGTCCCTGGCGCTTCCCGGATCCCAGAGGGGCGCCTTTGAAAGGGTGACTTTCCTGTTACCCTTAAGGTCCAGGGAAGACCTTTCCACGGCCCTTTTTGCAAATACGAGGGCCTCCAGGAGGGAGTTGCTGGCAAGGCGGTTGGCCCCGTGAAGTCCGGTGCAAGCCACTTCGCCAATGGCATAGAGATTGCTGATGTTGGTCCTCCCGTCTTCATCCGTCAGGAGTCCCCCGCACATGTAATGGGCGGCCGGGACCACGGGTATGGGCTCCCTGGTAATATCGATCTGGTATTTCAGGCAGGTCTCATAGATATGGGGAAATCTCTCCCTGACGAAGTCCGCGGGCCTGTGGCTGATGTCCAGAAAGACGCATTCATCTCCGCTCTTTTTCAGTTCCAGGTCAATGGACCTGGCCACTATGTCCCTGAAGGCCAGGTCCTTGAGGGGGTGATACTTTTCCATGAAACGCCTGCCCTTCCGGTCCAGCAGGACGCCGCCTTCACCCCTTACGGCCTCGGATATAAGAAAATTCTTGGCCAGGGGGTGATAGAGACAGGTCGGGTGGAACTGCACAAATTCCATGTTGGCCACCTTTACACCGGCCCTGTAACCCATGGCAATGCCGTCCCCCGTGGAGATGTCCGGGTTGCTGGTGTAGAGATAGATCTTACCTACCCCTCCACTGGCCAGCACGGTAATCCTGGCTATGAAGGTAACAACATCCTCATTCTTCACATCGAGTACATAGGCCCCCCAGCAGGACTCTTCGGTCTGGGAGGTGATTATGCCCCTCTTGATCATCTTTGTCTTTGTTATGAGATCGATCGCCATATGGTTCTCGTATATGGTGATGTTTTTGTCCTCTTCCACCCTTTCCAGCAACGCCCTCTCGACCTCGTTCCCTGTCCGGTCCTTGGTGTGAACTATGCGTCTCCTGGAATGTCCTCCCTCCATGCCGAGATCAAGGTCATCCGCGCTACCCTGCCGTTGTGAGAAATTCACACCCATGGATATCAGGTCCCTGATCCTGTCCGGACCGTCCCTGACCACCATTTCCACGATCTTCCTGTTACAGAGTCCGTCCCCGGACTGGAGGGTGTCGTCAATGTGCAGGTCAAAGCTGTCCTCCAGGTCAAACACGGAGGCGATTCCACCCTGGGCGTAATTGGTTGATGCCTCTGTCTTCTCTTTTTTGGTTACAATGGCCACGGTTCCCAACCTGGCGGCCTGCAGTGCAAAGCTCAGCCCGGCAATGCCCGTCCCAATAATGAGGTAATCGGTTTTTATCTCCACTTGTCCCCCTTTATAAATTCTTTCGTGTCCCTTAATGGCCGCTAAAGCGAACTGTCAATGGTAAATGGTGAATGGCCAATTGTTAACCTATGCCTTTGTAATATTGCTTTTTCATTGACAATTAACCATTAGGAATTATCAATTGACAATTAATAGTCCAGCCACAAAGTCACTAAGCCACAAAAATGATATATTCAGAAATAAATTCCACTCTCGCTGATAAGGATTTAAACATCATATTTTTTCTTTGAGCCTTCGTGTCTCAGTGACTGAACTGGCGTCGTGTCCGCAGATCGTTTTCGGTTGTCCCGGACCGCCGTTTATCAGGCTTCCGGATTATTGACATTAAACTCTTTATCGCCTACATTAACATGTATTCTTAAAAACTTACACTATCTTTGTCTGCAGGGAGTGAAGAATCAAGGGTGAGGTACATGGTATAAGGTTCATGGTTCAAGGTTTAAGGTTCAGGGTTTAGGGGGATGAAATTGTTTATACCTTGTTTTTCATCTTTTCCTTATACCTTATACCCTATACCGAATGCCAGACATCGCCTATCTACTTTATAACTCCGCGACTCCTTGGTCCCGCTTGATTGAGAATGTACAGTATTGAAGATATTTAAAGGGTTTATAGATGAACTTCAACAAAAAAAAGGCTGTCATATTCGACTGCGACGGGGTCATGTTCGACTCCCGCCAGGCAAACATCAACTTTTACAACCGTATCCTCGAACACTTCGGCCTCCCCCCTATGACCGCGGATAAAATAGACTTTGTCCACACCCATACGGCCGATGAGTCGATAGGATACCTCTTCCAGGGGACCGATCACACTACGAAGGCCCAGGAGTTCAGGCTAAAGATCGACTATAGCCCCTTTATCAAAGACATGGTCATCGAGCAGGGCCTTAAGGAATTGCTGACGCGGTTAAAGCCGAGGTTCGGTCTTGCCGTGGCAACGAGCAGGAGTAATACCATAGGAAATGTGCTCGAATCCTTTGGGCTTGATAAATTATTCGATATCGTGGTCTCCTCCCTCGACGTTTCGAGTCCCAAGCCCCATCCGGAATCCCTGTTTAAGATAATGGAATTCTTCGGGATAGGCCCGGGGGACTCCCTCTATGTGGGAGACTCCATGGTGGACTACAAGACAGCCAGGGCCGCGGGAGTCAAATTTATCTCCTTTAAAAACCCCGCATTGGAGGCGGACTATCACGCCGATTCAATGGGGGAGATACGGGATATCGCTGAAGGATATCTTCTGGATGAGTAATGCCGATAAGGAAGGCACAGCCGCCGTCGCCAACAGCCTTCGCTAAAGCTATGGCGTGTCAAGAGGCTATGGCGGGCCAAGGGGTGCAGGGCATAGGGCGCAAGGGAAATCAAAACAATAAATCTCTCCTTGAGCCCCTTTCACTGACACATCCAGGCATTGTTTCCAACCCATAAGATTTTGCAAGCCGAAGCAGGCCGTGTCTGTCCCTTGAACACGATAGCTTTTTGAGAATTCTACGGGGCATGGCCATGACCAAATATTTAGGGTTTATGCCTATGGACCTCTTGGAAATTAACTTCCGGATCGGCAAACCCTAAATATTTGGTCATCAGCACCCAAGCAGGTAGCTATCGTGTTCAAGGGACAGACACAGCCCGATTAAGACCTTAAGCTATATTTTTGATACCGTCAGGGTGTAGAAATTTTTTGGAAGCTATTGCCGGCCCTCAATCGCCCTTATCAGGTCTCTCGCCTCATCCGCATCCGGCCCTTCCTTGACCAGGGCCAGGAACTTCTTCAAGGCGTCCAGGGCATCACTTCTCCTCTTGAACCTGTAATATAACTTTCCAAGCAGGAGATAGGGAACCGGGTATTCCGGGGCATACTGGATGGATCTATTGTAGGCCTGAACGGCATCATCCCATTTTTTAAGGGCCTCGTAGGCAAGTCCAAGATTTGTCAGGCATAAGGAAAAGGAGGGAAGCAATTCCAGGGCCTTGAAATAGCTGGCCACCGCCTTTTCATACTCCCCCTTATTGTAATAGGCCAGTCCCAGGTTGTTATAGGCGCGCTCCGGTGTCTTGTATAAAATGTCGTTGATGGCTATCTGGAAGGATTCGATCGCGAGATCCCACTCATGCATCAGGAGATACAGGGTGCCCAGATTGTTCCGGGCCTCCGGGAACCTCGGCCTGAGGCTCAAGGCCTTTTTGAAATGCTGGAGGGAGAGGGCATATTCCCCAAGTTTTTTATACACGTCAGCCAATTCATTATGCAAATCGGGATTATCAGGGTCAAGCTCGACCGCCCTCAGGAGATAAGCCAGGCCCTCCCTCAGATTATCTTGAAGGACAAGAGAGACCCCCATGTTCTCCAGGGCCTTTGATTTTCCCTTCGATTTCGGCGTATCAGCGGCGCAATGGACCATCAATAGAGAAAACAGGAATACAACGGGCAACAGGACTCTCAACCGCATATCTTTCCTTGAAAATGGTTTCTTTTGGGGCCTTTATTTAACCAGGGGCCTATCGCTAAAATTCTTTAACGGGAGAAGGGAGCACCGTAGGGGTCAGGAATATCAAGAGCTCCGACTTGGAATCGGTCTTCCTCCTGGCCTTGAACAGCCACCCCAGGCCGGGAATGTCTCTGAGCCCGGGAACGCCCGTCTCATCATCCCCCTTGGTCTCCTTGATAATACCCCCGATGACCACGGTTTCCCCCGTCTTTACCATCAAGGTCGTGCTGATGGATTTCCTCAGGAGCCTGGTGCTTGTAGGCGCCTGATCGTCGGTCACGGCCACGTCCATTGTGATAAAATCATTATAGCTCACGGAGGTCGGAGTCACGGTCAATGACAGAGTGGCGTCCAGGGTGGTTGAGGCCACATTTTCCGTTGCCGGGATAACGATCGAATCACCGCTGGCGATGGTCGCCGCCGTGCCCTCCCTGGCGATCACCTTGGGGGCGGACAGGGTCTTCGCCTTGCCCTCCGATTCGGCTAAGGCCAGAGAGGCGTCCAGGGTCAGGGCGCCTAATCCGCTTGGAGACATTCTGGCAAAGGTGAGACCGATGTTGCCGGCCCAGTTGGAAGGTGCGTTTGTGGTAAAGGTCCCTCCGTAGGCCCTGTCCCCGGATGAGAGGTTGGTTGCGTCAGGGGGATATGTTACGGCGGCGCTGGTATTTTTCCGCCAGCCCGCGGTAGGAGAGGTCCACTGGAGTCCCAGGTCACGGGTAAAGCTGTCCGTGGCGTCAACGATCCTGGCCTCTATCATGATCTGCTTGACGGGCGTGTCGAACTGCTTGACAGTCTTCTTTGCCTCTTTGATGCTCTCTGCCGTGTCCTTGATGATTATGGTATTGGTCCTTGTATCGATGCTCATGGTGCCGCGGGTGGTGAGGGTGATGTGGTCCTTTATATCGCTGGCCGTCGCGAAATCGACGGGGATATATTCCGTTACCAAGGGTTCCTCCTCCTTGGCCTTTTTAGCCTCCTCTTCGATCCTCTTACGCTCATCCTCCAGTTTCCTCTGGAGCTTCTGGCCTTCCGCCTCTTCTTCTGCCAGGATCTGTTTCATCTTTTCCTTGGTCGTTATCCATACGATATTTGTCCCGACATACCTCTTGGCAAGGTCGTTATTCTTCAGGATAAGCTCAAGGGCCTCGTCCCATGGGACGTTCTTTAATATCATGGAGACCTTCCGGCCGGCTATGGCCGGGTCCCATATGATGTTTTCTTTGCTTATTTCATTGATCAGCCGGAGGATATGGGTGACGTCCGCGTTCACGAAGTCCAGATACATGGGTTCGCCCTTATACTCATTTTTCTCCTCGGCCGGGGGCGCGGAGACCTTTTCCATACCCGTTTCATCCGTGGAAGGAATATCCTTTCCACCGGGGATCGTGGTCTGGGCGCTCGCGACCTCGAGCGGCACTATCTTCTTGTCCGGCGGCCTGACAGGGGCCTGGTCAAAATCCATGTAAATGCCCTTGTCCGACTGTTTTACGTGAAAGGGGACCGGTTCCTTCAGTGAAATGGCAATTGACACCTCCTTTTTGTCTTTGGAGAAGGAGGGTTTTACCTTTTCCAGGGCCGTCTGAAAATGGGTCGTGTCGATCTCCCTCTGGAGGAGCGAGGGTATCGTCGCTTTGGAAAGCTTCAGGATAAGGACCTTTGCCCCCTTCCTTTCCAGGTCATAGGGGACCTTTTTATCTGTCGTTATGGTTAACCTGGACCTGCCCTGGTCCAGCATGGTGAAGTCGATTCCCAGGACCTGGTTAAGGTCCGTTTCCTTAGGCTTAAAGAGGATCCGCGGTTCCGTGGGAATGGTCTTGGTCTCTCCAATCTCCTCCCCTGGCGCCGGGGCCTGGGAAACCTCGGTCTCCATCTTCTCGGACGGCTCGGCCTGAGCCTCTCCCGCTGAAACGGTGAGGCGGATCTTGTTACCCGCCTTGGTGACCGCGTAATCGACTTTTCTTGTCAGGGTTGCCGTCATCCTTGTAGTCACGGCCTGTGTACGGCCCTCCTCAAAGATGATATCGCCGATATTGCCGTCATTGAGCGCCCTTCGCATGGGAAGATCCGGTCCGGGCTCTCCCATTATGTCGAGGATGATTCTTGGGGGATTTGTAAGCTTAAAAACCGTGTAGGGTGCAGGTCCGGAATTGATTACCTCTATTACTGTCTCCCCGGGAGAAGAATCCACGTCCACCCCCTCTACCAGGACCGCCTTGACCTCGCCGGCCTTCATTTCGAGGGCGGGCGGGGTGGCGCAGCCGCCCAAAAGCAGGAGGCCGGCAGCCATATATGTGAGAAAAGAGGATATTCTCTTTTTGTCAGCCATTTTCTTTTTACCCATGGAGAAACTCCTTGATCCTTGTCATTAAAATGGGCCCCAAAGGCCAGAGGCCCCTCAGGCTAAGGGGTTCTATCTCTCGGAAGGAGTTTTTTTGGATATGTCCCTGTATTGCAGGCGGCCCCTGAAATCCTTGTACTCCTCCCGAATGATTACTTCCCCCTCGTCAATCTTGTAAACGACTCCCCCATTTGTCCCGATGGGGGTCCCTTCCTTTATTACGTGACCAATGTCCTTTGAGTCCTTGACCATGGCCCACTTACCCTCGGGACCGATGGCAATTGCGACAAGGGTAAGCTGGGACAGCTCCAGGGTCTCCAGGTAGGTCCTCGGTTTCTTCTTTTCCTCCTTCTCCTTTTCCTCCCTGACGGCGATAAAGGATTGGAAGGGATCCGTTTTATTGGTCGGGTCATAGAGATAGCTCCTGTCCATTTTGTCCCCCGGACCGGGTTTCCCTGTCTCTGCGACCTCCCCTAAAGGCCTTCTGTCCTTGTTTATCACCTCTTCCTGCGCGGCAAGCCCCCGGCCGGGCGCCACAAAGAGCAGGACTGATAATAATAAAGAAGAGAAAAAAAGTCCCCGCATTCTCCTATTTCCCTTTAAACCTGTATGTTATGGCATCACATTTGGTAATCAGAGTTGTGGATAGGGGCGCGACGGGTTTCATGGAGACGTTCTGTATGTTTATGACCCGTTCCATGTGCCCTACCTTGTCGAAAAAGATAGCCACATTGTGATACCCCCCCCTGACCTCAATGGCAACGGGTATCTCTATATAGAACTCCCTTGCCTTCTCATTTCCGGGGTTGAAGACTCGAAAATCGAGGCCCGACTCATTTCCCAGTTCCGTAACCTTCCTTAAGAGCTCAGGTATCTCCTTTTTGTCGGGAAGGATATTAAGGGCCTCTTTAAATTTGGCGTCCACATCGGCCATCTTCGCCCTCAATTTGGGCAGCTTCTTCCGCTGTATTTTGGCCTGCCTTAATTTATTGTTGAGGTCGGCGATGTTGTTTTTTGTGTTTGTTATCTCTTCGGTCTGAGGGATATATACGAACCATAAAAAGGCCCCAGTGAAAAGGACAATCGTTGCCACGAGGATCAGGATCCTGATCTGCATCTTTATGGCTTCTATCTTTTCAAAAAAGTTTTGTCCTTGCATTATCAATCAGTTCCCGTGAGTGCTTCCATCGTCATTTTCTCTTGCCTTTTTTCTTTTCAGGTTCCTTTGCGGCATAGGTCTTACAGTCCAGGATGAAATCCGAGACCTTTAAATTATACTGGGTAATATCCCTGAGCGTGGCGCTCCTGAGGTCAACCGAGGTGATTTGATCCGCCTTTCCCAGGTTGTCCATGAAAAGGGCTATTGTCTCATTATCCATTGCGGTCCCAGCCAATGTCAGCTTGCCCTTGCTCTCCGACAGTGAGCTGAGCCAGAGCTTGCCCTTGGGGACTGCATCCGCGATATCCGAGAGTAGGAGCACCGGCCCTGTCTTCCCTTCTTCGAGTTTTTTGATGACATTCAGTTTCGTTTCTATCTCTTTGATCTTTTTCTCCAAAGACCTGATCTCATTAAGCTCCTTCTTGAATTTGGCCAGCTCCTTGGTTGTCTGCTCTTCCTCCTTCTTGAGTTGCGAGAGGGTCCCTTTCTGCTGAGTGTAAGCCCATGCCATTATCGCGAGGGAAAGCACAACCACCAGCCCGTATATGGTGATCTGCCTCTTGATGTTCTCCCTCTTCCGGGCGGCCCTGAAGGGCAGCAGGTTAATTCTTATCATTTGTCGCCGATGCTCCTCAGGGCCAGGCCTACGGCTACCCCCGCCTGGGGGGCCATGTAGCTTATGTATTCGGGATCAAACACTTTTTCGTTTATTTGAAGTCTGGAAAAGGGGTTCAGTTCCACAATGGGGATACCAGTTTCCGTCCCCAGGTATTTGAGGAACCCCGGCACCCGGTAACCCCCCCCGCTGATTATGATTTTTTCGATGGTCTCTTCCGGATAGGTGGTTGAAAGAAAATCAAGGGCGCGTTTTATCTCCTGGACCCACCCAGAAACCACGGTGGTGAAGATCCCTTCAAGGTCCCCCTTTCCCTTATCGACCTGACTCCCACCTAACTTGATCTTTTCTGCTTCCTCATAGTCCACATCGAATTTTGCCATGATGGCATCCGTAATCTGGGAACCGCCGTAGGAAGAGTCCCTTGTGAATATGGAGACCCCGTTTTTGATGGCGTTTATGCCCAGTTCCTCCGCGCCAATGTTAATAATGGCATAACACCCTGTCGTGTCTTCTGAGCTCACCTCAAAGGCGTTTTGGAGTGCGAAGGCGTCCACGTCCATTATTGCCGGATTCAGACCGGCCATGCGGATCACCTGTTCATAGTCCTCTATGATGTCCTTCTTGGCCGCCACAAGCATGACATCCATGAGGTCCGGTTCCTTTTTGTCGTCTTCTTCACCCTCGCCCGTTTCCTGCTCGGGGACCTTCAGGATCTCATAATCCAGATTGACGTCATTAATATCAAAGGGGATATACTGTTCCGCCTCTTCATGGATGCTCGATTCAAGGGCCGAGTCCTCTCTCCTGGATATGCTTATTTTTTTGACGATAACCGAGAAACCCGATATGGAAGTCGCCACATTCCTGTTTTTCACACCCAGGTTTTTGTACAGGGTCTTTATGGCCGATGCCGTGATTTCCATCTCCTTCACGGTCCCCTCCATAACGGCGTCCTTGGGCAGGCCGATTACTCCAAAATTCCTCAGGATCATCCCCTTCTTGCCGTCGTCTATCTCCGCCAGCTTGATGGAATGGGAACCTATGTCCAACCCTATTAACCGGTTTTTTTTTGGCACAGGCATTATCAGATCCAGGATCTATTCATCAATAAAGACCTTGCTTTTTTCCGTGAGGTCAAAACCGAGGGCTAAGATTATCTTTCTCTTGGTCTCCATGCGACAGCTCTTGCCTTTCTCAATCCTGTCAATGGTCAGAGATGAAACACCGGCCTTTCTTGCCAGTTCCGCCTTGCTCATCAGGAGCTCCTCCCGGATCTTTCTTACAATATTTTGACCCAATTTACCCTCCGATTTTTCTGGTTGGCACAATTTAGATGAAATATTTAGGTAAGTATCATATATATATGGCATAATTTGTCAAGTATCTTTTTATAAATTAATCAAAATTAATATAATTTCTATATATATCGTATATAATATTATAAATTAACACTATATATTGTATCGCTTATTATCACAATTGCAAAATCCGTACCTACCTTTGCATCAGGGCCCGGCGAAATCTCCAAAATCTAACATCAAATTCTTAGATTGGAAGGCGGACCATGGATTTTGGTTCGATCCTGCGCACCAGCAATATAAAAAGTCCTTTACACTTGAACAATATTTATATAAAGGATTACATCTCGCGGGCCCGTATCTCCTTCTGCTTACGGGTCAGCCGGAAAAGGAAGACATGATTGGAGGAATTTTTGGCAGACAGCAAACTCGATGTTAAAATAAAAAAGAAGAGCGCATTCAGGGAATACGCGGAGGCGGCGGCCATTGCCGTCCTGCTCGCCCTCTTTATACGGACATTTGTGGTCCAGGCCTTTAAGATACCCTCCGGGTCAATGAAGCCGACCCTCCTGATCGGGGACCACCTGCTGGTCAACAAGTTCATTTACGGGATAAAAATACCCTTCGTGGACCGTTACCTTGTTCATTTTAAGAGGCCCATGAGGGGCGATATAGTGGTCTTTAAATATCCGGAAGATGAGCGCCTGGATTTCATCAAGAGGGTAATAGGTATCGAAGGCGATAAAATCCAGATAAGAGGCGATGTATTATACATCAACGGGAAAAAGATAGAGACCCGGTATGTGGGAGAATACAGGGACAGGGGATATTTCTACGCGGATGAGTATGAGGAGGACCTTGACGGGGTCAGGCATTACATCCTGGATGAACCGGAAAAAGAGGATCTCTCCGACTTCGGCCCCGTCACTGTTCCCCCCTACTCCATCTTTGTCATGGGCGACAATCGTGACAACAGCAAGGACAGCAGGTACTGGGGGTATGTCTCCCTCAACAAGATCAAGGGCAAGGCGTTGATCATCTACTGGTCATGGCCCCACTGGAAGAGGTTCTTCAATCTGATTAGATGATCTCCTTCACCCGGGATTTTTCCCTCATCCTCAGACCCATGAATATGGTCTCCTCTACTTCCCTGTCAAGGCCGGCCTCCCGGATCCTGTCTATTTCCATGAATCTGGCGTCGCTTATGTCCGAATCGGCCCTGAGCCGGCCGGAGACGTGCCATCCCCAGTAATCGGCGATCACGTAATGGAATCTGACCCTCCCCTCCCTGTCATAAACTATCCTGTCAAGGAGCCTGACAAGACCCCCGATCTCGATATTTATGGATGTCTCCTCGTGGATCTCCCTCTTCAGGGCCTCTTCAAGGGTCTCACCCAGCTCCACTGCCCCGCCCGGCAGGCTCCAAAGCCCCAGGCTGGGTTCCCGTGCCCGCTTTGCCAGGAGCACGGATTGCCCCTCAAAGATGACACCACCTACCCCGGGTATGGGCCGTTCCGGATATTCCCTGTTATCAGCATCCGTCATATAAACATTCCCCTATTCCCCTATCCACATTGTTGGATTATTAATGTTCAAAAGTATATACAGGGCTGAATTTCGTCTTGTTAGGCTCTCACAATAGGGCGAGGCCATGACCTTTTTCTTAAAGACCTTAAGGGTATTGAATTTTGCCGGAATCAGTTTATTAATAAATTGACTTTTACAAGTGATTACATTTTAATATATAATTTTTTATCGCAATACAAGAAATGAACCAGGAAGGGAGTTAAGTATGAGTAAATTAATAAAGACAATAGAAGGAAACGAGGCCGCCGCCTATGTGGCCTATGCCATGAGCGACGTGGCCGCGATATATCCCATCACACCTTCGAGCTCAATGGGCGAATACTGCGACGAGTGGGCCGCCCATGGGATGAAAAACATATTCGGACAGGTCCTCAGGGTGGTCGAAATGCAGTCCGAGGCGGGCGCTGCGGGCGCGGTCCACGGGGCCCTCTCCGCTGGCGCCCTGTCCACGACATTTACGGCCTCCCAGGGCCTCCTCCTCATGATTCCAAACATGTACAAGATATCCGGAGAGATCATGCCGACCGTCTTTCATGTCTCGGCCCGGGCCGTTTCCAGCCACGCCCTCTCTATCTTTGGCGATCATTCCGATATCAACGCCGTAAAACAGACCGGTTTTTCCCTCTTAGCCTCCGCCTCTGTCCAGGAGGTCATGGACCTGGCCCTCGTTTCCCATCTGGCCAGCATCCGGTCGAGCCTCCCCTTTGTCCATTTCTTTGACGGCTTCAGGACCTCCATGGAGATACAGAAGATTGAAATGATCGATTACGGAGACATGGCCAGCCTCGTGGACTGGGACGCCATAGAAGACTTCAGGAGCCGCTGCCTCAATCCGGAATACCCCCAGTTAAGGGGCACGGCCCAGAACCCGGACATCTTCTTTCAGATCAGGGAGGCCTCGAACCCCTTTTATGCCAGGATACCCTACATTGTCCAGGAGGAGATGGAGAAGGTGGGCGAGCTTACGGGCCGCTCCTATAACCTCTTTGACTACGTGGGTGATCCCGAGGCCGACAGGGTCGTTGTCTCAATGGCATCATCCTGCGACGTCATCGAAGAGACCGTCAATTACCTGAACAAAGTGGGCGAGAGAGTCGGTCTTATGAAGGTCCGCCTCTACCAGCCCTTTTCCAGGGAGCACTTTTTCAGCGCCCTGCCCTCCACGGCCAGGAGGATAGCGGTCCTTGACAGGCTTAAGGTCCCCGGAGGCCTTGGCGAGCCCCTTTATCAGGACGTGTGCACGGTCTTTGAGGAGAGGTCTGACAAGCCCATTATCGTGGGCGGAAGGTACGGCCTGGGGAGCAAGGATTTCACCCCTGCCATGGCCAAGGCAGTGTTCGACAACCTTCGCTCCACCGTCCCAAAGAACTATTTTACCGTGGGCATCGAGGACGACGTGACCCACACCTCCCTGAAGATGGATAAGGAGATTGACTCTTCCCTGGAAGGGACCGTGCGGTGCAAGTTCTGGGGGCTGGGCGCGGACGGGACCGTGGGCGCCAACAAGAACGCCATCAAGATAATCGGCGAAAACACGGACATGTACGCCCAGGCTTACTTTGCCTATGACGCCAAGAAATCCGGCGGCGTCACTGTGTCCCATCTCAGGTTCTCGCCCCACAGGATACAATCCGCCTATCTCCTGACCCAGGCGGACTTTATAGCCTGCCATAACCCGGCCTTTGTGGATCAGTACGACCTCCTTGCCGGCATCAAGACAGGCGGCTCCTTCCTCCTCAACTCCCCCTGGAGCATGAAGGAGATGGAAGAGAAGCTCCCCGACCACCTGAAGAGGACCATAGCCCAGAAGAAACTGGAGTTTTACAACATAGACGCCGTGAAGATCGCGGCCGAGGTGGGCCTGGGCGGCCGCATAAACATGATCATGCAGGCGGCCTTCTTCAAAATCGCCAACGTCATTCCGCCCGATGAGGCCATAAACTACATGAAGGACGCCATAAAAAAGACCTACGGCAAAAAGGGCGACAAGATAGTAAAGATGAATGTGGACGCCGTGGACAACTCCCTGGGTGCCCTGGAAAAGATCAAGGTCCCGAAATCCTGGGCCACGGCCGGCCACGAGGAATATATTGAGACGGACGAGCCCGAGTTCGTGCGGGATGTCATGAGACCCATGCTGGCCCAGAAGGGTGATGAACTCCCCGTCAGCGCCTTCAGCCCGGACGGGATATTCCCGACCGCGACGACCCGCTATGAGAAGAGGGGCGTCGCCATAAACGTGCCCCAGTGGATCCCCGAGAACTGCATACAGTGCAACCAGTGCTCCTTTGTCTGCCCCCACGCCGTCATCCGGCCCGTGTTAGCCGAAAAGGAGAGCCTCGAGGGCGCGCCAAAGGGATTTGTCACGGTGGAGGCCAAGGGCAAGGAGCTAAAGGGCCTCAGGTACCGGATCCAGATAAGCCCCCTCGACTGCACGGGGTGCGGAAACTGCGCCCAGGTTTGTCCTGCCAAGGTAAAGGCACTTGTCATGAAGCCCTTTGCCTCCCAGAGGGATGTCCAGGTCCCCAATCACCTCTTCTCCACGGAGCTCCCCGTCATGGACGATCTCATGCCCATTACCTCCGTGAAGGGGAGCCAGTTCCGGAAGCCCCTCTTCGAGTTTTCCGGGGCCTGCGCCGGCTGCGGGGAGACCCCCTATATCAAGGTAATCACCCAGCTCTACGGGGACCGCATGATAATCGCCAATGCAACGGGTTGTTCCTCCATATATGGAGGTTCCGCGCCGAGCTGCCCCTACACGGTGAACGAAGAGGGATGCGGCCCTGCCTGGGCGAGCTCCCTCTTTGAGGACAACGCCGAATACGGGTTCGGAATCAGCCTCGGCGTGTCCCAGAGGCGCGACAAGCTGGCGGACCTGGTCCGGGTGGCCCTTGAGGGTGATCTCTCCGACGAGCTGAGGGAGGCACTCCAGGGGTGGCTGGACAACATGAACGACAGTGAAAAGTCCAGGGATTTCGGCCAGCAGATTATCGAGCGAATCGAGATCGAGATGACCGAGCCCGAGGGCGAATTCAACCCCATTCTCCTGGACATCCTGGACAGGAGCGACTACCTCACAAAGAAATCCGTATGGATCTTCGGGGGAGACGGCTGGGCCTATGATATCGGTTACGGGGGACTGGATCACGTGATCGCCATGGCCAACGACGTCAACATCCTCGTGCTGGACACGGAGGTCTATTCCAATACGGGCGGCCAGTCTTCGAAATCCACCCCCACGGGCGCCGTGGCCAAATTCGCGGCGAGCGGCAAACCCACCAGGAAAAAGGACCTGGGGAGGATGGCCATGTCCTACGGCTATGTCTATGTGGCCTCCGTGGCCATGGGGGCCAACAAGAACCAGTTCATGAAGGCCCTTGTGGAGGCCGAGTCCTATCCGGGCTCATCCCTCATCATCGCCTACGCCCCCTGCATCAATCACGGGATAAACATGGGGCTCAGCCAGGAAGAGGAAAAGAAGGCTGTGGAGTCGGGTTACTGGCCCCTCTACAGGTATAACCCCCTGCTCAAGGAGGAGGGGAAAAATCCCTTTATCCTCGATTCAAAGGAGCCCACGGGGAACTTCAAGGAGTTCCTCATGGGAGAGGTGCGCTACTCCAGCCTCACAAGGACCTTCCCCGAGAACGCGGATAAGCTCTTTGAGAAGGCCGAGGAGGACATGAAGGAGCGGTACGAGATATACAAAAACATGGCCGCGGGTCAGGGCGAATAGGGATTGACATCTTTTTGGATTGTTGATAGTTATCTTTCCTGATGAATGCGCCCGTAGCTCAGCGGATAGAGCGCCGGGCTTCGAACCCGTAGGTCGCAGGTTCGAATCCTGCCGGGCG
>CAZGIZ010000014.1:16166-44966 GCA_964526655.1 uncultured Desulfobacteraceae bacterium | reverse complement strand
TCCTGGGTATAGAATATATCGCCATCGCCATCGAACCTGTCATCATATAAGGTATACCGACGGAATCAAGCCGCGATGCTATTAGTTTCACAAACTCCAGTTGTTCATCCATTTTGTACCCACATTCCTAAATATGGTCTTGATCAGGCTATCCCTGAAAAAAAGCGAAATTTTATTATGATAATTCAGGTCCGATCTCGCCGGGTCTTTACAATTGTGTCACGTGACACATTTTTATTTTCATATTCCTGATCAAAGGATATGTCGCGTATTATCATACAGCGAACGGGCTCTTAAGCGGGCGCGTTTTTTGCGATCCGCTGCAAGAGCAAGGTTAAATGCATGGGCTCTAATGGGCATGAACAATTTGATCTAGAGTCTCAACGATCCACTGATTTAGGCTCTTTCCCTCTGCTGAGGCTCTTGAAGATATTTCAGCGTGCAATTCAGGAGGAATGCGAAGGTTGAATTTGCCGGAATATTCCTTATATGGCTCGATGCCTTTTTCTTTACAGACGTCAAGAAATACCTTCAATGATTTTTTAAACTCTATGCGCAACTCATCAGGTGTTTTCCCATAAAAATCAGCCCCCCCGTTAAGTCCAAGTATTTCACCTCGAAACATATCGATCTCGGGATCGTATTCGATTTTGGCTTTATGTTCTTCAACTGTCATGATATTCATGGCGTAACCCCATGGTTTTCCAACCATTTACAAATGCTTAATACCGCACCTTTATCGGTATCTGACGTTGGGTGTGGTCTATGGAATACTCTTACTTCATTAAATAAAACCACCGCCACCCTGGAACCTTCACGCTCGATGACCTCGGCACCAAGAGCAACGAACAAGGACACGATATCATCCCATTTGATACTGCCACTAACAGGCGATAAAGGTTAGTCTCTTTCGTTTCGCAAATGGCCTGTTAATCAATTTTATCAAAAAAGATCCTGATTTGGCTGAGTAAGCGTGATGTTTCAGTGTTCGGTTGTTAAAAATCACAATGGAGATGTAAAGAACAGGAAGAGTAGCATGAGATTGGCTTAATATTACATAAGACAGATAAAATAGCAATAAGATTTCGGGATGGGGTGGAAGGGGATTGTGTAATATCCTCCTGATATAAAAATTTGATGAAAAATATTCACTTTTTATATACAATCTTAATCGTTAGTTTTGGAAAGGAACCAAAATGAATTCAATCGAAATCAAAAAAATGACCGTGATAGAGCGTCTTCAGGCAATGGAAGCTATTTGGGATTCACTTCTATATGAAGAATCGGAAATCGAGTCCCCGGAATGGCATAAAAACATTCTTGAAGAGAGAAAAACAAAGATCGAAGACGGTAAAGCGGAATTCATCTCGCTTAAAGAGTTGAAAACCGGTCGCAAGTCATGAAGGTCGAAGATGTCATTTTATTAAAAGAAGTTGCAAACGATTTGCACGATGGAAAGGCCTTTTATGATCAAAGGGAAGCGGGCGTTGGTGATTATTTCTGGGACAGTCTAATCGCTGATATAGAATCTCTAATAATCTACGCGGGTATCCATAAAAAAAGTCATGGCCTTTATCGGATGCTGGCAAAAAGATTCCCTTATGCCATCTATTACGACATTGTTGACAAAATTGCATATGTTATCGCTGTGTTACCTATGCGTAGAGATCCCGCATGGATTGAGAGACAATTAGGAGAAAGGAGCTGACAGCAGTAGGGGTCAGGTCAAGTTTCCTCACCAAATCCGCCACAGACATCCCCAATTCAACCGCAGTCCAATAGTATAAACATGCTTGTTGTCAAGTTATTTTAATATTTTCAGCCCCTCTTAGCTAAGTGAACTGAAAGGGTAAGTCCCCCCTTATTTCATAAAAAATCGAAATCATGAATCAAGGAAATACCGGCATTATCAGATTCTCCGGGAATAATTTTATAGGGTTATCGGCCATGCGCTTAGGACTCGCATTCACCATTTTTATTGCAGCTATCTCGTTATTGGGGTGTGATTACGGCTACAAGAGGTATAGCTTTAACACGCAGTCACCCTACAAGGTATTGAACACCTATCCCCATGACCGGACTGCCCATACCGAGGGGCTCGTTTTCCTGGATGGATTCCTCTATGAGGGGACAGGCCCGGGCCTTGGCACCCCCTCTTCATTGCGGAAGGTGGAAATAGAAAGCGGCAGAGTCCTCCGCGTCCGTGAACTGCCAAGCCCCCTCTTCGGAGAAGGGATCACGATCCATGATAACAGGATCATTCAATTGACCTACCAATCCGAGACAGGATTTGTCTATGAAAGGGAGAGCTTTGAGCTGTTGGAGAAATTTCATTATAAGGGAGAGGGCTGGGGCATTACCCATGACGAGGATTATCTCATAATGAGCAACGGCACCTCTCGGTTATCCTATCTGGCCCCTGATGACTACAGGGAGATCAGGGAGCTTGAGGTCTATAGTGATTACGGCCTGCTGTCAAACCTGAACGAGCTGGAATACATCAGGGGCGAGATATACGCGAATGTCTTCGGGACCCACTATATAGTACGCATATCGCCTGAAACCGGCAGGGTGACGGGTGTGATCGACCTTTCAATATTGTTAAGGGACTGGTTTGATGACCCTGAAATAGTGGGTCTTGCCAACGGCATAGCCTATGATAAGGAAAGCGACAGGCTCTATGTCACAGGGAAGTACTGGCCGAGACTCTTTGGAATCCAGATAATTTCCGAACCCGGCTATTCGCTCTCCGACAATGCCTCCAGCCACCGCCGGGAGGTGGTCTCATCAGTGGAGTAATCGGGCAGCAGTATGGGAGCGACAACGGGGCTTTTAACTCCCGCCTCCTCTAATTCCTTTTCAAACCTGACCACATGATCCAGGGTGAGCCTTTTTAGCTCCACCCCGCCTTTAACGTATTCAGCGGCCCTGGAGCCCGTCCTGCGGCCAAAGGTGATTATGTCCTGGAGGCTGTTGCCCATGAGGCGGTTTTCCCCGTGGATTCCCCCGACCACCTCGCCCGCGGCGAAGAGCCCCGGCAGGCATGTCTCCCCGCTGGAGTTGATGTTGATGCCCCCGTTCTGATAGTGGAGGGTAGGATATACCAGCAGGGGCTCCCTGCTTATGTCGATCCCGTAGCGGTTGAACTGTATATACTTGGCGGGCAGCTCTTTGCGGACCGTGCCTTCCCCGTGGAGTAGGTCGATCATGGGTGAGTCAAGCCAGAATCCGACGCGTCCAGTCGGTGTAATGATCCCTTTTCCCACATCAAGGGCCTCCCTGATAAGTTCGGCCGATTCCACGTCTCGAGGCTCCAGGGGGAAGCAGAACTGCCTGCCCTCTATGTTGAGGACATGGGCCCCTAACCCACGGACCTTCTCCGTGATCAGGAGCCCCACATTCTGCTCAGGATAGACGGCGCCCGTGGGGTGGTACTGGGTGGAATAGAGATACTTGTTGCCCACGCCCGCCCGGTAGGCCAGGACAACGCCGTCCATGGTGGCCCCGTAGTGGTTAGTCGTTGCAAAACCCCTGATGTGAAGCCTCCCGAAGCCCCCTGAGGCAAGGATGACAGCCTTCGCTCTTGTTACGTAAAATTCCCGGGTCTCCATATTAAAGAGGACAGCCCCGGCGCACTTGCCTTCCTCATCCAGGAGGAGTTCCACCGCGGGGCAGAATTCCAGGACAGTTATCCGATCCTGCCGGTTGCGGGCCTCGTCCCTTATGACCCTCATGATCTCGGCGCCCGTCATGTCGCCCGCAGAATGCATTCGCTTTCGGGAGGAGCCGCCAAAGTGCGTGACCTTGAGGCGGCCGTCCGGCTCTTTGTCGAACATCATTCCCAGCTCCTCAAGCCATGCTATGGAAAGGGGCGCATCGTGGGCAAGGGCGGCCAGGAGGTCAGGTTGATTGGTGAAGTGTCCCCCGCCGACGGTGTCCAGATAGTGGTAATATGGCGAGTCGCATTCCTGGGTAGCAGCCTGGATGCCGCCTTCAGCCATGATGGTGTTGGAGTCGCCATGGCGAAGCTTGGTGGCGATAATGACCCTGGCCCCTCCATCCGATGCCATAAGGGCCGCGGAGGTGCCTGCGCCGCCTCCCCCGACTATAAGGACATCCGTATCATAGTCGGGAACCGAGAGGTCAACATTTTCCGGCCTTATCATGGACCCGGATTCCAGGAGATCCGCGACCTCGCCCTGGAAAAGTTCTCCCTTGTTGGGACCGACCTTTAGTAGCCGCCTCCCCTCCTTTTGATAGTCAGGATGGTATCGATCAAGGACCTTGTCGCGTTCCTCGAGGCTCAGGGCGGGATAATTTTCCCCCCTTCCGGCCATTTCAACACGGCCGGCCCTGGTGGCCTCGACCCGCTTTATCAGCTCTTTGAGTTCGGGTGTGTAACCCATGCCCTTTTCCTTTCATAAGTATCGCGTGTCTTTTGGTCTCCAGGTTCCCGGCGGAGCCATATCGGGTTCCCGCTCCCTTTCCAGGTAACGTTTCTTTAGCTCTTCCTCAGTCATACGCTTCATCTCATCGAGTATCCCGTCGTATTTGCCGGCTAAAATTTCTTCAACCCTGTTTTTCAGGTGCATGGCCCTGGGCTGGATATATTTCCCATAGAGACGACGGGCGAGCTGGGCAATATGATATTGCGGAAGCTCACCCATGCATCGACTGGCGCATAGCCCGCATTGTATGCAATCAAAAGAGATTTCGGCCGCCTTGGCAATATCTCCCTGTTTCAGGGCGGAAATATAATCCATGACCTCTATATTCATGGGGCAGGCCTTGGTGCAGTTGTTGCAGGCGACGCACCTGAAGAGCTCTGGATAGAGGGCATAGATGGATTCGGGAGTTGGTTCTATCTCCTCTATATCGTAGGATGCCCTGTTTGCAGGATAGAAGGGTATCTGGGTGAGGTATATATTCGGCTCCACCACGGTCTGGCAGGCCAGTCCGAAGTGGAGTTTGTAGTCCCCGGCCTTCCTGTATACCGTTGGACAGGCCCCGCATATCCCGCCCCTGCATCCGGCGCCCCGAATAAATTTGAAGCCCGCGTATTCCATGGCCTTCATGATCGTCAGGGTCTCGGGGACCTCATATCTCTTGCCCATAACGTATATGGGCACTGTCTTTGCCCCCTCGGGAAGAATGGCCCTGTCGCCGGTCGCAACCCTTGGGGCCCTTCCCTCCGTGGAGTGCTCCATTTCCTCATCGGTCATTTCTGTCTCTCCATCAGGTCGGTTAGGGTGTTGAAAAGCTCCAGAGAGGCCTTGTTATTGAGCTCGAGATGACAGGCCTCCGGTCCCAGGCCAAGCGCGAGGGCCAGCAACTGGGTAAAATAAAAGACGGGGAAATGTCCCTCCCTGCCCAGATTAAATTCACAAAGGGGGCAACTCATGGCCAGGGCCTCGGCGCCCGCCTTCAGTGCCCCCTCCTGTATCGCGGCCGTGGCGTTCCTGGAGGCGTCAGGGTTGCCTAATATCTGATAGGAGCCGCAGCAGAGATCGGCCACTTGAGTATGTACTACAGTCGCTCCCAGGGTCTCAAGGAGTTGTGTCATAAGCCCGGTGCTTCCGACCGGCTCTATCGCTATCTCGCGCGGCCTGGTCAGAGTGCACCCGTAATAGGGCGCGATTTTCAGGCCCTTAAGGGGGACCCTGATTTTTTCTCTCAGTTTGTCCCACCCGACCTCGTCTCTGAGAAAGGGCAGGAGATGGACCACCTCGACATCCCCCCTGTAGTCCTCCTCTTCGTCCATAAACAGGTTGATGGTATCCCTTTTTTCCTTGTCGTCCCTCATCAAAAGGTTGGCCCTGGCCAGGCTGTTGTAACACATGGAGCAGAGGGTAAGCAGCCTGTTTCCTCCCTGCTCACTGGCCCTGATAAGGACACGGACAGGAGCTACCTGGTGTATGAGGTCATCATCAGCCAGGGAATGGACAGCGCCGCAACAGTTCCAGCGCGACAGCTCTTCCATTTCCACTCCAAGCAGGGCCATGGCGGCCACGGCCGTGTCCCCGAGATTTCGGGCCCTGGTCTTCAAAGTGCATCCTGGATAGTATAGTACCCTCATACTCTCCTCAACTCGTTAATTTTCTGAATCCGGCGACCATGGCTATCTGAGGGCACTCTTTGATGGATTCTGGAGATAGTTCGGAAAGTTTTAGGTAATCCCTGTTTTTTCTAAGAGTCATCAGTCTCAGGGCCTCCATGACCCTTGGGAGGTCTACACCCCTTGGACACATTACGTTGCAGGTATGGCAGGAGGCACAGACCCAGCAGGTTTTTGCATTCTCAAGGCCTCCTTCCAGACCGAGCTGTGCCATACGCATTATTTTGCGCGGGTGGATGTCCATACTTTCCAGCATAGGGCAGGCGCCGGAACAGGTCCCGCACTGGAAGCATTTCTGAATGTCCTGACCGCTTAATCTCTCGAGTTTTTTAATGAACTCTCTGTTTGCTGTTTTTGGTGATATCTTTATGGCCATTATTCCTGTCTTTCAGAGGGGCTGACCTTATCCTGCCATTCATAGATATTTCAACGGGCGTGGATTGGACTGCCGTGAGGGATCAAGGTAGTTGGTCCTCGAGGGTGGATACCTGCCGCCTTGTAAATCTTTTTTTAAGGTGATCACGGATTGCCTGGAGAGGAGGGGCCATTAATCCCTGGACAAGCTGATTAGACCTCTGGCCCATGGTCCCGGGTCTTTGACTCAGTCTTTGAGGCCTACTTTTTTGATTTGGATTTTGTCTTCTTTTTAAGGCAGACCTTGTCTTCCCTGACAATCGCACAAAGCTTGGGATGATCATAATCTTTGCAGTTTGAGTGATTATACAGCGGGCATTCGGGATATTTTTGTGACATAATACTATTCCTTACCTCTCCGGATTAATAGCCCCCTTTTCCGTTGACCCTGTCCCTCAAGACGCCGGAGCACTTGAAGACAAGCACCTTCCTGGCCCCGAGTGTCAAATCTTCCCCTGTCGCTGGATTTCTTCCCCTCCTCTCGCTTTTGTCCTTGACACAGAATTTACCGAAACCGGATATCAGCACGTCCTCGTCATTCTCAAGTCTTTTCTTTATTGTCTCCAAAACAGTTTCAACAATGGCTGTAGATCTTCTCTTTGGAATGTCAAGGTAATTATGGACGGAATTGATTAAGTGATCTTTGGTCAGGGTCATGGGTCAATTCTCCTGGAGGAAAAATGTTTTAGAACTTCAAGGATTTTTAATGTGGAGAAAGGTTATAGTTAAACCCTTATTTTGTCAAGGAATTTTGGAAAATAAATGGAGACAAAAAGGCGGCCCCCATAATCACGAAGAGTGGGATTTTCATTCTTTCGGCAAATGGGTGGGCTGAGCTATAAAAATGCTGATTTTTAAGTGCCTGTTTCATAACTGTTATTTAAAGAAAAGCTAATAAAAAGCCAATATTGACAATTGAGACTCATTTCCCAATCATCCGGCAAATAGGCGAACAGGATGGGAGGAGTATTTTTTTTCAATAATCCTTGACCTCTTGTCGAAGATCATCTATGAGTTTTTAAGAGAAAGCAGTCGCATTCCATCTCTATCAGAATCGGAAACGATCTGATCCTTGATTAATCATTGATTTCAGAATTTTACCTGTCTCTTTTGCTGTTGGCACAATAATTGCAGAAAATATCTCCATGCTGGCCGATGTTATAGAAAACAGGAAACATTTCAAGATTCATCAGCCCATTGATTCTTATGAGGGAATTAAGATGAGAGATTTAAACACAGTCCAAAAGACAATCAAGGAGATGCCGAGTCCCGATTCGAAGAGACCTCGATATCACAGTGTAGAATTCTCTGTTGATGGCATTGTCTATCCCTATCAGTTCAAGCTTAGAAATATATCACCGGAGCTGATGCATGTCATAATCATGGAAAATTCCGAGATATTAGGCGGGATTGAGGTTGGGAAGATATTAAAGATGAAATACTACCATGATGATTTTTCACGTTCATCAACCCACTATCAGACAGAGATCACGAATATCGACAGGATCGCCGAGGGCAGATTCAAGGGGCACTATATCGTCGGTCTATCAATAGTCGAGAACCAGAATGAAATCCTGACACATTAGGACCCGGTCTAATCAACCTACAGACAGGCCTGGGGGACAGCTCTGTCAGAATGATACCATCAAAGAATTCTCGAAAATCCATCCCATTATTTCCTCAACCGGTAATGACTTTTGAACCCGGAACCGATCACTTTGGGGGCAAGTCTCTCACCGATATAATAGCGTAGTAACGTTCAAAAGTATCTGGCATGGGGCAATTCAATTTTTAGAGCCAGGCATATACTTTTGAACGTTACCAAAACCGTGCTTTCATAAAATGTCAAAATATTGACGATCATTTGATAAATTCCTGTCATTTTGGGTGTTTTACGGGATCCGGGTCTCCAAAAGGCCCAGCCCGCGCTATGGTAACCGGGTACTTGAAAAAGGCGGGACAAGCTGAAATAATATCCCATTAAGACCTGTCCAAAAGAAACGCAGAGCGCCATCAAAAGGCCCGTTAATTGGATCGAAGGCCCTTGCTCGAAGAAAGACCTGGAATAATGGAGTAGTGGAATACTTGAGTCAAGGGCAAAAAACTATATTTGGACACTATTGATAATACATAAGGGTTTATAAGATAAATATATTCTGCTATATAATCCATATCAAACCTGGTGGACGGAGCCATGTCAAAAGACTTTTATGAGATTTTAGGTGTTAAAAGAGATGCATCTCAGGATGAGATAAAAAAGACCTATCGTAAACTTGCCAGAAAGTGGCATCCCGATATCAACCCCGGCAATAAGGAGGCGGAGCAAAAGTTTAAGGACATATCCAGGGCCTATGACTGTCTCGGCAACAAGGAGAAGAGAAAAATCTATGACGAGTTCGGAGAAGAAGGACTTCAAGCAGGTTTTGACGCGGAAAAGGCAAGACAATACAAGCAGTGGGGCGCCTATCAGGAGCAGGGTGCGTCCGGCGGAACATGGGGGGCCCAGGATTTTGGCCGGTACCAGAGTTATGAGGATATATTCGGAGATCTCTTTGGCCAAGGAAGAGAAGCGGGCGGTGGTTTCCGGACCTCAATGGCCTCAAGGGGCAGGGATATAGAGCACGAAATGACCATTGATCTCATTTCGGCCTTAAAGGGCTTTAACACGGAATTTTCCATGCAGAAGGTTATGGCATGCCCAAAATGCGCGGGGTCCGGGTTTGATCCGAGTTCCGGCCTATCTACATGCTCCAAATGCGGAGGATCAGGACGTATCAATGTGGCTGAGGGCCCCATTCGATTTACCAAACCCTGTCCCGTTTGCAATGGTCACGGCCAGACAGGCAGGACATGTCCACAGTGCGGGGGCGGGGGACAGGTAATCGGCACAGAGAGAATCAGGGTAAATATCCCCCAGGGTGTCAAGGAGGGATCAAGGGTCCGGGTGGCGGGCAAGGGGGAGCCAGGGTCCAACGGGGGGAAGCCAGGCGACCTTTATCTTATTATCCATGTAAAATCCCATCCCATTTTAAGAAGAGAGGGAGACGATATCTTTATGGAAGTGCCGGTCACCGTGGCCGAGGCCATGGCAGGGGGAACCATTAATGTCCCGACTATAGAGGGTGAGGTCAAGGTCAAAGTCCCTCCCAGGAGCCAGAGCGGGCAGACACTGAGGTTGAAGGGAAAGGGGGCGGTTAACCTGAAGACAAAGAAAAGGGGGGACCTCATGGTGAGGTTGATCGTCAAGGTGCCCCGGACCGATGACAGCGAAGTCCTGGAAGCAGCGCAAAAGATGAACGGTTTTTACAAAGAGGACCTGCGGAAAGACATCAGGCTGTAAGGGTCATCTTCTTTCTCCGAAGGCCTCCCTGATTTGCCTCGCAAGGTCTTCAAGTATAGCGTCAAATTGCTGCCTCATATGGACCATATTCTCCCTCATCCTGAGTATGACCTCTACGCCGGCCAGATTTACATCCATATCCTGGACAAGGATTTTGGCAAGGCGCAGGTTGTCAAGATCACTGGCTGAATATCTCTTGTTTGGGTGATCATCAAGGAGTTCAGGGCATATGATCTCCTCCCTCTCAAGATCGTTGATAAAACTTTCATCGATCTGAATAATTTCCACAACCTCTTTGAATGTCCAGTATTCTTTGGTCATGTCCGGGACTCGATATATTATAAAGGGCACAATCCGGTTTCGTTCTGCGGATCCCACCTCTCTTTCTCAACGCGGATTTTGGAGGGTCTCGCACAGTTATTAGAAATTATCACACCCGATTTTTTTTGACAAGGCCGGAATCATGGAGATTATCCCTATAGGATTTATTTATTTGACCGGAAAGATATTGTAAATTATCATTAAAACCAGGAGCTGAAAAACTTTGGGATAGCGCGCATGGCATGGCCTGATAAGACAGAAGATAATAGAATGGCTTCCGACTTCCACTTGAAACATACGAAGGATATTATCTATTCCATCCGCAGACTCATGCAGGCTGGAGAACTCTATACCAAGGAACTAAACAAGATATACAATATAAGCGCGGCACAGCTGAACTGCCTTCTCGCCCTCCATGAACACGGCCCCCTGTCCCCGTCCCAGATAGCAAGATATATCCTTGTCAATTCCAGCACCGTAACCGGAATTATCGACCGGTTGGAGCAGAAAGGGCTTGTAAGACGATTAAGGATCTCCAGCGATCGGAGAATAATAACGATTGAGTTGACTAAAAACGGGGTAGGGCTTGCGGAAAACGCCCCTCCACCCATTCAATGGAAGATTATTGAAGGCCTCAACAAGATTTCCGACAGGGAGATTCGGCAGATCGCGAGCACCCTCGCCAAACTCACCAATATGTTAGACGTCCAGGATCTGGAAGTAACTTAGATTATTAGCTATCCACCCATATCCTTCGCATCTTGAAGACACCGTTCACATATCGATCTCCACAATAATCCATTAATGGCTTGACAATCTGTTTAAAAGCTTGTAAATTTATTTTCAGTTCAAACATTATTATATGATAATATTTTTAATCAAAATACTGTAACAGCATATAATTTTATTATTCAAGGACATGGGCAGGGGATTAAAGGCTGAGCATAAAGGAATATGGATGGGAACTCATGACGTAAGCATAAGGGAAATCATCTACTCCATACGCAGGCTGATGCAGGCTGGTGAGCTTTACACCAAGGAGTTGAGTAAAACATATAATATCAGTTCAACGCAACTAAACTGCCTCATTGTACTTTTTGAAAAAGGAGCCATGCCCATCTCCCGTATAGCCGAGCTTATTATGGTTAATTCCAGCACGGTAACCGGGACATTGGACCGGTTGGAAAAGAAAGGGCTTGTTAAAAGATCGCGAATCTCGGAAGACCGCCGCATTATCATTATAGAATTAACAGAAAATGGAAGGATCCTGGCTGAGCATGCCCCCCCACCCATCCAGCAGAAGATTATTGACGGGCTTAACAGGCTTTCGGAGGAAGAAATCCATGAGATCGCCGGCATATTGATAAGACTGACCAGCATGCTTGACGCCCAGGACATTGAAGCGACAAGCGCCGCTTAAAGCTCCGGACGGACAATTCCTTTCCCTAACAACAGCAAGCCCTACGATGATAGGTATCTAAAAATATTGTTGAAACAGCCTTTTTGCAGGGCATTTCAAGGGAAAACTTGACAGCCTCGATATCCGCTTCTATAATGATTATTTCAGTAGAAAATATATGATAAAATATAATTTTATTTAGAAAATTTATAGCAGAACATAGCATCCTTTGTTTAACTATAGATAGAATATTGTGGAGAACTATTAAGGAGTTTCATGTGAATAAGGAATATGTTGAAATCTCAAAAACTTTATTAGGCGACAGCACGGTGGAGATGCTTTTACAGGTCCATCAGGACAGCATGTGGATACTTGAGAATCTTGGCGTCGGTTGCAGACAACCGGATATTCAGGCGGTATTTAAAAAGTTCGAGGCCGAGGGAGAGGCGATCGTCTATGAAGATCGAATTTTTATTACCAGGGCCCTCGTGGAGCGATGCCTCGATAAGGTACCCGGATTAGATGAATTTTTCGTTCCCCAGAACAGCTTCTTTGTCGGGGGCACGGCACCCTATGTATATGATGACAAGGCAGGACAGGGGGGAATAATCCCCACGGAAGAACATGTTGAAAAGATAGCGCGCATCACGGAGGAGACTTCAATAATCGGGGGAATGGGCAGGGGCGTTAAGCTGAAGGATGAAGTCATCCAGATGAACATCATGCACGAGAACTGCACAAAGCCCCTCTATTTTGCGGTGACATCCGACACCGCCCTTCAAAGGGCAATAGAGGTCAATGACGTGAGACATAACATCATGATCGTCTTCTGTCTCACACGCCCTCCCCTTGAGGTGAATGAGAATTTTTCGGAACATTTCGTAAAGGTGGTCAGGGCCGGCCTGCCGATATTCATCTCCGCCATGCCCATGGCCGGCATCAGCGCACCATACTGTTATAACGGTGTCCTGGCAATGACACACGCGGAGGTCCTCTTCGGCATCTGCTCCGCGCAACTGCTCAATCCCGGTGTTACCTGCATCCACGCGGGGTATCCCACAATCGCCGATCCAAGAATCGAATACAACCCCAATTACGGGCTGATAAGCCATAATTTTTTAAACATCCTGATGACCCACCTGAATCTGATGCTGGATTTACCCACCTTCCAGAGCGCGGGGACAACCCATGAAGAACATCTGACGAAGCGTGCCTTTGAGGACGCGAGGATGGGTCATGCCCTGTGCAAGAAGTATGGGTTTCACATGATGCGGCACCCCTTCGCCTTCCTCAGGTATCTGATCGATTTCTCCTTTGAGAAACTGGAGAGGGCCGCCCGGATCGCGGAAGACGTATCCCCGGAAGAGGCGCCGGAGGTGGAGAACCCCCTCTACGACGAGAGGGGGATGGAATCCCTGAAAAACATCGGCCTTGGAATGTACATGGAAGACCCCCTCACCACCGCCAATCTTGGTAAAATTTTCGTCAACTGATTAATAAAAGGAGTTCATATGTGTGGAATAGCTGGTTGTATCGGGAAAAAAGACATTAAAACAGTAAACAGGATGCTCGACGCACTTCCTCACAGGGGTCCCAATGACAGGGGAATCCATGTGAACGGAAACGGTGTTTTCGGCCATACCCGCCTGTCGATCGTGGATGTTGCGGGGGGTCACCAACCCATACTCTTAGACGGGGGCAGCAAGGGCATAATATGTAATGGTGAAATCTACAACTTTCAGGATCTCAGGGAAGACCTCTCTTCCAGGTACACCTTTAAGACAAGGTCGGATACGGAGGTGATTCTCAATCTCTTTCAGGATAAAGGGCAGGAATGTGTCAGGGAGCTGGACGGGATGTTCGCCTTCGCCCTTTTTGACGGGGATGATTTCATGATGGCAAGGGATCCCATTGGGATAAAACCCCTCTATTACGGCCGTAAAAACGGCAACCTCTATTTCAGCTCGGAACTGGGCGCCATGAGCCTGGCAGGTTTGGACGAGGTCCATGAATTTCCCTCCGGACATTATTATACTCCCGAAGAAGGCTTTGTAGAGTTTTACCGGACACCGGAAATTGAAGATCATATTCTTACGGATATCGAAGAAACAGGCAGGCTGATTCGTGAAACCTTTATCAGGGCGGTCAAGAAGAGACTGCTTGCAGACCAGGAGGTCCCGGTAGGATCCTTTTGCAGCGGAGGCTTAGACAGCAGTCTTGTGGCGGCCATTGCCGCAGAAGAGATCCCGCATCTCCATACATTTGTCGTGGGCATGGAAGATGAAAATGGTGATGTCAGCGATGATGTCAAGGCGGCTCGGATAGCGGCCGGTCACATAGGCTCCACCCACCATGAGCTGATTTTCACGGAGGAGGAGTATTATGAGGCCCTGCCAATTGTTATAAAAAAGCTGGAGAGCTACGACCCCTCACTTGTCCGCTGCGCCATACCCTGCTATTTCACGTGCAAACTCGCGGCTGATTATGTAACGGTCGTCCTGACCGGCGAGGGCGCGGACGAGCTCTTTACAGGCTATCACTACATGAAGCATTTCCCCTTTGACAAGCTGAACCTGGAGGCGCGGCGCTGTATAGGAAACCTCCACAACATAAATCTCCAGAGGGCCGATCGCATGGGAATGCTCTTCAGCCTTGAACTGAGGGTCCCTTTTCTCGACGTGGACATGGTGGATCTCTCAATGAAGATTCCGCCGGAACTGAAGATAAGGGAGCATCAGGGCGCCAAGATCGAAAAATGGATTCTGCGCAAGGCCTTTGAGGATACCGGATACCTGCCGGATGAGATCCTGTGGAGGTACAAGGTCCAGTACACCCAGGGGGCCGGCTGCGAGAGCCTGGGGGAAAAACTGGCCCACAAAGAGATGAGCGAAGACGAGTACCAGCGGATAAAGGCGGAGAATCCCAAGGCCACAATAAACAGCAGGGAGGCGGCCTACTATTATAAGATCTTCCGCCGGTTTCATTCCCAGGATTCAATCCTGGGTTCCATTGGAATCTGGACCGGCTTTGATTTCTCGGAGGAAAGAGAACGGGTCCGGGGCACTGTGGACGGCGATCTGAAACATGATCACGGAAGCAGCCATGGGGAAGAGATCCAGAGCAAGAAGGCTGCCTGATTCATAAATGAAAGCCCAGGGCACAGGGTACAGGGCGCAAGGGGCAAGGGAAAAGGCCCTCTAAAGGTTCCTATGCCCCTGTTTCATGGCAAGTTATTAATATTTTAAGCAAAGGAGGATACATATTATGGCAGTACCATCATATTGCAGATACATTGTCATCGGCGCGGGCATGCACGGCCTTAGCACGGCCTATCATCTTTCTATCGAATTGAAGCTCAGGAGAATGGGCTCAGGAAAAGATATTCTTGTTATCGACAAGAATTCCATAGGAGCTGGCGCTTCGGGAATAGCCTGCGGCGTGATTCGTAATAACTATTACCAGCCCGCCATGCAGGAGCTTATAGCCCACAGCGTTGGAGTCTGGGAAGAGGACGCCGAGGGGTACGGCTACCTTCCGGTGGGTTACATGCAGATATCTCCTGAACTTATGCATGAGGATGTAAATGAGATTTTTGAGCGACAAAAGGATATCGGGTATGAGTCCGAATTTATTGAGGGAGAAAAGGATTGTCTAAATTATATGAGAAAAAATATTTTTGAGGATTGGCAGGCAGAAAAAATAACCTCAATCCTGCATGAAAAAAGGGGAGGTTATGCCCATAATACGCAGGCTCTATATAGACTCGCGGATAAGGCTGAAGAAGAGGGAGTTAGAATCCTCACCGGGGTTAAAGTTGTTGGAATATTAAGCAACGGAAACGTCTCAGGGGTTGAAACGACTAAGGGGACAATAAAGTGTGATTACCTGGTAATTGGGGCAGGCCCCTGGGCCAATATTTTTTGGGAGATGTTAGGCATGCCCCGCTCGATACCTGTAAAAGGTTTAGACGACAAAGTGCACCCTGACATAAAGATGTGGACATACTGGTCCCTCCAGGAAGGGACCCTGGGTGTGGAGCCTTCCTACGGAATGGCCAACAACGGGAAGATGCCTCCGGTTATTCACGTGGACTCGGAGGCGCCCCTCTATTCCAGCGAGGATGATTCTTTGATAACCGATGATATGTGGGGAATCTATTATAAGCCTGATTTCCACTTTAAAGGCATCCAGGGGGGATCCGCGCCGAATAAGGTTGAGAAAAAGCAGGTCAACGTTGATCCCTATGGTATCGATTCTCCTGACTTTATAGTAGGTCCCGAGTTTGCTCACACATGGACCTCAGCCCTGGCCCACTGCCAGAAGAGGTATGAAGACAAATATGCTCGCTACAAAAAAGAGCCGTCCGGGGGCCTTGGAGCCTTTTCACCGGATAATTTTCCTGTATTTGATGTATTCAAAGAGAATTGCTACCTCATTGCTGACTCCAGTCACGGTTATAAGATGATCGGAGTTGGCAAATTAGTGGCAAAAGAGATCATGGGAGAGAGACAACAGCTTCTTAGACCTTTCCGATATAGCCGGTTTGAAGAGGGTGATCTCCTCCCGGAATCCAATAGCCCTTTCCCCTGGAGCTAAATGGGAAATCCCTATGATACTGACCATCCTCGGTTCCGGTGGATGCATGGTGATTCCCAAACCTCTTTGCCTCTGTCGCGTCTGCAAAGAGGCGAGAGAAAGGGGAATTCCCTACGAGAGGTCAGGACCCTCATCCTTTATACACGAGGAAAATCTGCTTATAGACACGCCCGCGGATATTTCGCGCCAGTTAAACAGGGAATCAATTGATGAGATTGATTCCCTGATATTTACCCATCTTGATCCGGATCACATTGAAGGTTTCAGGGTAGTGGAGCAGATCTCCCTGGACTTCAGGTCCTGGTCCGCCTATCCCGAGAAACAGATCCAGTTGCTTCTCCCGGAATCGCTATATGAGGGTCTAAAAAAAATAAATTCGGCTTACGGGGCTTTGCTGGATTTTTATGAAGGGCAGGGCTTTATCAAGAGCAGGACCTTTAAGGACCACACCCGTCTCGGCCACATGGATATCACTGCAATTCCTGTGGATCGGGGCCCTAATCCATCCTTTATCTATGTGTTCGAACGTGATGGTAAAAGGATGGTTTACGCAACCTGTGATATCAAGCCCTTTCCCGAGGACAGGGAAGAGGTGGACCACCCGGACCTCCTTGTCATACAGCCGGGGATCTTTGAAAGAGGCCTCAAGCATGATTTTGTCTATCCCGCAGGGCATATCTCCAGAAAAACGCTCTATACCTTTGAAGAGACCCTTGCGATCGCCGGCAGGATAAGGGCAGGACATGTCCTCTTTGTCCACCTTGAGGAGTACTGGAACAGGGGCTTTGATGATTACCTGTCCATTGAAAAAAGGCACAAAAACATCTCATTTGCCTATGACGGGATGGTGGTAGAATTTTGAAAATGTATAATTATGCTAATAAAAGGAGGTTATATCCATGAACAAAGGCGCAGGGCACAGGGCACAAGGCGCAGGGAAAAACAAAACAGTCAAAAAGAGCCTTGCCTCAAGCCCTGCGCCCATGGTTTTGAGCCTCATATATAGATATAGCCGGATTAATAGCTTTCGGGCAGAATGAAACCATGATCCAATACAAGGGAGTCAGCAAGATTTTCGGGTCCGGCCCGACCGCGGTTACCGCGGTGAATAATGTTACCCTCCACATCGAGGAGGGGCAACTGGTTACCTTTCTCGGACCCTCGGGATGCGGAAAGACCACCCTTCTCCGGCTGACCAATAGACTGCTGAGACTTACCAGCGGCCGGATCATTATCGATGACAGGGATATAATGTCATGGGATGAGGTCCGTCTGCGGCAATCCATGGGTTATGCCATTCAGGAGATTGGACTTTTTCCGAATAAGACCATATATGGAAACATAGCCGTCGTACCCAGACTCCTTAAATGGGATGAGAAACGTATAAGAGAAAGGGCTGAAGAACTCCTGATAATGCTGCGTCTGGAGCCGGAAAAATTCCTTGGTCGCTATCCCGCTGAACTTTCAGGGGGTCAACAGCAGCGGATAGGCGTGGCCAGATGTCTGGCAGCCGATCCGGACATCCTGCTCATGGACGAGCCCTTTGGCGCCATCGATCCCATAAACAGGGAGGGGATCCAGGACGAGTTCCTAAAGATCCAGGCAAGGTTGAGAAAGAGCATCGCCTTTGTAACCCATGACCTTTATGAAGCCATAAAGATGGGAGACAAGATAGCGATTTTTAAGGAAGGGAGGTTGATTCAGTATGACACGCCTGAAGAAATTCTCATGCGACCCATAAACGGGTATATCGAGGATTTTGTGGGCTCGGACAGGGCCCTTAAGGTCCTGGGTCTCCTGAAGGCGGGCGATTCCATGAACCGGGACTCATCAAACACCGTGAATGTTTCCGCAAATGCCGATGAAGCCTTGCGTTTTATGAGGGACAAAAACCACTCAAGCATTGTGGTAATCGAAAACGGCAAACCTGTCGGCCATGTTAAAAAGGAGAGATTGCGGGTTGGGGAGGCGCAATTAAAGAGCATTGCCGAGCCCTACCCCTTCCATATAAATGTCAAGGATAACCTTAGGGATGTCCTGTCAAACATGCTCCTTCATGATATTAAAGAACTCCCTGTCGTGGATGAAAAAGGGGATCTAACAGGTACCATAAGCTTTGATAATATTCACAGGCATATTATTGAAATCTATTCTCAGAGACCGGAACAGGATAATGCCCCCTGATGGATTTATTTGCTTTTATACATAAAAACGCGCGTGAGTGCGTGGACCTGACCCTGGAGCATGTCTGGATTGTCGGGTTATCTGTCTTTTTGGCCGCCATCATTGCCGTCCCCCTGGGGATCCTCATTTCACGAAATGAAAGGATGGCCACGAAGGTATTAAACACGGCAAATATACTCATGACCATACCGTCGATCGCGCTCTTCGGCCTGATGCTGCCGGTGCTGGCCCTTGCAGGGCATGGCCTGGGAAAGGTCCCGGCAGTAATCGCCCTTGTGCTATACAGCCAGCTTCCCATTATCAGGAACACATACGTGGGTATCAAAAATGTCCCTCCCGAGTTGGTTGAGGCCGGAAGGGGAATGGGAATGAATAGATGGAAACGTTTGAAGGAAGTGGAAATTCCCATGGCTATCCCTGTTATTATCGCAGGCCTACGTACCGCCGCGGTCATGAATATCGGAATTGCCGCCATTGCCGCCTATATCGGGGCTGGGGGCCTGGGAGTCTTCATCCAGCAGGGTATCGCGCGGGTATACGAGGAGATGATCATTACCGGGGCTATATTAGTGGCCTTCCTGGCCATATTTGTTGACGCGGGCATGGCCCTGATCGAGCGGGCCCTGACACCCGAGGGAGTAAAGATCTCAAGGCGGGCGGGACAATGAATAATTCATTCGGGAAGGTCTACCGCTTTTTCCTTGTAATCCTGTTGCTGGCCCTGGGAGTATCCCTGGAGCGGACAGGCCTTATCGAATACCTGTCAGATCCCTATGAATTGGGATACACGGTCAACCTCCTGAAACAGCACCTGGTGCTGGTGGGCGTAAGCATGACCATGGCCACGGTCCTGGGGCTGGGGATTGGGATTGTTTTTACCCGACCGGACTTTAAGAGATACGCGGGGATCGGGATGTATATAGTTGGTTTGGGTCAGACAGTTCCCTCTCTTGCCGTCATTGCCCTTGCCATGAGCATTGTCGGAATAGGGTTCAAGGCGGCTATTTTCGCCCTCTTTATCTATTCCGTGTTGCCCATTGCAAGGAACACGATGGCGGGCATAAGGGCGGTACCTCCGTGGATGATAGACGCCGCAAGAGGTATTGGGATGCAGGATATGCGCATCCTCTTTCAGGTTGAGATCCCGAACGCCATGAACGTTATTTTGACAGGATTTCGTGTCTCACTGATTATCAACATCGGCACAGCGGCATTGGCCTTTCTCATTGGGGCAGGCGGCCTGGGCGAGCACATCTTCATAGGAATCGATCTTATGCGCTCGGACAAGCTGCTGGCAGGGGCTATTCCCATAATTCTACTGGCCCTTACGGCCGATTACCTGTGCGAGCTTCTTGGATTTCTCATTATTCCCAGGGGCATTCGCATCAGGCAGGAAACATAAAAAGGAAAGGAATATATCATGAAGATGGGGATGAAAAAATTATCATTGATCCTGGCATGGCTTCTGCCCTTCCTTCTCGCTTCTTTTCCCGCTTACGGCATGGATGGAAAGGAGATCACGATCGGCGGGAAAAACTTCACGGAACAATACCTTTTGCCTGAACTGGCCAAGATCCTCCTGGAGAAAAGGGGTTTTGATGTGAATCTTAAGACCGGCGTGGGGTCCGCCATAATCCGCCAGTCTCTTGAAACGGGACAGATTGACCTTTATTATGAATATACGGGCACCGCCTACACGGTCTTTTACAAGCAAAAGGAGCGTGATGTAATGACCCATGAAGATAAATGTTATCAATGGGTAAAAAAGGCCGATTCCAGGAAGGGCCTTGTATGGCTCGGAAGGGTAAGGTTCAATAACACCTATACGCTCATGATGAGGAAGGAGATGGCTTTAAAACTGGGGATTGATTCCATAAGTGATCTCAGCCTTTTTATAAACGACAATCCTGAAGGAATCGTAATAGGTGTTAACGCGGAGTTCTGGGAACGACCGGACGGCTTCAAACCCCTCATGAAGCTTTACGGCTTTAGGGTCCCCTATGACAGTGTCAAAAAGATGGATTCAGGTCTGGTCTATCAGGCCCTAAAAGAGAAATTGGTGGATGTCTCCATGGGGTTCGCGACCGACGGCAGGATAGCCGCCTTCGGTTTTGTCAATCTGAAAGACGATAAAGCCTATTTTCCCATATATAACCCCGCTCCCGTCATCAGAGCTGAAGTGTTGGAAAAATATCCGGAAATAGGTGATATCCTGATCCCGATAGCGGAAAATCTCACCACGGAGGAGATGCAGAAGCTTAATGCGGAAGTGGACATAGAACACAGGGAGATCAACGAAGTTGCCAGGGAGTGGTTAATTAAGAAAGGGATATTGTAGAAAATGAGTCATAATAATCAGAATTCAATTCCAATTGAAAAGGACAATAATAAAGATATAAACTTGGAAGGATATGATCTCCTTGAGAGAATCCACAATGATGCCTTAAGGGTTCTCGAGGAGGTGGGGGTCAAATGCAGGTCCGGAAAGGTCCGGCGGATCTTTGAGGACACGGGATTAGCCGCCTTTGACGAGAGCACGGGCCATATCCATGTCCTGTCCCCTTTAGTGGAACAGGCGTTAAACAGCGTCCCCAAGAGGGAAGAGTATTGGATACCTGAAAATTCATTCGGGGTGGGAGGCACGGCACCCTTTCTATTCGACGACAGGACCGGCGAACTGGTGGAGCCGACCTTTGAGCATCTGATTCGAATAGCGACCATTACAAACGAGGCCGACGTGATCAATTTTATGGCCCGCGGGGTCCTGATAAAGGGGCAGGAAGTAAAGGTCATGGACACCATAGTAGAGTACTGTCATAAACCCATTTATGTAGCTGCCATCACGGAGGCCGGCATAGCGAAGGCCCTGGAGATTCACGAATCCCGGGGAAATATCACGGTCCAGTTTTCCATTATCAACAGCCCATTGAATATTATCGAGAGCATGATTGATCCCTTCCTGTCCTGTCTCGAGAAAGGCATCCCCATGTATGTCTCCACAATGCCCATGGCTGGACTCTCGGCGCCCTACTCCATGTCGGGCCTCCTCACCCTGACCCACGCCGAGGGTCTTTTCGGAATTACCCTTGCACAGCTTGTAAATCCGGGGATCATGGTCGTCCATGCCGGGCTTCCATCCATCGCGAACATACAGAAAAACTACAGTGTGGACCTTGGATTGATCTCCCACAATGTTGCCAACCTCCTGATGGAAAAAGTCAACAAGCGGCTCGATATCCCATCCATTCAGACCGCCTGCACGACCAACCAGGAAAGACCCAATAGGGAGGCGGAACAACAGGCTATAAACGGGTTCTCTTTGATGAAGAGACACGGGTTTCACCAGATGCGGCACTCCTTCGGGTTTTTAAAGGAATTGATATCCTTTTCCATCGCCAAGCTGGAGCGGCACGTCGATCTCTGCAGGGAGACTGGACCCGACCAGGCCCCGGAAATAGACCTGGATCCCTATGATCCGGAAGGCCTTGAGGTCATCATGCGAAACGGCAGCAATGCCAACTATATGCGTGACGATCATACACTTAAAAATACAGGGAAATGTTTTTTGGAATAATAAAAGGAGTTTTTAGAAATGAAAGTGACCATCTACCAGACAAAACCAATCCTCCTGGATCTCAAGAGAAACCTGGATGACGTGATCGACAAGATAAAGCAGGGCAGGGAAAAGGGGGCCGAGCTGATCGTCTTCCCGGAACTCGCCTTGACCGGTTATTTTGTAGGACACCGATATCACGAAGTCGCACTCCGGCTGGATTCTCCGGAGATCAAAAGGCTGGTAGCCACCACAAGAGGTACCGCCGCGGTGGTGGGGTTTATCGAAGAATCACCTTCAATGAATTTCTATAACTCCGCCCTGGTCGCTGTGGATGGAGAAATTCTCTATGCCTATAGAAAACTCAACCTGCCTAACTACGGGGTATTTGAAGAACGTAAATTTTTCGCGTCCGGGAAACAAATCCCTGTTTTCAGACTCCATGACCTCTGTATAGCCGTGTTTATATGCAATGACCTGTGGCATCCATCCATACCCTATCTCGGTGTTACTCAAAAGGCAGACGTATTCGTTACGATATTCAATTCCTCAGAGGGGTCCATGGGGGATGAATTCAGTAATATCGAGAGCTGGTCCATTATAAACCGGTTTTATTCACGGGTACTCGGGGTCTATAACATCTGTGCAAACCGCGTGGGTGAAGAGAGCCTGGAGGAGAGAAGCGAGGTCCTGGAAGGGGACAGTGGAGAAGGAAATGGAGAACATGGGAAGGATCCCGTGTGCTGGACTCATACATATCACTTCTGGGGAGGAAGCGAGATCCTCAATCCTTTCGGTCAGCCCGTCGCCACTGCCATGCTCCACAGGACTGATGAAATACACGGGGTCCTTGAAAGAGATCCATTAAGGCGGAAGAAGATCCTCCTTCCCTATCTGAGGAACGATGACCCCTATTTCACACACCGGCAACTCCAGCGTATCCTATATAAAGAATATAAACAATGAATACAGGATTTACCCCATTGATATAACTATTGAATTATTAATATCATTGGTTACTTGATCTTGTCGGAAAAGGGTCTCATCATTGAGAAGCCGGGGCACAGAGACATAGATCCTATCGGAGTTCCTGCATGAAATCAAAAAAATCCATTAAGGCGCCCTTCTTTATCAAGGATTGTGCATTAATCGCCATTGCCACTGGGGAAAAGGCCCAGAATTTGAGGGAGCTCAGGGACCGTCTGCGCAATATCCATCAGAACAGTATCTATTATCATTTTTGGGGCGGGTTGCTGAGACCCCGTTTTGATAACCCCGAATACCATAATGATTTTGCAATATGGATCGCCAGGAGCCTCCACAACAAGATCCTCGCTGAACGCCTGGCCGTGATAGATCCGGTCCTGTTTCAGACATTGGAGGACCTGAGGGAGGAATTAATCGATACAATCGAGGAGAGTCTGGATGAAACAGAATTTCCAAGCTGGTCAAAAAGAGACGATCAGTTTGAATTTATTCGCTCGCAGATAGTGGTTTTTCATCCCAAGGTCTCAGTGGAAGAGCCGGCGAACCTATTAAATATCCTGCCTGATATGTCTCTTGGCAGCATCTTTTTCCATTTTATAGACGGCCGCCGCAGAAACAGGAATTCTCTTGACGATTTCAGGAACTGGCTCCTGGAGTTTGGAGGAGAATACGAGGATCTCAGCGAACATATCGGCTCCATTGATCCCTATTTTTCTACCTTAAAGGAATTACGTGACCAGTTGACAGGGATTTTCAGGAGTTACTTTAAGGGCTTAAATAAATGAGCAATATTAACGTGCTGGAAAAATACGAAGAAATCGCAGGATACGATGTGGTGGAGCATCTGCGTCAACTTGCAAGGCCTTTAAAGGGTATGCGTTTTATACACGTGAATTCAACAAGATCCGGGGGCGGGGTCTCCGAAATCCTGCATAAAATGGTCCCTTTAATGCAGGAGCTCGGTATTCATACCTCCTGGGAAGTAATAAAAGGTGACCCGGCTTTCTATAAATGCACAAAGGCCTTTCACAACGCCATTCAGGGGAACCTTGTCAATATTCCGGAAAATCATCTGAAGGCCTATGAAGATGCCAATATAAGACTGGCGGAAGAAATAGGGGGTGAGCTTCGTGAAGCGGATGTGGTTATTGTCCACGATCCCCAGCCCGCGGCCCTCATAAAACACCTTCCGGAACGAAAAGGAAAATGGGTATGGCGATGCCATATCGACGCGAGCCAGCCCTTCAGACCGGTCTGGAAGTATCTAAGGGAAATTGTGTCAAATTATGATGCGTCTGTCTTTTCTCTCGCGGCCTTTGCCCAGAGATTGCCACACCCCATATATTTGATCGCCCCAAGCATTGATCCCATGCACGATAAGAATATACCGCTCGACCAACCGGAAATCGAGGAGGTCTATAAACAATTTGAAATTGACCGTGAAAGACCGATCGCGCTCCAGGTCTCCCGCTATGACAGGTTCAAGGATCCTGTCGGTGTTATCCACGCCTACAGATTGACCAAACGGTTTATTCCCTCTTTACAGTTAGTGCTTGCGGGGGGCGGCGCCACCGACGATCCGGAGGGTGACATGGTTCTTCAGGAGGCCAAAGCAGCGGCTGAGGACGATCGGGATATCAAAGTCCTGCTCTTGCCCGATGATGCCCATCGAACCATTAATGCCCTGCAGCGTATCGCACATATTGTGCTTCAAAAATCAATCCGGGAGGGCTTCGGACTGACCGTAACAGAGGCCATGTGGAAACAGAAGCCGGTTATCGGCGGTAATGCCGGAGGGATTCGTCTGCAGGTTATTGATCATCACACAGGCTTTTTGGTCAATACACCGGAAGGCGCTGCCCTTCGCATACGCTATCTCTTGCATAACCGGGATATACTGGAAGAGATGGGGCGCAAGGCCAGAGAATTTGTGCGTGAAAATTTCCTGATCACCAGGCAGCTACGTGAGTACCTTACCCTGATATACGCCCTTCTCCACGGAACCGAAGAGCGGATTGAGCTAAAGGACGTCCCATGAGCGACTTAGTCATTGTCTCCAACAGGGGGCCTTTCCAGTTTTCAGGGGATTTTATTGCCAATGCAGAGGCATATCTGGCAAGAGGAACTCCTCCTGATTCTCCCAAATTCGGAGAGGGGGGGCTGGTACAGGCCATGGCCGGCCTCCTCAAACCAGGCAAATGGAGAACCACATGGATCGGCGCCTCCATGGGTGACAAGGACATTGATGTGGCGCGCGGACACTATAGGGGATTATTTAGAAGGATGGAGGAGGTAGGACTCGCCCCTGATCATTTCCCGCTTATCGAGATCAATCCGGATGCCAGGATGCATTTTCGGTATAAGGGCTATGACTTCTACATGAGGTTTGTCTTTTTCGATACCAAACATATGCGGAGTTATTACAATAAGTTCGCCAATGGCTTTCTCTGGCCCCTTATGCATCTGACGCGGTCGCCTCTCTTTTATAAGAAATCAAGGGTGTTTCCCCGGCCCCATTTTGAAAAAACAGATTTCGTGCAATATACCAGCAGCGGTGTGACCTTTGCCAATACCATTGTGGATGAAATCCGAAAAAGCGATGATTTTTTGCACAATGGAAATGACATCGTTGTGTGGAATCACGACTACCATCTCATGCAGATCTCAGAGTCCTACAAGGCCATTCTACTGGAAGAAGGGTTTTCAAAAGACGAAAGCCATCGAATCCATGTGGGGCAATTCATGCACACCCCATTTTTTAATATACACGAGATCCAGGGCCTTATCCGGGAAGACAAGCGAAACAGGCTAAAGGCCCGAATTGATGACCCCTTTGCTGAGAGTATTGAAACCGTGCTTCAAAAACTTGTCTGGGGCATGTTAGCCAATGATTTTATCGGTTTTCATACCAAAGAATATTGTGACCATTATCTCGAGGCCCTTGAGGAATGGTACCCCGTAAAAATAAGGATCGAGGGGAATCACTATGAGATCATCCATCATGATTCCGTGACCACTGTCGGCGCCTTTCCCATAGGCCTGGACGTGGACAGGATACTCTCTGAAGTAAGGGAAGGCAGGCACCTTTCCCAAATATCTGAAGGAGAGAGTCTCTACAGCAAAATACAAAGGGATAAAAATCAAGGAACAATTATTTTCGGCGGGCTGGAACGCTGCGACTATACAAAGGGGATGATTGAGAGGTTGGGTATCTTTTCCCAGGCCTTTCAGAAGCTTCGTGAAGCCAGTGAGTATGCCCGGTTTTATCAAGTGACAGCCCCGAGCCGGACAGGAAATCCGGATTATCAAAATCTGTTTCAGATTTTAGATGAAGAGATTAAGAAGGCAAATAAAAAATTGGAAGGAGGCCCGATTATACATCTCACTTCCGGATTACCCGTTCCCCAAAATTACCTGTTCATGAAAGAAATAGATGTCATGCTGGTAACCCCCTTCGATGACGGGATGAATCTCGTCGCCTTTGAGTATATATTATCTCAGAAATATAAACGGCCTGAGGACAGGGGAATCCTTGCGCTCAGTACCAGCGGCGCATCACGTGTGCTCAGGCAGAAGGGTTTCCGTGAGGAGGACGGGGTTATCTACATAAACTCCATGAAAATAAAGAATGCCGGCGAAAAAATAGTGGATTCATTGAGAAAGGGATATTATATATCTGATCGTGTTATCGACTATGTGATTGAAGAAAGACGAATTGATGATTGGGCTGAGAATAACATCCGGGCAATCTTGGACTGCCGAAAATTAACATAAGATTAGCATGCTCCTTTTCTCCTCCCCCTACTTAACTCCCCCCTCCCCCCTTACCCCCTCTTATCCTAAGAGGCGGATTGTTAGAGGTTGCCCATCACGTATTCATATATCCAAGGAGGCCCAGCAACGCAAAAAATCCACGAGTTCATCCGGTGGCCTGAGCCAGACATCGGCCCTTGTCTCGCGGAGCTTGTCCCTGACCAGGACACCGATACCTTGATTCTTGACGACCCCGAAGGCATCTTCATCGGTCAAATCATCTCCCAGATAAGCAACAGGGACGGCACTATCCATTTCATTAAGGATCGTTCTCACTGCATCACCTTTGTTAATTCCTGAAGGCCTTAGCTCCAGACCGCCATCAAAGGGATGGAGAGACAGGCCCAATTTATCTAAATTTTGGGGCATTTTCTCTGTGACGCGCCTCCGGATCTCCTCAATCCTGTCTTGTTTCAATCCCCTCCAGTGGATGGCCAAGCCAAGTGGTTTCCGCTCCAAGAGATCATCCCAGCCCATCTCTTTTATCCATTTTATTGCGGATTCCAATGCCTTTACACCATTTTTGGTTAATGTATCTGTTAGGTATGTCCCGTTTGATAAAAGCCGCTCGCCCCCGTGAGATCCCCATATCTCCGGGAGAGGCTTCAGTCTGAGCAAAGGAATTAGCTCATTCAGAGAGCGCCCGCTTATAATGATGACCCTTGTATGCTGGTCTTGAATAATCCGCTTTAAGGCCCCTCTGACACCCGGATAGGGGAAGGCCGAGCTTCGTTCCTCTTTGAAGGGAGCCATTGTGCCGTCGTAGTCCATGAGGAGGGCGCGTTTTCGGGATCCTTTAAGAGATGAAAAGAAGCTGTCAATATTTATTGTCGGATTAAGGATCTTCATGGTTTTTTTCAAAATGAGCCCGGATTTTAGGGAGGCTCTTTGGGTATTTTTTTTGAAGGAATTCCATAAGCTTCTCCCTGACCAGACAGCGGAGCTCCCATGCCTTGGATGAATCCGATGCGCTCACAAGGGCGCGGAGCTCAACCGACCGGTCTGTGGTGTCCGTTACCTGCAATGTACATACCCTTTGGTCCCATAAATCACTCTGTGTCAGTATACGTCTAAGCTCTTCCCGTACAGCGGATACAGGGACGGTGTAATCCACATATAAAAAGACGGTACCCAGTATCTCTGCCGATTGTCTTGTCCAGTTTTGAAAAGGTTTTTCCAAAAAATAGGTGATGGGCAGGATCAGCCTCCTCTGGTCCCAGATCCTGACGACAACATAGGTCAATGTTATCTCCTCTATCCTGCCCCATTCATTCTCAATAACCACCACATCATCCAAACGAATCGGTTGTGTGATGGCGATCTGTATCCCTGCCAGAAACGTGCCAATAGAGCGTTGTGCGGCAAATCCTATAATGATCCCCAAAATTCCCGCTGAGGCCAGGATGCTTGTCCCAATCTGTCGCACCTTGTCAAAGGTCATCAGGATGGCCCCGAAGGACAATATGAAAATAATTACATATACAATCCTTTTTAATATCCGCATCTGGGTGTAAATGGTCCTGGCCTTAAGGTTATCCCTTGCATTGATATCGTATTTATCTCCTATGAATGCCTCTGTCACGCTGGTCAGCCGGGCAATGAGAAAAGCGAGGGATAGGACCAACAGAATATATAGCGACTGATGGATCAGGGAGAGAACCGCAGGGGGAAACTGGGTGAGAGGCATGACAAGATAGATCGCAATGATCAGGATGAGTATCAAAAGGCTTTTTCGGCAATATTTAATGATAAGATCATACAAGATCGTACCGCTCTCCCTTGGTAGGCCCTTAAAGAGCTTCATAATCAAAAAATAAGAGATAAGGCCAATAATAAACGCCGATAAAAAAAGAAAAGCGGGCTTAAGTCCCGCCCTTAAAAATACCCCAAGTGTTTCCATGGATATGCTCCGGATCAGAGTCTTGAAGTCAGATTAGAAAAATCCGATTCAGATATAAATATATTATCGTATATTGGATGTTAACGCAAACGCATGAAGAAATCCCGGGTACACTTACATGTTCCATAAAATACATGATAGACCTTATTTATGTTGTATCCAATTTCACATAAACTCC
>CAZGIZ010000014.1:0-16066 GCA_964526655.1 uncultured Desulfobacteraceae bacterium | reverse complement strand
CCATAAAATACATGATAGACCTTATTTATGTTGTATCCAATTTCACATAAACTCCATGAAAATTCAACTGCGACCATATGCAATGGGTATAGAAAAGGAAGCTGTAATGGGTGAATTACAGGCGCTGGACTACAAGGATGAACAGCGGCAAATACGGTACTTTTTCATCAGCTCAATATTTTGACCTCTTTAATATCAAATAACCATGGCGCCCTTTAAGGTATCGGGAGAAATAGGGGAAGGTGAGACATACTTGCCTCCTTTGAACATTTTACTTATTGAGGATGATGAGGACGATTTTGTCCTGATCAGGGATTTTCTATCAGAGATCAGGGGCGGTGATTTTACCCTTGACTGGGTTCAGGAATATGATAAGGCCCTGGAGGCATTCAGGGATCAGAGCCATGATATCTGTCTCCTGGACTACCGGCTCGGGCATCATGACGGCTTTGAGATTCTCCAGATTGCCAAGACAGAGGGCTGGACCACCCCTTTTATTTTCCTGACAGGGCAGGGAGAGTATGAAGTGGATGTTCGGGCCATGCAGGCCGGTGTCGCCGATTACCTTATTAAAGACCAGATCAGCCCCCAGGCCCTGGAAAGGTCCATCCGCTATGCCATTGACCGGTCAAAAGCGAAAAGGGCCCTTGAGGCTGCCTATGCAGAGATGGAGCAAAAGGTCGTCGAACGCACGGCCAACCTGGCCGAGGCGAACGAAAGGCTGAAAAAAGGCTCGGAAGAGATCAAGCGTTTTGCCTATTCTATTTCCCACGACCTCAAGAGCCCGGTTGTCGGTATCTACGGGCTGACTCGACGTCTTTTTGATGATTACGCGGATAGACTCGATGAAAAAGGCAGGCGCTATTGTGAACAGATCCTGCATGCCTCGGAGCAGATCGCGGCCCTTGTGGAGAATATCAATGTCTTTATTGCCACAAAGGAGTTCCCCCTTGCTTTTGAGGACGTGAAACTGAAAGAAATCTGCGGGATCATCCGGGATGAATTCTCGACGCAGCTTGAGCTGCGGGAAATTAACTTGTTTGAGCCCGATGAAAATCCAGGTATGCGTGCCGACAGGCTCTGCCTAATAAGGGCACTTCGCAACATGGTGGATAACGCCCTGAAATACGGGGGAGATGAGCTGAGCCGGATAGAAATCACCTATTTTAACGGAGAAGAGCATCACATTATAGCCGTTAAAGACAACGGCACCGGCCTGAACTGCGAGGACCCCAAGGAGATATTCGGGGCCTTCTTCCGTGAAAGGGGTATCAGGAACAAGGCAGTGGAGGGAACGGGACTAGGGCTTGCCATTGTCAAGGAGATCGCGGAGCGGCACAGAGGTGAGGTATGGGCTGAATCCCACAGTTCAAGGGGCGCGACAATTTTTATCTCCATCTCCAAAGGGCTCTGATCCCTAAATCAGGCTCCATTCAATGTCCTTCCCATTAAGGCCTCTATGGCTGTGATAACATTTTCAGTCGAGGACGTATTCTTGGATATAAAGAAATCCGCCCCGTAACCAGAGGCAGCTTGCACGTACTCACTGGAATCGTAACTGGACAAGATAATAACAAGCATATTCGGGTGACGAGTCTTGATCTCTTTAGTGAGTTCCAGCCCGTTTGCATCCGGCAGTTTGATGTCCATGAGAATAAACTGCGGCCCCCTGTCTTCGATCTTATTCAGGGCCTCCCTCCTGCTCCCGGCCTCATCTACCTCCATATCAGGGAATCGAGCGGTCAATATGTATTTTAGCGTCTCCCGAAACATGATATTGTCTTCCACAATCAAGGTTACCGTCATGACCAACCCCTGTCTTAAAAGCACCAAGGTTAAGTATCTTTGTAACTTTACTATATATTTGTCTTGTGTTATATTAGGTCTTTAATGTATTTTATTTCCGAATTTCCCTAATATATCCGGAGCTGCAGTGATGCAAGCTAAAAAGAGAGTAGTGATTGTCGAAGACCACAAGATCCTCAGGCAGGGGCTCCGTTCTCTTCTGGGCCTCAGCAGTGATCTTGATGTGGTAGGGGAGGCCGAAGACGGGCTCAGCGCCATTCGTACTATTCTCGCTATTGAACCCGATCTGGTGCTGCTGGACTTGAACATGCCAAAAATGGACGGGATATCGGTGATCCTGGAAGTCAAGGGACGGTCTCCGGATACAAAGATCCTGGCCCTGACCATGCACAAGGACGAAGACAATATCCTGCAGGCCTTCAAATCCGGGGCAGACGGTTATTGTCTTAAAACCGCGGGCCACGATGAGCTGCTCATGGCCATTAGATCGGTGCTTGGTGGAAAACAATACCTCAGTCCCGAGATTTCAGGAAAGATCCTGGAAGGTTACCTTGATAGCAGGAAATCCATCAGGAATGAATCCTCCTTTGACTTGCTGACCAGGAGGGAGAAGGAGGTCCTTAAATTGGTGGGGGAGGGGTATCAGAATAAGGAAATTGCGGATTATCTGTGCATCAGTGTCAAGACCGTAGAAAAACACAGGGCCAACATCATGGAAAAGCTGGACCTTCACACTGCATCGGCTCTCACTGCATACGCCATCGAAAAAGGCCTGGTCACCAGATGAATGCCCTGGTAACTTAGCTATCCAGGGACCAGGCCGCCTGAATGGTTGTCCCTTTCCCTATTTCGGAATGGATCAGGAATCTGCCCCCATAAACCTCGGCCCTCTCTTTCATCCCTATGAGGCCCATGCCCCCTGCCTTATCCGGTTGAGATCGAATACCTTTCGGGTCAAATCCCTTGCCGTTATCTTCCACGATCAGTTTCAGGTTGTCGCTGTCTTTCTCCAGGCAGAGACTTACCTTATCCGCGCCACTGTGTTTTGAGCTGTTGTTCAATGCCTCCTGAACGATACGAAAGATTACGATCTTCAAGGGTTCCGGCACATCATTTTCCGCGATGTCCATTCGAGTTTCTATAGAGATGGTGGAATAGACTTCCTGAAACTTTCTCACCGCCCATTGAATCGCCGCGAGAATTCCCATATCATCAAGGATGGATGGCCTCAAATTCGTGGACATTCGCTGAGTCTCTTCCATGGTCTCCTTGACAAGGTCAATGATTTTCTCCAAAGTCGGCCCTTCCTGCGGGGCATTTCCGGCTCCCATACGGTATCGTTTTTCTTCCAGGATATATTTAATTGCCGTCAGGTTGGCCCCTATACTGTCATGGAGTTCTCGGGCAATACGTCTCCTTTCTCTCTCCTGGGCTTCGACAAGCCTGCCGGACAAGGCCCGAAGCGCACTTTCCGATTCCCTTATGGTTTTAAATGCATTTGCCCTCTCCATGGCGTATCGCATGGAACGCTCCAGTATTTTCGATTCCAGGGCGCCCTTTTCAAGATAGTCAGCCGCCCCGGCTTTCATGGATTCAAGGTCTATTTCACGATCGCCATATCCTGTAAGCATGATGATCGGCGCATCAAAATCCTTTTGCTTCAACACCTTCAGCAGTTCGATGCCATTGTTTTCACCAAGCCTGTAATCCAGGAGGCAGACTTGATATTTTCCGGAAGAAACCCTGTCAAGGGCATTAAGGGGGGTTGATGCCCAATCCAGTTGACACCTCCAGGTATGGATCCCGGAGATCGTGTCTCGAATGATCACGTAGTCGTCTTCGTCATCCTCTATAAGAAGGATCCTGATTGACTGATCGTCCATATCGATTTTCATATCCTTATTATTAAATGACTAACTTTTTTTATCATCTAAATAGCATTTATCCAGCAAAATATCACCGAAATTATGCAGGGGCCGGGGAACCGGCCGGAAGAGCTTGGCATTAAAGAGATTTGTTTTTGGGAAATAATATCAATTCCATACATGGTGTGGACATAAAAAAATACATGATTCCCCCCATTTAAAAATCCCATAAAAACCTATTAAAATAAAGATAAGAACCATAAGGGTGGATAATTTCGGTTGGACATGGGGTCCGAAAAACAGGATCGTAAAGGAGCTTAATAATGCGAGCAAGAGTCATTCAGAGCAAATGCGGAACCGTTGGTATGTGCGTCAAGACCTGTCCTGATGTGTTTCGTTTTCAGGAGGGCAGCAAAAAGGCGACCGTCCTTTTAGACAAGATACCCCCGCATCTGGAGCAAAAGTGTCTTAAAGCTGCTGATTTATGCCCCAATAAAGCCATTGTTGTGCTTTTTTAACAGGCACCTTGACCATTTTTTATGAGGGATTCCAAATAAAATGAGGAGGTTAGTAATGCGTCGTGAAATAGAAAAGATAGAGGCACCGCTTATACAAATCAGACTTCCTCAGAGGGACATTGTCAATAAAAAAGGTAACACTTCAGCCGGAACCGGGCGCAAACGTATCCTCGTCGTTGATGATGACAATGGGATCCTTACTGTGCTTTTGTACCTGCTAAGAGAAATGGATTTTGATGTGGAGGCTGCCGAAAACGGATATGAAGCGAAGGAACTCTTTTTAAGCGGGGCCTTCGATCTGGTGATGACGGATCTGCAGATGCCCGGCATGGACGGCTGGGAACTGGCCTTCAATATCAAAAGAATGTCTCCTGGAACACCAGTGATTTTGATCACAGGGGCGGAAAAGGACATGGTGGAAGGGGGAAAAAACTTCCACCATGTGGATTCCGTATTATTTAAACCCTTCAAACTCGAAATATTCAAGGATACGGTCTATGGCCTTGTGGGAAATCATTCCACTTCCACCTCGACCTGAGCAGTCTGACCGGTTCGGTGATCCAGGGCAAGCAAAGTGATCTTTTGGTTATGCGGCAAGCTGCTCACCATAGCGGCAAAAGATTCAAGATCCGTAATCGGTTGCCCGTTGACAGCTAAAATAATATCCCCGGTTTCAAAACCGACCTTCCCGAGAGGCCCTTTGGAATCAAGCCATTGAATGACCAAACCTTCAGGTGTCCCTGTAGCGCCATATTTTTCAATATCCTGAATGGTGACGGGCCTTACCTCCACTCCAAGCCTTTCCTTAAGGGAAGCCTTCAACATCTGGGTCATTTCTTCAAGATTTCCGACCTTGACATGAATCTCCACCTTTTTCTTGTCGCGCCATACGGTTATTGACACCTCCTGCCCGATGGTAGTATTTGCCACATCGTTCCTGAGCGTAGAGGCATCAGGGATATCCCTGCCATCATAAACAAGCACCACATCCCCTTTTTTGAGGCCGGCCTTTTCCGCGGGCCCATCCTTGGATAAATCTGCGATCAAGGCCCCTCTGGGGGCTTCAAGACCAAAAGACTTGGCCAGATCCGGGGTCAGATCCTGAACGCTCACGCCCAGCCAGGCCCGCTGGACCTTGCCATTTTTTATCAATGAATTGGCTATATGGATGGCCATGTTGCTGGGGATCGCAAAACCTATCCCTTCAAACCCCCCCGATTCCGAGACAATGGCCGAATTGATCCCTATCACTTCACCCCGAAGGTTTAATAAGGGACCGCCGCTGTTCCCCGGGTTTATGGCCGCATCGGTCTGAAGAAAATCCTGGTAGCTGCTGGGATCAGTGATTCCCGTTCGATGCTTGGCGCTGATAATACCCTGGGTGACGCTCTGGGCCAGGTTTCTGGGCTGGCCGATAGCCACAACCCATTCCCCCACCTGCACCTTATCGGAGTCTCCAAAGGTTACATAGGGTAAGGATTCTTTGGCTGAGATCTGGATGACACCGAGATCCGTCTTAGGGTCGGTTCCAATCATTTTGGCAGAGTACTGTTCCCCGTTGGACAGGGTGATCTGGATCTTGTTGGCCCCGCCAACTACATGGTTGTTGGTAAGAATGTGTCCCTGGGCATCAATGATGACACCTGTCCCCACACCCACCAGTTGCCGTTCGAATTTTTTGGGCATATTCTTGGGGACGCCGAAAAAACGCTTAAAAAAAGGGCTGTCTTTAAAAGGAAGAAAGGGATTCGCAATTTCCTGGCGTTCTGTCACCTCAATATGAACCACCGCGGGGATATCTGCCTTGGCCACCTGAATGATTGCCGTCATCAAATTTAATGAGGTTCCGGAAATACCTTCAGTAGGTTGAACAGGTGCGGATTTGGAAGGGCCTTGTTCAACCCTTGCAGGTTCCTTTGCATTTCCTTCATTTGTGGCCTTCTCACAGCCAGGACCAAGCCACAAACCGGTTGTGATCAGGACTGCCATGGTGAAAGTACTAAAAATTACATGTTTTTTATGCCCCATGATACCCTCCATTTTTTATGAATTGATTTATTTTTCAGTATGAAACTCGAATTTCTTACTTTTAATCAATGGCGCGTAAAAATATTATTTTCACTAATCCGCCGCTCTTCTGGCAGAATAAATTTTTAGATTAACCTGCTGACCGTGAACCGCTCAATTCAACTGGAAGTATAATTGGATCGATTAAAAAACAGAATGGGGTAGATATTGTATTTTATGAAGCAATCAGATGTAGTTGGATTCAATTGTTATTGTAGATATAGGGACAGCCGAGAATTTCCATCATCACGGCCCCTTTGTTTTTTCGTCATGGGGATTCATCTCTTGCCCTGTCTTTCAGGCAATGTGACTATAAATGTGGAGCCTCTGTTCACGGCGCTTTTTCCGGTGATGCGTCCATTATGCTGCTCCACAATCCTTTTACAGATGGCGAGACCCATGCCTACGCCTTCATAAACTCCTCTCCCATGTACCCTCTGAAAAGGAGCGAAAATCCGGTCAAGATACTTCTCTTCAAAGCCGATCCCTTTATCCTCCACGCATATCTGATAGGAGCGTGAGTTACTGGACCCCCTGGTATCAATAGGTTGAGCATAAATCCTGATGTGGGGCGGATCATCCTTGCGGTAAAATTTAAGGGCGTTGCCGATGAGGTTTTGAAAGAGCTGAATCATCTGGAAGCCGTCTGCCTCTATGACAGGCAGATCACTCAACTCCACAGAGGCCTTTGTCTCCTCAATACGGATCTCAAGGTTGGCCAGGGCCTCTTTGGCCGCTTTATTCAGATCCACCGGTGAAAAGGGTGTCTCTTTTGTGGAGACGCGGGAATAGGTAAGGAGAGAATCGATAAGCCTTTTCATCCGTATCGATGCCTTCTGCATCCGATCCACATAATCCCTGCCGGTTTCACTAAGGGAATCGCCGCATTTTAATGACAGCAGATCTCCGAAGGTTCGAATCTTACGAAGCGGTTCCTGGAGGTCATGGGACGCAACAAAGGCGAATTCCCGAAGTTCCCTGTTGCTGTTTTCAAGTTGTTCCATTGCCCTGGAGAGCTCGGCGGTTCTTTCCTCAACGCGGATTTCGAGTTTATCCCTTGCTTCCCTCATGGCTTCCTCTGCCAGCTTCCTCTCGGTAATGTCCTCGAAGATTGATACGAAATATCCCTTTTCAGTGCTGTATGCGAGCACGGCGTACCAGCGTTCAAGGGATTCCGAATAATTTTCAAACCGGACGGATTCCCCTGTCATGGCCACTCTTACGTATCTCTCGATCCAGCCCGCGGAATCCTTTTCGATTCCCGGAATGACCTCCGTCACCCTTTTGCCTATCAGGTCTTCTCTACTCAGGCCCGTGAGCCTCTCAAAAGCCCTGTTCACCTCGAGGAAGACATAATCGACGGGTTTCCCTTCCGGGTCAAACAGGACCTTGTGCCGGGCGAAACCGTTGATCATATTGGTAAACAGGGAGCGGTATTTCTCTTCGCTCTGTTTCAGATCCCTGAAGATGAGATTGTAGGGCTTATTAAGACCTGTCTCGACAAGGGCCTTGTACAGGAACCAGAAGGCAACAATCTTGAGGTAGTGACCGACAAGATTGGAAAGGCCGTAGGCGTCTATGTAAAAGGTAAAGGCCAGCTCGGAGGCAATAGTAAGAAAGATGGACCAGATAACCCATTGGAGGACAACCCTGTCAAATTTTTCGCGATGCCTGAGTAACAGTGCGATAGAAGCCAAAAGGATGAAGGAGATGATATATTCACTAATCTTTTTGAATGGCGTGAGCCCGGCGCCATCGACAAAACAGGCCGGGAATACCTTCCAGTAAAAAACAGAGAGGATCAAAAGAAAAAAAACCATCATGTAAGCAAGGAAGATGATCCCGGCCTTGAGATGCCTCCGGAAGAACAGGGGCGCGATGAAAAAGGAAATGCCCTGCATATATCGGGCGGCAATCCATAGCTGAGTCGGGACATCCGTTCCCCTCTCTGCAAATATCGCCATGCCCCTGTAAGACATGGTATGGAGAAAATCCGTACAGCCGACAAAGAGAAAGGCAATGCCAAGAAAAAGGAGGTAATTGTTATTGATAAGTTGCCGGGAGTTCCATGCTATGGTGAAGATGATAAAAGCGATCAGGATTGAAAATATCTCAGCGATACTGTGAAAGAGGAGATAATTGTACAGGCTGCTGAGATACAGCCCAAAAAAGATCAGCACTCCAAAAAGGATATATCTTGGATATTTATTCATCGTTTCTCTAAAAAACCTGTCTTTAACCACCCTCAATCCTCTTTTCTCATATTTACCCCAATTTCTGTAATCTATCAAGTATCCTATGAAGTTCCGATTATCTCCTTTTCCTGTAGAACTGCGTCCCGGTTAAAGGGGGAATAACTTATGTCGCATCTCATGGATATATTAAAAATACAAGGGCCCTCAATAATAAATACCTTCTCGACCCTATTTATCCATTAAGAAGTCTTTATTATCTTTGCGAAAAGATCATTAGGGCTGGTCAAAGGCGACGGAGCCGACCCTTTTCTCCTCCCCTTAATTTAAGGGGAGGCCGGGTGGGGTTACAACTTATGTTTAACTCCCCCCAACCCCCTCTTAAGCTAAGAGGGGCTATTAAGGTTAATACTTCTTATATAGGACTGGGAAATTTTGAAGACCCTATGGGCAGCGGGGTCCGCCGAGGCGGGTAAATCGCTGCCCCCGTTCATCAGGGCGGCGGGTAACTTCATTTATCGAAAAGCCATCAAGGGGGATAAAGAAAATGAGTATGCCTAAAGATTCTTTTCAAGTGAACGCACAGGATAAAATTCTGGAAGGATGGAGGGTATTCATTGACAGCATGCACGAGTCGTTGGATTCCCTGGAAAGGGGAATAGACGAAGCCGATGCGATGACTGACTTATGCACGCCTGAGTGGTGCATAGCCAATGAACTTATCCTGGATGAGCTGAACAACAGGATATTCTCAATCAGTGAACCCTCCTGGTCATCGGATGAAGACAGCAAGAGGCTGAAGGCGCTCAAGAAAAGACTCCATGATATCTACGCAAGATACAAGGCGGTTTTAAAGCGCCGGGAAGACAGGCCCATTTAATACACCCACTGTTACAGCGAAATACTGGATACACCCTATTTCCATATAAATTTTATACATTTAAGATTTGTGGCAAGAATGAATTGGATTAATTACCAGAAAGGAGGTCTTAGACAATCATGAAAAAAGAACGAAACCCGAGCTGGCATAGAGGTTATCGCAATGTCTTCTGCCGTGAATATAATCATTGTCTGGATCATGCCATAAGCAAATCATGGAATTCATTTAATTGCGGCCGTTGTGAACTCCGTTTTGATCGGGCCCTCGAAATGGAAAGGCCTTTTGTCTTCAGTCAGGCTGTCTCAAACAATGAGTACAGCGTTCTATCCATTAATTTGGACCGGGAATTGCCGGACAATGAATTCGATGGTGAAATCGATGGTGAAATCGATATCGCGACCTGGTAGCGAATATTGAAGGCTGTCCGGGCTTGTTGATGAATGCAGGGCAGAGGAGAATTTCAAGGTGGAGTGAAGAATTAGCCCGTGCCTGAATAGGAGTTCAAAGGAGTAAGGAGCTCAAAGGGGACAGGGAGATATAATCAAAAGGAGGAAACATCATGGCAAAGATAGGAGAGATTTACCAGAGCGCCGACTGGAAATCGGAGAAGCACGTACCCGTCATCGAGTGTCCGGATAAGATCAAGGCCGATGAGATGTTCGATATCAAGGTGTCCCTGGGCAAGGAAGTGGCGCACCCAAATACCACGGCTCACCATATTCGGTGGATCCAGGTCTATTTCAGGCCCGAGGGAGGCAAGTTCGCCTACCATGTGGGAAATTTTGAATTTACGGCCCACGGAGAGTCGGTGGACGGCGCGGACAAAGGACCCGTATATACCAATCACACAGTCACGGCATCCATGAAAACGAGTAAGCCCGGCACCCTGTATGCGACCGCTTTCTGCAATATCCACGGTCTCTGGGAGAACACCAAAGAGATAGGGCTTGGAAACTGAGAAAAGATGTCATGACTGAAAAAATCCCTTTAGGAGGGGCGTGATGGAAGAGGCAGTAACAATAATGATGGACGATGATCCGATCCGGTTCACTGAGGACGGAAAGGTCTCGGTGATTGACGCCATAAAGGCGATAGCCGCTACTGATCGGCCCCATGAGATATGGGAAAGACTCAAGATAGACAATCCGGACCTCCTTGATTATTGCGAATCCTATCCTGAAGAAGGCGGCAGAAATGTTGCTTTTATCGATCACGAAGGATGGGAAAAGATCTGGATACTGATGACCGAGTACCTTTTCCTGTCGGGACGGTAACGACCTTTGGAATGGATCTCGAATCAGGCCGGAAATGAGAATTATTGACATTTCCTTTCACTCCATGATTCCAGGCGCGGGGCAGACCAAAGCATCAATAAACCCCTTTAATTTAAGCAGGTTGCATAATTTCACAAAGGATAAATCAGGGGCCTGAATCACTCAATAGGAGGAATCGATGCAATTTTTTCAGAATAGAGACCGGACCATTACCCTCCCAAATTGCCTGGAGCAGGACAGACCCGGGAGATATTTAAAATTCTGGGGAAATGATTACCCCTATCTGGGCGAGATTGGAAACAATATGCAGAGGTGGTTGCCCATCCCGGAGAATTCAAAGGCGCAGCGATTCATTCGCCTTCGCCAGAATACCCTGCGGCTTGCCACAGGAATGAATGGCGAGGTGAACCGCGCTGTAGATCGAAAAGCGAAGGCGGGGTGGCTATGGCGCAATTCCGCTTGATACTCCACCGCTTGTCAGAGCGAAGCGGAGATCCCGCTCATCGGGGCGGTGGGGAGCTTCATCAGAAACTTGCCAGGGGGTCAAAAATTCAGATAAGCTGGAAATTGATTCCGGTAAGGGTCCTGAAAATATGCATTAGACAATAACAATACGCGGTATAGCGCATTTATAAACATGTTCACGGGTGAGAGGGGGAGAGAAATGAAAATATTGATCGTCTATTATTCCATGTATGGGCATATCCATCGTATGGCCGGCGCCGTTGCCGAGGGGGCGGGAGAAGTCAAGGGAGCGGAAGTGGCATTGAAACGCGTGCCGGAAACACTTTCCCAGGAGATACTGGCTAAAATGGGGGCTGTTGAAGCCCAGAAGTCCATGTCCCATGTCCCCATATGTACCGTAGATGAGCTCGGGTCTGCGGATGCAATAATATTCGGCACGCCTACTCGCTTCGGAAATATGTGCGGACAGATGCGGCAGTTTCTCGACGCCACAGTTCAGCTATGGGTAAAGGGCGCATTGGTCGGCAAAATAGGGAGCGTTTTCACGAGCTCGGCGACCCAGCACGGGGGTCAGGAATCCACCATCCTGAGCTTTCATATTACTCTTCTTCATCAGGGGCTCATTATAGTGGGTCTCCCCTATACCTTTCAGGGCCAGATGCGAATAGATGAGATCACCGGTGGGTCTCCCTATGGGGCTTCGACCATTGCAGGGGGCCAGGGAGAAAGGATGCCGAGTGATAATGAGCTGGCCGCGGCCCGGTTTCAGGGAAAACACGTTGCCACCATCGCGGCAAAGCTCACGAATTAAATTATTATTAAAAAATCGTGGTTCATTAGATTGACCAGATACCTCCTAAAGAAGGTTTCATTACATACAGTTAACCCCATAAATAAGGCGTTTCTCGAAAGAGGACGCCTTATTATATTTTTATGATTCTTTTATCTCTTTTTCATCATCTCGCTCGTAATCTTTTCCTGCACCCTCTCCAGTTCCGGCCCCAGAGAGACGGGAAACGTTGCGGGCCGTCTGATCCTTTTGTAGGCACTTTCCAGCATCCCGAATTCTCTTAGGAACCGCTCGCGGATCTTATCAAGGCCGGGTCCTGTTCCAGCTTTCCTGCCTCCTTTCATGACCTGCTGCAACAGGGGGGTCCCTTCTACTCGTTCTTCACGCAGCGCGATGACGTCCCCTGCGAGCCGGTTATCCTGTGTCCCCCTGTAGACCTGCTTGGGCAAGACAAGGGTCCTCTTGCCCTCACTAAGTTTTAATATGGGCCTCCCTTTATACTCTACCAGTTTATAGGCCATATCGGTGAAGGGCATGTCCGCGGATACGCCCATTTTGGTGCCGACGCCGAATCCGTCTATGTCGGCGCCCCTCTTGAGGACATCCTCGATCTTGAACTCATCAAAACTCCCGCTCGCGAAGATTCGTATGTCATTGAGGCCGGCCTCGTTAAAGACCTTCCTGACCTCCCTGCTCAGCTCCGCCATGTCCCCGCTGTCCAGCCGGACGCCTATAAGCTTTTTGCCCCTTTTCTCCATCTCCCTTGCAACTTTTACCGCTTTTTTTGCGCCAGCAAGCGTGTCGTAGGTATCTATCAAGAGGATGGTGCTGTCCGGAAATGCCTCTGCAAAGGCCCGAAAGGCCTCGATCTCGTTTTCGAAACTCGTGACAAAGGAATGTGCCATGGTACCGGATGTAGGTATATGGAACAGTCTGCCGGCTAACACATTGCTCGTTCCCTCGAACCCGGCGATATAGCTCGCCCGGGCTGCCTTCAACCCCGCGTCCGTCCCCTGGGTGCGTCTCAGGGAGAAGTCAATGAGGCTCCGCCCTTTTGCCGCGTAAAGGCACCTGGCCGCCTTGCTTGCGATGGTGGTTTGAAGATTGGCGGCATTGATGACAAAGGTCTCCACAACCTGGGCCTCGATAATCGGGGCCGTCACCTCCAGGATGGGCTCGTCCCTGAAAAAAACAGAGCCCTCCGGGATGGCATGGACTTCACCTGTAAACCGGAGTTTCCTAAGGTAGTCCAGGAAGTCCTGCCGGAACAGTCCGGTGGATTCAAGGTAGGCCATGTCCTGATCGTTAAAATGAAAGGACTCCAGATAATCGAGCACCTCTTCCAGGCCCGCGCTGACAAAATATCCCCTGTCCCGGGGATATTCCCTGATGAACAGGCTGAAGGTGGCCGGAGAAAACATGTTCCGGCGAAAATAGACAGCGGCCATGGTCAGCTCGTAAAGATCCGTAAACAGCGCGAGATCGTTATTTTTATGGTTCATTTCTAAAAATCCTTACCATGAAGCCGTTTTATTGCGTCTGCGAGCATGGGGCCGAGACCCGCGACCTCCAGGGGCAGCGTTGTTCCTGCATCGATCCTCAGGCTGTCCGTGACCAGGATACGATCGAGGGGAAGGCGGGCCAGACTCTCCGCCGCATCTCCTGCCATGAGGGCGTGGACGGCCGCCACGAGGATTCCGGGCTCGCACCCTTCGGCCATGACCGCCTCGATCGCAGAAACCATTGTGCCCCCTGTGCTTATCATGTCGTCCACGATCAGGACACGGCGACCCTTGACATCCCCGATCACGGACCGCACGCTAACATCTCCGGTCCCCCCTCGCACCTTGTGGATATAGGCGACAGGAAGGTTCAGGATATCCGCGTATCGCTGGACAAGCTTGACGGCCCCCAGATCGGGGGCCACCAGCACGGTTTGTCCCTGGATGAGGTGCGGGCGAATCGCCCCGGCCAGGAGGGGAACAGCCGAAAGATTCTCCACAGGGACGGAGAAGAATCCCTCAACCGCAGGGTTGTGGAGGTCCACCGCGATTACCCTATCGACCCGGGTGCCCATGAGATCCGCCATAAGCCTGGCGGCGACCGGTTCGGACCCTTTAACGCGCCTCTCCTGCCTTGCGTACCCGAAATAGGGCGTCACGGCCGTGATACGCTCGGCGCCGGCCCTGCGGCAGGCGTCGGATAAAAGGAGGAGCTCAAGGAGATGATCCGCAACGGGCGGATTCGTCGGCTGAATTAGATAGACGTTATGCCCCTTCACGTCTTCATCGATCCGCACGTAGAGTTCGTCGTCGGGAAAGGTTTCTATGATGCGCTGGCCGAGGCGGAGCCCCAGCGAGGACGCGACCGATTCGGCCAGTGGCGGATTGGCCCTCCCTGAAAAGACGGTGAGTTTCATGATTTACCCCTCTCCTTTCTCAGGCCGGATTAAAAACACACTTTTTAAGTCACCGGGTTACTATAGTCTTATTTGAGAAAAAAAGGAACAGGGAAATCATATACTTATCTCATTTTACCGTAACTTCTTAACAAGTCCGGGCATATATTACTGGATTCACCGATTAGTCGGCATCTTCGACCGGCCGGAGTTTATCCCGCACTCGATGCGGGACCGGAATGACGTCAGAGTTAACACATTGTCATTCCTGCGAAAGCAGGAATCCAGGAATTTTCTAAACCGTTGCCTGATTAAAACATGCCCGGACTTATTGAGAAGTTACATTCTACCGCGATTTCACATTGATCACCTTGTAAAATCCCTTCCTCACTGCGCCGCAAACGGGGCACTTATCGGGCGGCTCCTTCTCCGCGATATAGCCGCAGGCATTGCAGATAAAGTAGTCCTGCGCCGGAAATTTTTCCGGATCTTTCAGTGCCCTCTTGAAAAGTTCATGGTGGGTCTTTTCCACTTCACCGGCGTGACTGAAACTGATTGCCGGCCCCTCTTCCTTTTCTTCTCTTGCCTCGGCCAGCATTTTTGGGTACATGGTCTTAAATTCCTGGGCCTCCCCTTCTATGGCCTCCTGGAGGTTCTCGGCCGTGGACCTGATGCCCTTAAGATAGCCCAGGTGCCGGCGCGCATGAATTCTTTCGGATTCGGCAACGGCCTGGAAGAGCAGGTAAACCCCCTCTTTGTATTCGTCGGCAGCTCTCTCGGCAAAGGCGAGGTATCTCTGATAGGCCTGAGATTCCCCTGCAAAGGCCTCTTTTAAATTTTTCTCCGATTTATTCATCGTTTCCTCCTCTTATTTGTGATTTTTGATAAGGGCCTTAGTTCTCAAGTAGGGGCAGCGATTTGCCCGCCTCGGCTGAGCCCCGCTGCCCGGGAATACAGGCGGCCGTGGGCGACCGCCCTACTTATTAAATGATGTGCGATGTGCGATATGCGGTATGCGACAAAGGCTGATCCCACATCCCACATCGCACATCCCACATCCGCTATCGCATGCCTTCGATCATCAGCCTGTATCTATCCCAGCACCCAATCCCCAATCCCCAGCACCCAGTATCCTCACTATGCGAGTCGGACACCTATGACATAGTGGAGGATGATAGCTATCAAAAGCACAAAGAGTAGGATCCAGAAAAAGATGCCCAGTGTAATGTAGGCCGCTTTTTCCATCTCCTTTTCCCTTTCAATGCGTTCCAGCATATCAAGGGTATCACGCCTCCCCCTGGGGGCCTTTCGCGGAGCAGTGATGATAAAAAAGAGGAAAATGAACAGCCCGGCCAGAACAAAGGTCAACCAGTGGACCCCCCACAGTGTGGGGCCGAAGGGCCTGATCCATATCCCGCCCGCCCAGGTGGCCAGAAAGAGGATCAGGAACAGCCAGATAAGCCCGGTCCTTCGACCGTCTCCCCTTGTGAGGAGTATATAGAGACAGGTCAGGCAAACAGCCATGACCAATGAGACGAAAAATTCAGGAACGACCATTTTTGCTCTCCACTCCTGTTTTTATATCCGCAGAATATTAGTAATATATGGGGTGGTAAATTAGGTCCATCATGTATTCAGGGAAAAATATAATGTACTCAGATCCTTGGCCTATGTTCAGGGATGCCGGTTCATTCGGGGAGATAGGGTATTTCTCGCTGTCAATTTTCAGAGAATGGGATTAAAATAATTTGAATAAGGGATGATTTTGAATTGCGAATTGGAGGGGTGATATGTGATGTGCGATATGTGAT
>CAZGIZ010000013.1:0-45344 GCA_964526655.1 uncultured Desulfobacteraceae bacterium | reverse complement strand
GTTTTTACTGCTCCATCTGGCCTTCGCGGCTGAGCTGTGCGCGGCCAGAGAGCAGTCAGCGCCGGTCCGGCCGCCGGCCGTGGCCGGCCAGTTCTATCCCGGAGAGCCGGAGAAGCTCAAGCTGGCTGTGAGCGGGTTTCTGAAGGATGCGGTAAAGGCCGACACTCCAAGGCCGATAGCGATAATCGTCCCCCATGCGGGATACATTTACTCCGGACAAATCGCTGCTGACGGCTTCCGCCAGGTATCAGGCTATAACTGGGACGTTGTGGTTATTTTGGGTACGAACCATACAACGCCGGGATTTGACAAGGTCGCTATCTATCCCAAAGGCGCCTTCCGCACGCCGCTCGGTCTTGTGAGGGTTGATGAAGAGACGTCCGCCCGGCTTAGAGCGGCCGACCCGGATATAATCTTTGATACCGCGCTGCACAGCCGGGAGCATTCCATTGAGGTTCAGCTCCCCTTCCTGCAGAGTCTGTTTCCGAATGTCCCCATCATCGCCGCTATAATCGGCGAGCCGGATATCGGTATCTGTCGCCGTTTCGGCGAGGCCCTTGCCAAAACATTAAGGGGGCGGCAGGCACTTATCGTAGCGAGTTCCGACCTTTCCCATTATCCGGCTTACGATGACGCCGTTTCCGTAGACCGGACGACCCTGGAAGCGATTGTAACGCTGCGACCGGAAGATTTTTGTGACGCTATCCGCAGGGAGATGAATCTCTCTATCCCCAACCTTCTCACCTGCGCCTGTGGTGAAGGGCCCATCATGGGCGCGATGTTCGCTGCACGCGCGATGGGCGCCACGCGGGGAGAAATAATCAGCTACGCCAACTCCGGGGATGTCCCCGTGGGCGATACAACCCGAGTCGTCGGTTATGGGGCGGTGGTCCTTACAGCAGGCAACTCGCCCTCCGATACACGGGCGCTGAACCGCAGCGTTCCCGGCGGAAAGCTTACGGTGGAAGACAAAAAGAAGCTGCTCACCCTGGCCCGGGAAACCATCCTCCGCTATCTCACTTCTGAAACCATACCGCTTGCGCGCGGCTTCAGCCCCGCGGCGCAGGTCAGGCAGGGGGCATTTGTGACCTTGAAGAAGCATGGCGAGCTAAGGGGCTGCGTCGGTCACATACCCCCAGATTCACCGCTGTGCCGCACTGTGGGCGGGATGGCCCTCAGCGCCGCATTCCAGGATCGCCGCTTCATTCCCGTGACGCTGGACGAAGTACCAGAGCTTGAAATAGAAATTTCCGCCTTGACCCCCTGGCGGACGGTTCCCGACGCCTCGCACATCGTTCTTGGACGCGACGGGGTGGTCATCCGGAAGGCCGGGCGGTCGGCGGTTTATCTTCCCCAGGTGGCGACTGAACAGGGCTGGACGCGCGAAGAGATGCTCGACAGCCTATGCCTCAAAGCCGGTTTAGCAAGCGGAAGCTGGAAAAAGGGCGCCGAATTGTTCACCTTCCAGGCCGAGGTCTTCTCCGAGGCTGACTTTAAGCCTTAGCGGAAATTGCGCTGATGACGTTCTATCTCCTCCTAACCGGCTTCCTCTCCATTCTCGGTCAGGTTGTCATCCTGCGCGAGCTGAACGTTGCCTTTTATGGAATTGAGCTGATATACCTGCTGGCCATCGGGATATGGCTCTTGGGAACCGGCGTCGGAGCAATCTTGAGCCGCGGGAGCGCACTTCCCTCCCGCTTCGCGCTCAGTTGGCTTGTCATTATCTTCGCTCTATTGCTGCCCCTTGATGTGGTTGCCGTGCGCGCCGTGCGGGTGGTCTTCGGCGCCGTCCCGGGCGCCTATCTCCCGTTCCCCCAGCAGGTCCTGGGGATATGCCTCGCCGTGTTGCCGACGGGACTGCTCCTCGGGTTAATGTTCGGGTGGACGGCGAAGCTTTTTGTAGCCCGTGGTCGAACGGTGGCTGCCGCTTATGCCATTGAAAGCGCGGGCGGCGTCGCTGGAGGGATTGTCTCCACCGCCCTTTTAAAAATAGGGCTGCAGAACTGGACAGCGGCGCTCGGTTGCGCATTAGCCGCTGCGCTCACCGTCGCTTTTTCAAGGCACAGCAACGTTGGGGGCCACCGCCGTATGCCTCAATTTGCAGGCCTGATCCTTGGTCTGGCGCTTCTCCTGGCGATCGGTTCATCGGGCATGGTTGACCGGCATATGACCGCATGGAATCACCCACACTTAGCCGCCTCAAAAGACTCTCCTTACGGCCGTGTTACGGTTGATATACTTCTCGGCCAGATATCAGTCTTTGAAAATGACGTCCTGAGCTTTGAAAGCCAGGGAACCGCGGCTGAGGAGTTCGCCCATCTGACAGCGCTCAGCCATCCCGATCCGCAAAACATCCTGCTCCTCGGCGGGGGGATTGACGGGACCTTGCGCGAACTGATGAAACACCGGCCCAGGAATGTGGAATATATTGAGCTCAACCCGATTCTCTTGAAGCTGACAAAATCCTTTCTACCGGATGGTGACAAACGGCTGCTGAACGATATTCGGGTCAAAGTCAGGACCACAGACCCCCGCAAATACCTGTTAAAAAAAGCTGAGAAGTATGACCTGATCTTGGTGGCAATGCCGGAGCCGTCTTCGGGACAGGCAAGCCGCTTCTTCACCCGCGAATTCTTCCATCTCTGTGCCGAACATCTGACGCCCGGCGGCAGGCTGGCTTTCAGAATCAGGTCCGCGGAGAATTTCTGGACGGCCCAGCTCGCGCGCCGCGCCGCAAGCATTTATCTTGCACTGAAATCCGCCTTTTCGGAAGTTCTTGTCCTTCCGGGCACGAGTGACATCTTCATCGCCGCCAATCCTACGACAGGTCATTCGCTGGTAAGGGATCCAAAAATCTACATCCAGCGGTGGCACGACCGCGGCTTAAAGGCGAGCCTGGTCACACCCGATTACATCCATTACCGTCTTACCAATGACCGCGTCCAGAAAGCTGCCCGGGTTCTTGAAAGGGAAAGGGCGCCCGTAAACAGCGACAGCCACCCGGTCTGTTTTCATTACGCCCTGCTCATTTGGCTGTCCAAGTTTTTCCCGGCCCTGTTTCGTCCCGAGTTCTCATCCCTTGGAGCCCTGTCGAAAAGTCATCCCTTGATGGCAATAGCGGGGGTTCTTTTGGGCCTTTCAATTATTGCTGCCGCGCGCCATTGGCTGTTATCGAGGCGTATTGCGCTGGCTGGGATGGCGGGATTTGTGGGGATGGTCCTGGAAACCCTGCTGATACTCCACTATCAGGTGAAAAGCGGCGTTTTGTACCAGGATATAGGACTACTCCTGACCCTGTTTATGCTGGGGCTGGCTATAGGGGCAGGAGTCGCCGACAGATTGTTTGTCGGCCGACAATTCAGGTCGACCGCCACTCAAGGCGAAATGCATGCGAAAGACATAGCAGTGGAGGGATTCAAGAAGGACAGGAGCCGACTCCTTAGGGCCTATGGGAGGACGGCGGTTCCGGCATTTGCGGCAGTCAGCCTGCTCACAATGCTTTTGACAGGAATGGACCTTGCAGGAGGGATCTTGTGGACGGGAATGTTGCTCGTTGCAGCCGGGTTTATGGTGGCGGTGATGTTCGCTTACAGTACTCTGGTAGGGCAACCGGAACCGCAGCGGGTTATTGGGCCGCTTTACTGCGCCGATCTCGTGGGCGGTGCTGCTGCAGCCCTGCTCAGCACGTTGGTTCTGATTCCGCTCTCCGGCCTCGCAACCACCGCGATGCTGGCGGCCCTGCTTAGTCTGCTTATGGCTCTTTTAATATAGCAAATCCGAGATTTAACCGGACGGCTGTGTGCGCAGTTGAGATTGGATACAGTCTGGGAAATCCCTGGATTCCTGCCGTTCGGCAAGCTCACGGTCCTGAGCCCGTCGAAAGATTTTCGCAGGGCTTGCCCCTTTGAAAACAGGAAAATGACAACGTATTACTGGCAATGTCATTTGCCGATTAATCGGTGAATCCAGTCATATTTACCCGGATTTATTTGGGATTGCCGGAAACCGGATTCTGGATTTTCCAGACCACCAGGAGGCCTGCCACCAGCGATAGCAGCGCGGTGAAGACAAAGACACCACGGAATCCGAACCATGCCGCAATCCCCACCCCCAACATCGGCCCCAGGGCCCTGGCCCCTGAGATCACTGAATTGTCAAATCCGTAAACCGAGCCCTCCTCTCCCGGTTGGGTGTACTGGGCCAGAAGGGCGCTGATGGCGGGAACGATCCCGCCCAGGGTAATCCCGGTGAAGATTTGCAGCACCACGAATTGCCAGCCGCTGCTGACCCTGCTCTGGAGATAGAAAAAGACCGCAGCGGACAGAAAGCTGACAAGCAGGATGCGGCGATGGCCCACCCGGTCGCCCAGCCGTCCCAGGAAAATGGAGGCAATGGCCGCGGCTCCCATGGAAACCCCGATAGCGAGGCCGGTGAAGCTGTTTACCAGCCCGGTCCGGGTGATCAGACTCATGAAGAACAGGGGCATGATCGGTATCAGGACGTTTCGGCCCAACTCGTTCATGAACCGGAGGCTGTAGACTATTATGACACCCCTTGCGGATAATATTCCGCGCCATTTGTGCAAGAAGCCCGGCTTCCGGCCGCCTGTGGATTTTTTCGGTTCGAAATGTTCCTCAACACCAAAAAATACAATCGTCCCGGCTGCCAATAATAGCGCCGAAGTAACGAAAAACGCGGCCCTGTATCCGAAGGCGTCCGCGATGGTGCCGCCCATGACGGGACCGAGGCCAACTCCTATGGCCAGGCCCACCTGTAAAAGCCCCATGGCGTAGCCGGTGCGATTGCGCGGTACAGCGGCGGCCACCAGGGCGGTGGACGCGCTGATGGTGCCGGTGACCAACCCCTGGATGGTGCGCAGGATAACCAGCTCCTCGGCCGAGCGTACAAAGGCCATCAATCCCAGAAGCAGCGCCCCGCCAAACATGGCCCTCTCTACCATGGGCTTGCGGCCCCAGCGATCGGCCAGGCTGCCCCATAGGGGCGACGCAATCATCATGGTGAAGGCCTGGCTCGAAAAAACCAGCCCGATGAGCAGATCGATACTCAGGCGGCTGGCGGCCCCCAGGGATTCCACGTAAAATGGCAAAAAGGGGAATACGCTCGAAAAGCCCACGGCCGTGATCATCTGGGCAAAGAGGATGATATAAAGGGTCCTCTGCCCGGAATCGGGCGAATCTCTTTTTTCAGACAGCGGGTTCATTTTATCAGTTATTTTAGAATTCATTGCTCCTACGGGCTTGGATGAAACGACCTCTTGAACAATTTCCCGAATAGATCAGTCTGTTCCGGGATACGCACGACAGATGCGGCCGGCGCGGTTCCCGTCTGCTATACCATGAAAAGGGATGACGCCAAAGCCCAATTTTTAACGAGCATAGCTGGTCATTGTCCTATTGCGGAAGGAGTGAAAATTCTGTAATCTCCTTCCATCCACAATTTCAAAGGAGCAATATCATGTCGAAAAAAGAAGCCAGGATGACGGACCGCGAGCGAATTGAAGCCCTGCTTCAGAGAAGGAAGCCTGATCGGGTGCCCATCTGGCCCTTTGCCAGCCACGGTTTTGCCGTGGTGTACAGCAATCTGTCCGTGGGCGACGCATATAACAACCCTGAGGCCTCTTACTCTGCCCAGCGAAAGACGTGCCGGGATTTCGGATGGGTCTTTGTGCCACTCTTTATCTATGCATCTATGGGCGCATGGGAATTCGGCGGTGAAGTCAAATGGCCCAGGGGGGAATTCGACCAGGCCCCCATGATAATCCGGCACCCTGTTGAAAAAGATGAAGATGTGTACAACCTGAAATACCCCGGACCTGACGCGGGCTTCTTTCCCCTCGCCTCGGAGTTTGCCCGTCTGGCGAGACAGGAGAGGCTCGATAACGAGCCCTTTAACTCCACAATCGCAGGGGGCGGGAGTTTCAGCACCTGCGGGAATGTCGCGGGTGTTGAAAGGCTTCTAAGGTGGTTGATTAAAAAACCTGATCTGGCCCACCACCTTCTGCGATTCGTTACGGACTGGAAACTGGACAGGTTGCCCCAGCAGAGCGAAATACTGGGGTTTGACGGCGTGCTGCCCATGGGGGGAGAGCCCACGACATCCAATCAATTGATTTCCCCAGGGCAGTTTGAGGAATTTGCCTATCCCTATATAAAGGAGATCCAGGAGAAGGTCATTAGTTTGGGTTACAGGACAAGTTATATTCATATCTGCGGTGAGCAAAACCTGAACCTGCCCTTGTGGGCAAAAATCCACTTTGGCGACCCCGGAATTATCAGTATCGGGCATGAAGTAAAACTGGAAACAGCGGCGCAATACTTTCCCAATGACATTATCCTCGGCAACCTGGAATCAGCCATCGTTCAAGCGGGAACCGCAGAAGAGGTTTACGAGGCAACCAGAAAAGTCGTTGAAGAAGGGAAAAACATACCCGGCGGATATATCTTCTCCACGGGTTGCGACCTTCCCCCCAAGGCGCCGAAAATTAACGTCCAGATGATGACAAGAGCCGTAAACGACTTCGGGTGGTATGATTAACCACTATTGCCCAGAACCGATCATTCACCAAAGGGCCGTCCGCGGCCAGGGGCTTCTGTCTTCGTCAAAGCTTCGACGGGACAGGATGGCGGGACAAGAAAAGGACAAAAAGGAGGCAGGCATCAGATTGAGCGGAGGAGCTAAATGATAACAGAAGAAAGAACAAAGGAGATTTTAAAAAAGCTTTATGACGCTGTAGTGAACATGGATGAAATTGCGGCCCGTGAATTAAGCCAGACCGCCCTTGAAGAGGGCATCGACGCCTATGAGGCCATGGACAGGGGATTGACACCGGCTATGGACAGGGTGAGTGAGCTCTACAATAATAATGAATACTATGTCCCTGAACTCCTGCTGTGCTCCGATGCCATGTACGCAGGACTGGAAGTGCTGCGCCCTCACATCAAGGCTGACATCTCCGGGAAAAAGAGGAAAATACTTATCGGTACCGTGGAAGGCGATATCCACGACATTGGGAAAAACCTGGTGATAACCATGTTTGAGGCATCCGGCTGGTCGGTCCATGATCTTGGCAGGGACGTGCAGTTATCGATGTTCGTGGAAGAACAAAAAAGGATCCGGCCTGATATCGTGGCCCTTTCCGCCCTGATGACCACGAGCATGATGGCTATGCCCAGAGCGATAGAGATGATTAAGGCCGGGGACCCCGACGCGGCAATTATGGTGGGAGGGGCACCCCTGACGCGTGATATAGCCATGGGTTACGGCGCTGACGGATACGCTCGTAGCGCGGGCAGGGCGGTCCAGGAGGCCCTAAGACTCCTTGAACGATTGGGGAAATAGAAATTTGCATTTAACAGGATTTACGGTCAGAAAGGTCTTGCTTGAAGAATTTCAGGAATAATAATCGACAATGGCGCTGATCAGGGAATCGATGGTGTATTCCTTGGGAGCGAGTGCGACCCTTAATCCCTTTTCTTCCGCGGTCCTCGCCGTAACAGGGCCGATGCAGGCCACGGCGACCCTTTCCATCCACCTCCTGACCTGATCGTCTTTCCCCTTGAACATGGCCATAAAGTTCCTGACCGTTGAGGAGCTGGTAAAGGTGACCATGTCTATCTCCCCTTTCTCGAGCATGGTCCTGACATTTTCAGCCCCCGCTTCCGGCATCACGGTCCTGTAGGCCTCCACCACGTCCACACGGGCCCCCATCCCTTTCAATTCCCCCGGCAGGATCTCGCGGGCCTCCGCCGCCCTGGGCAGCAGGATCTTCAGATCCCCGGCGCCCTCCTGTTTAAAGGCCTCGATTAATGCCTCGGCCCTGTACTCATTTGGGACCAGGTCTGGGCGAATTCCCCTTTCCTGAATCGCTTCAGCGGTCCTGGGCCCTATGGCCCCGACCTTGACACCCTTCAGGTCACGGGAGTCCTTGCCGTTGATTTCCATTCTCTTAAAAAAATATCTCACCCCGTTTACGCTGGTAAAGAGGACCCATTGATAACTATCAAGGGATCTGATCGCCCTATCAAGTCCATCCCAGGAAGATGGAGGAACGACCTCTATGGTCGGGAATTCGATACAATCCGCCCCTAACCCGGTCAGGCCTTTTAAAAAATCACTGGCCTGCTCCCTGGCCCTCGTGACCACAATCCTCTTTCCGAAGAGGGGCCTCTTCTCGAACCAGTTGAGCTCGCTCCTGAGGTTGACGATCTCTCCAACCACGATTATCCCAGGCGGTCCGATCCCCTCTTTTTCGGCGATATCAGCTATGTCCCGGAGCTTCCCCACGACGCTCCTCTGCAGGGGTGTCGTCCCCCGGTGGATAACAGCCACTGGCGTGTCCGGTCTGCGTCCGTGGCGTATGAGCATTCGGGCGATCTCACCCAGATTTCCCATGCCCATTAAAAACACCAGGGTCCCCGCGCCCGTGGCAAGTTTTTCATAGTCTATGTTTGATTCTTCCTTTGCCGGATCCTCGTGTCCGGTTATAAATGCGACTGTGGCCGTGTAATCCCTGTGGGTCAGGGGTATTCCGCCGTAGGCAGGCACTGCGATCGCCGATGTGACGCCCGGGATGACCTCAAAGGGAATACCGGCCCTGACAAGCTCCTGTGCCTCCTCCCCTCCCCTACCGAAGATGAAGGGGTCTCCTCCCTTCAGCCTCACGACCTTCAGCCCCTCCCCCGCCTTTTCGCAGAGGAGCCGATTGATATCCTCCTGGTTCATGGTATGGGAGCCGCCCCTTTTCCCAACATAGATCAATTCCGCCCCTTCACGCGCGTAGTCGAGGAAGGCCTTATTGGCGAGATTGTCATACACGACCACGCCGGCCTCTTTGATGCACTCCCTGGCCCTGATGGTCAAGAGGCCCGGATCACCCGGACCTGCGCCCACGAGATAGACCTTGCCTTTTATACTGGATCTCATTATCTACCCTTTCCCATAGACCCTGTTAAGGATCTCCGCGGCCCCTGACGCGAGAAGGCGCTCCGCAAGGGCCGTGCCGAGGTCTTCGGGACTATCCTCCCCACCTTTCATTTCATCCGTTATAATCCGGCTCCCGTCCAGTTCGGCCACCATGCCCCGGAGCGTCATGCCTCCTCCATCCAGACGGCAATGACCGGCGACAGGGACCTGGCACCCGCCCCCAAGACCTTTCAACAGGGCCCTTTCCGCCCTGACAGTCACCTCTGTGACGCCGTGGTTTAAAAAACCAATAAGCTCCAATGTCTCCTGGTCATCCCTCCTTATCTCCAGGCCGAGGGCCCCCTGCCCCACGGCCGGAAGCATCTCTTCAAGGGGTATGATAGAATCTATTCGATCCCTTAACCCTAAACGCTTGAGACCTGCCACGGCAAGGATAACGGCGTCTATCTCCCCGGATTCCGCCTTTTTGAGACGGGTGTCCACATTGCCCCTGATGGGGACCACTTTCAGGTCCGGCCTCATGGAAAGGAGCTGGGCCGACCGCCTCAGACTCCCTGTCCCGACTGACGCGCCCTTGGGGAGTTCCTGAATCCCTTTGAAACCCGGAGAGATAAAGGCGTCACGGGGGTCTTCCCTTTCAGGGAAAAGGGATATATTGAGCCCCTCTGGCAACTCCGCGGGCACGTCCTTGATGCTGTGGACGGCGAGATCCACCGTCCCACTGAGCAGGGCCTCTTCAATCTCCTTCACAAACAGCCCCTTCCCGCCGATCTTGCTCAGGGGCGAGTCCATGATCCTGTCACCCTTTGTCTTTATGGGAATCAGCTCCACCCGGACATCCGGGTGTCGCTCCAGGATCCTGCCCCTGACCCACTCGCTCTGGGCCATAGCCAGCCTGCTTCCCCTTGTGCCGATCCTAAATTTCATATATGGTTACACCCTGTCCAAAAACGATTTCACCGCTGAGGCGCAAAGGTCGCAGAGTTTTTTCCTTTCCGTTGAGAGGACGGAAAGGAAAAATCTACAATCCCTTCGGGAATTTTAAAACCAGTATCTTAATTAAGTGCTGTATAAATTGCGAAAGATTTTTCCTTACCTTTCGCGAAGCGATAGAGACATTCTCTTTTCTGCCCTCCTCCGCCCAGTGGAATGCGGAGCCTATTCCTCCGGGGTCAGCAGAAAAGAGAATATTTCTTCTCTGCGTACTCTGCGGCTTAAGAGAGCGAAGCGAACGGGCGGTAAAATTTAACTCACAAAACCGCCAAACAAAGTTTGGACCATCAATTAGGCTGATGACTTATAATATTTGCTCTCTCTTATTATTACATCTTAGCCTATCGCAAATTTGCCAAAATTGTCTTTTTCTGTCATTCCTGCGAAGGCAGGAATCCAGTGAACTCAAGGGAATCTGGACTCCGGCTTCCGCCGGAGTGACGTCATTTTTTAAGCTTTGCAAGAGGTTCCCTTATCAAGCAGATATCTAACGAAATCGAGGTCGTGGGGCGTCGTGATCTTGATATTATGTTCGGATCCCTCGATGACCCTCACGGGAATTCCCATCCTCTCTATGAGCAGGGCGTCATCGGTCGCCTCTTCCCACCCTTCCTGTAAGGCCTTTTCATGGGCAGCCATAATGTCCTCGTACCTGAAGACCTGCGGTGTCTGGACAAGCCATACCCTCCTCCTGTCAAGGGTCTTTATCACGGTGTTTTTTTCATCAATCTCCTTGACCGTCTCCCTGGCGGGTAAAGCGGTGATAACGGCGCGATCTTTCTCTGCCGCCGACACTACCCGCTCGATCAGGGCTTTCTCGATGAATGGACGGACCCCGTCGTGTATCAGGATCAGGTCATATCTGCCTCCTGAGGACTCAATCCCCATCCTTACGGAATCCTGGCGCCTCTCCCCGCCCTCTATCACCCTCTCCACCTTATTCAGGTCATACCTTTTAATTATCTCTCTCTCGCAGAATTCCACATCTCCGGGAGGGGCTATTAGGATAATCCCGTCGATCGCGGAGGAGGCCTGGAATTTCTCAAGGGTCAACCACAAAAGGGGCCTTCCATTGAACTCCATGAACTGCTTCGGCCTCCCCTTTCCCATACGCAGTCCGGCCCCTGCTGCCGGAATAATTGCCACGGTCTTCATGTCATCGCCAGATAAAAGAAGCAGGCCCAGGATTCACCTAATCCTGCAGGCCTGCTTCAAAGTCAAGTCACCTTTTAGGCCCGGATTGCCTTCCGGGTCCGCTTTTTCAGCCTGTTTATACGACGCCTCAGGATATTGACCTTTTTCCTGTCTTTCTCTTTACGCGCCGCTTCCTTATCTGATCTGAGGGAGACCACTTTCTGCTTCAGGTCCCCGATTTTCACCCCTGAAATGGCCTTCTTCTTTGCCTCTGGTTCTTCATCCTTAATGCCCCTGTATTCCTTGATTACTGCGAGCAACTGATCCTTCTTCATGGCCGTAACGCCTGTAACACCGGGGATCTTGAGGGCCACCTCCTTAAGCTCGGGGGTGGTCATCTTATCCAAAGGCTTCTCTTCCTGGCTGGCCTCCACTGCCGGGGCCTCTTCCTTTGCCTCTTCTTTGACTTCTTGTCCCCCTGATTCCTCTGCTTGGGCCTCTTCAACCTTTAATTCTTCCTTGGCCTCCTCTTCCTTATTCTCCTGATCTTTAATCTCTTCTTCCATAATAAGCTCTCACTCCTTTATACATGATCATTAAAATTACTATGTAAAAATCCGGGTCCAAAGGGCCCGGCCCTGATCCTATTTATCCTTTTTCATAAAAATACTAAGGAGATCTATGGGTATGGGGAAAAGGGTCGTCGAGTTGTTCTCGGATGATATCTCCCTCAGGGTCTGGAGGTACCGCAACTGCAATGCCTCCGGGTGTTTCGATATAATATCCGCTGCTTGAGCCAGTTTATCGGCGGCCTGGTATTCACCCTCCGAGTTAATGACCTTGGCGCGCCTTTCCCTTTCCGCCTCGGCCTGTTTTGCCATGGCCCGCTGCATCTCCTGGGGCAGGTCAATATGTTTTACCTCGACGGTGGTGACCTTTATACCCCATGGGTCCGTATGCTTGTCAAGTATGTCCTGCAGCTCGGTGTTTATCTTCTCCCTCTCCGAAAGCAGCTCATCCAGCTCCACCTGGCCGCAGACGCTCCTGAGGGTTGTCTGGGCAAGCTGGGACGTGGCAAAGAGAAAGTTCTCCACCACGATAGTGGCGTTGGTGGGGTCCATGACCCTGAAATAGACGACCGCGTTCACCTTCACCGAGACATTATCCCGCGTGATCACATCCTGGGACGGGACGTCCATGGTCACGAGACGCAGGCTCACCTTCACCATCTTATCAATGATGGGTATGAGGATAATCAATCCCGGGCCCTTTGTCTTTATCACACGACCCAGCCTGAAGATAACTCCGCGCTCATACTCTTTCAGGATTTTGATGGCCGAGGCCAGGAAGAAAATAATCAAAATAATCGCAAGAATATAAAACATGATGTCCCTCCTTTATTTATAAAAGACCGTAAAACGACTGTTATCCTTTATCTACCACCCGTTTGACCTTAAGCACAAGGCCCCTGGCACTCTCCACCTCCACCCTTTCTCCCGGTTCGATCCTGTCATCGGAAACGGCTTTCCATAATTCGCCATGGACGAATATCAATCCCTCGGGATCAATGACCTCCCTGACAACCCCTACCGCTCCCACCATACCTTCCATCCCTGATCTGGGCCTGCCGCGATAGGCACGGAAGGCAAGGGTTGAGACAACGATAAAAAAACCTCCTATCAGGACAATGGTGGGCGCCATCAACCTCAGGGAAACCCTCACGTCCTCAAAGAGCATGATTGAACCCAGAGTAAGGGATACAAGCCCCCCCAGGGAAAGGATCCCGTAGCTCGCGATTTTTATCTCTGCGATAAAGAGTATGATGGCAAGGGCGATGAGAAGCAGCCCGGCGTAGTTGACCGGGAGCGTCTGAAAGGAGAAAAAGGCCAATATCAGGGAGATGGCCCCTATGACTCCGGGAAAAATGGCCCCGGGATGGGACATCTCAAAGTATAGCCCGGCCAGGCCTATCATCATAAGGATATAGGCTATGTTGGGATCGCTAATTGTGCTTAACACCTTGTCCCTGAAACCCGGTTTATAAAAAACCTTCTTGAGGCCTTTTGTCTTGAGGATTACCTTTCCGGAGGGGAGGGTTACCTCCCTACCGTCGAGGCGCAACAGGAGTTCATCAATATCCTTTGCGACCAGATCAATCACATTCTCCTTGAGTGCCTCGTCAGAGGTGATGGATACGCTTTCACGAATTGCCTTTTCGACCCACTCGCCGTTACGCCCCCTCTCCTGGGCGATCCCCCTCCCGTAGGAGGCCATGTCATTGACCACCTTTTCGGACATGGTCTTCTCTATGTCTTTGCCCCCTGCTGTAACCGGGTGGGCGGCGCCTATGTTGGTGCCGGGCGCCATGGCCGCTATGTTGGCGGCTTCGGTCACCATTACCCCTGCTGAGGCGGCGCCCGCTCCCGTGGGCCCCACATAGACTACTACGGGGATCGTGGAGTTCATAATGGCCTTCACCATGGTGCGCATCGAGGAGCCAAGACCGCCGGGGGTATCCATACGGATGATAACCAGGGAGGCACTACTTTCCTCGGCCTTTTCAATCCCTTTCACCAGAAACGCGGCCGTTCCCGGGTTGATGGGGCCTTCAAGCTCTATGATATATGCCTCGCCAGCGGCCATGGCGCCCGTGCATGTCACAAAGAGCATCATTCCGAGGCCCATAAGGCCGATCAAAAAGGAATAGAAGTATGATGTCGCCCTATGTCTTGCCATTTTTTTTAACCTCCATCCCCAAACGGTCCATTATCGCCTTGATATCCTCCCAGACCTGGCCTTTCAGCTCCCGCTCCCTGGACGGATTCCTCAATAAATAGGCCGGGTGATAGGTGGGCATTACGGATATGCCCATGAAAGAATGCCACTTTCCCCTATCCCTGGTAATCTTAAAACCATGGCCTAACAGTTCCTGACCCGAAATCCTTCCCAGGGTGCAGATAACCTCCGGGCCTATGATCCCGACCTGTTGCTTTAAAAAGGGGATGCACGTATCTATCTCGTCCCTCTCCGGGTCCCTGTTATTGGGGGGGCGGCATTTGACCACATTGCATATGTAGACATCCTCCCTCTTGATACCCATGCCATTCTCAATGATCCTGGTCAGGAGCCTTCCGGCCTCGCCCACAAAGGGTCTCCCCTCAAGGTCCTCATCACGGCCCGGGCCCTCGCCGATAAAGACGAGTCTCGCGCGCGGAGACCCCTCTCCGAACACAAGTTTGGTCCTGCCCTGCCACAATTTGCACCTCTTGCAATCTCCTATAAATCCCTTTAAATCCTCAAGGAGACTTTGACGGGATTTATCCTCATTCCCGGAATTTCCTTTCAACGGACGGGGTGCGGAGAGATCAACCCCCATCTCCATATTGGCGGTCACAAGATTTTTTAGCTGGCCTATTATCTCCCTGTATTCTTCCACCGGATTCATACCCAACTCCCGGATCCCGGATCACCTGGTTCCCTTAACAACTTAACCCGGTCCAATACCTGATGGGCTACCTCATCCTTTGACATGAGAGGCAAGTCTTCCCTGTGGCCGTCCCTGAAGATTATATGGACGAGGTTTGTATCGGATCCGAATCCAGCGTCCTGACGGTTTACATCGTTGACAACAATCATGTCCAGGTTTTTTCTCTTCAGCTTTTCAGCCGCGTTATCAAGCAGGTCCTCTGTCTCAGCGGCGAAGCCCACAAGGATATAACCAGCGTCTTTCTTGGCTTCTCCCAGCTCCGCGAGGATGTCGGGGGTCCGCGTCATCTCAATGGATTCAGCCTCTTCAAGCTTTTTTATCTTGTGTTCCGCCACCGCCTTTGGCCTGTAATCCAGTGGAGCGGCCGCCTTGATAATTACGTCCGACTGCCCGCTGTATTTGAGGACTTCCCTCCTCATCTCTTCCGTTGTCCTGACATCATGGAGGGAGACCCCTCCGGGGACAGCCAGCCTCGTGGGGCCGCTTATGAGGATCACGGAGGCCCCCCTTGAGGCCGCGGCCCTGGCCAGGGCATAGCCCATCTTGCCTGTGGACCTGTTCGTGAAATACCTGACAGGATCCATGGGTTCCACTGTCGGGCCGGCCGTGACAAGGATCTTCAGCCCTGAAAGGTCCTTTTCAGATAGCATTGCCATGGCCCTTTCAGCAATCTCCCCTGGCTCCGGAAGCCGCCCAAGGCCCTCGGTCCTGCAGGCCAGCTCTCCCTCCCCCGGCTCCATTACCTCGCACCCCCTTTCGGCTATCTTCCTCATGTTTTCCTGGAGGGCAGGATTGGAAAACATCCGACTGTTCATGGCTGGGCAGACAAGGACCCTGGCCGTGGCCGCCAGTACCATGGTGGAGAGAAAATCGTCGGCCATTCCATTGGCCATCTTCGCGATAAAATTGGCCGTCGCCGGCGCTATTATAATCAGGTCTGACTCCTGTCCCCAGGTAATGTGGTCCATGGGTCTGGTGTCACTGTCGAACATGTCCCAAACAACCCTGTTCCCTGAAAGGGCCTCAAAGGTCAGGGGAGATACAAACCGGGTGGCGTTATCGGTCATGGCCACCCTGACACGGGCACCGGACTTTACCAGAATTCTCACCAGTTCGGCCGCCTTATAGGCTGCGATCCCGCCCGTTACTCCCATAACGATATCTTTGTCTTTTATCATCAATAATAACCGCCGAATTCCATGTATTCTTCCGTACCTGCATTGGTGATCCAGACCTCAGGAATGTTTATGAGGGCCATTATCTTTTTACCCTCCACATCCGCATCCTTTTTCAGACTGAAGAAACCCACCCTGAGCCTCATCCAGTCCTTTCCCCTGACCTTGGTGCGGGTTACATATACGTAGTAGCCATTTTTCATAAGCCTGATGGCGGTGGGGACTATCCTCTCCTTTTTCGGGGAGGACAATACATTGACGACCCAGGTCTTTTTCGGCCCCTTTTTCAGATTCTCCTCGGCCTGACCCCTTGTGATGATCTTCAATTTCGTTCCCCCGGGAATTTCTTTTTCAGGAGAATCCGCGTCGCTCCCTATCCCGACAAGTATATCCTTATTGAGTCTGTAGAGTATGGGCCATTTCAACGGGTCCGCGTAAACATCCTTTTTCCCTGCTATCAGTGAGAGACTTTCGCCCTTTTTGGTAAGATAGTAGCCCTTATCCTCCTCTTTGACTGTCTTACTTGGTTCTTGGGGTTTATTTTCCTTGACCTCGGCGACCTCGGCCTTCACGGACCCCTTTGTCCCGGGCACAGGTTCCTTTTCCTGAACTGGGACGACGGCTCCGCCTTCCTTCTGATCAGGCATCTTTATGGCCTTTTTCACCACGACCTTCTTTTCAGGCTTCACGGGCTGCTCTTCATCGGAGGAACAGCCCGGCATAAGGACAAAGGATGACACACAAATGAAAACAATCGCGGCAAGGACCTTCATATCCATCCCCCTCTGGAAATATGAACACAGGGTTTCCAGTCTGAAAATCAACAATTATATCTATTAACTTGATAGCTTAGGAATTTCCTTTTTTAGAGCGGCGAAGCTTGCCAGGGGCAGACAAACCGCCTTGTATAGAATCGCGAAGCGATTGTATAACTTTCCAGGAAAAACAGGATTTTATCCTATTAAAGCCTAAAATTCGAAACTTGACAATAAAAAACTATGTAAATGGTTTCCCCATTGGGAACTCCTCCTGAATCTTTTTAAATATGGAGTAGTTCCGGTTCAGACTCGAATCAAGGTTATCTGCTGAGACTCTATAGCCGAACTCCGGGTAAGCGGTATTGACATTACTGACGATGGCAGGTTATTAACCTTTTCAATGCAGGCACTAATTGGCGGATAGAGCGAGACATGCTGGGTACTTGCTTAAGGACCAGCGTGAGCTAATCGAAGTCCGCTGGGACAGGGACAAGATATTTCATCGCAGCACCGAGTCGGAGGCAACTACTATTCTTCAATAAAAAGGGGGGGTTGGATCATGAGAGTACTGGTTATCGGAAGCGGCGGGCGCGAGCACGCTATCGCCTGGAAGGCAGCCCGGTCAAATCTGGTTGAAAAGGTGTTTGTGGCGCCTGGCAACGCCGGCACGGCCAGGGAGCCGAAGGTTGAAAATATCCTGATCAGCGGAACGGACATAAAGACCCTGGTCGAATTCGCCGCAAATGAGGAGATCGGCCTCACCATTGTGGGTCCGGAAGCCCCCCTTGTGGAGGGCATTGTGGACGCCTTTAATGACGCCGGGTTGAGGTGTTTCGGCCCCAGCCGGGGAGCGGCCCGGTTGGAAGGATCCAAGGTCTTTACCAAGGACTTCCTTGAACGCCATGGAATCCCTACGGCAGCTTACAGGATCTTTACGGAACCGGACCAGGCGCGGGCCTATATCCTTTCCCATGATCTTCCCCTTGTCATCAAGGCGGACGGGCTTGCCGCGGGTAAGGGTGTGCTCATCGCCCGGTCCCATGATGAGGCCGTGGCCGCTTCCCAGGGGATGCTTTCCGGCAAGTCCTTTGGCAAGGCGGGCAGGCGCATGATTGTGGAAGAATGCCTTCAGGGAGAAGAGGCCAGCTTTATCGTGGTGGTGGACGGGAGAAACATCCTCCCCCTGGCGACCTCCCAGGACCACAAGGCAATTAACAATGGAGACACAGGTCCCAACACGGGGGGCATGGGGGCCTATTCGCCGGCGCCCGTGGTGACGCCTGAGATCCATGACCGGATAATGAAGGAGGTTATCAGGCCCACGGTAGCCGGAATGGAGGCGGAGGGCCTTCCATACACGGGATTTCTCTATGCCGGTCTTATGATACAGGCAGACGGCACGCCAAAGGTCCTCGAGTTCAACTGCCGTTTCGGCGATCCCGAGACCCAGCCCATTCTGATGCGGCTCAAATCGGATCTGGTCGAAATCTGCCTGGCGGCCTTGGACGGGCGTCTCGACGGGGTGCAGGCCGAGTGGGACAGCCGGGCCTCCCTCGGCGTTGTAATGGCAGCGGGCGGTTACCCTGAGAGCTATCATAGGGGCGACCCCATATCCGGCCTGCCCGAAGAGGAGGGAGACGATTTCAAGGTCTTCCACGCGGGCACGAGACTTGAGGACGGAATGGTGGTAACCAACGGGGGCCGGGTCCTCTGCGCCACGGCCCTCGGGTCTACGGTCAGCGAGGCCCAGGAGAGGGCCTATGAATTAGCAGGCCGGATTCATTGGGAAAATGTCTATTACAGGACGGATATCGGGTACCGGGCCGTGGAGCGGGAAAGGGCCCTTTCCTTTACCTAACCGGACGATTAAAATAACCCAGCTCAACTGTGGGGAACTCCTCCCGGATCAGCTCCGCCATCCTCTTCATCCCGACGGCCCTTGAAGCCCCGACAGGCATCTCTTTCATGTATAGCTGGGGATCGATATTCAGGTTTTTCAAGTGGAGAAAGTTGACCCCGGTCCTTTCTATAAGTCCTTTCAGGGCCTCTATCTCCTCTTCTTGATCCGTGAACCCCGGAAACACGAGATAGTTTATCATGGTGTAGAGTCCGAGCTCCCTTGAAAGGGCGATGGAGGCTGCAACATCCTCAAAATCATAGCCCCTTGGCCGGTAGTAGGCCCTGTAGAACTCTGGGCGGGCGCTGTTGAGGCTTATGCGGATGGAATCCAGCCCGCTCTCCGCCACCTCGCGGACCCTTTCGGGCCAGCTCCCGTTGGTATTGAGGTTTATGGTCCCCTTGCCCGTCCTCTTCCTGATCTCCCTGATGCTTTCGGCAATGAGCCGGTACTCCGTCAGGGGCTCCCCCTCGCACCCCTGTCCGAAGCTCACGATGGCCCCGGCCGCATGATCAAGGTGTCCCAGGGCCAGGGAAACGATCTCGTCCCTGTCCGGCCTGAAGGAGATCCTCTGGTGTGACGAACTGCATGAGGAATCGGGCTGTAGCGAGAGGCACCCAAGGCACGCGGCATTGCATCTCCGGCTGACGGGCAAAGGCGCCTCCCATCTCCCTAAAAATAGGTTTTTGGCCGCGAAACAGTGGTTAATGGTGGCGCAATTGACAAGGTGCTCCACAAGGGGTCCCTTCCCGCGGACCCTTTTGAAATCCCGGATGGCGGGGATCAGTTCCCTGTCATCGTAATTTCTCGGGTCCCACTTATGGTTGTATTCTATCCTGAATCCGGCTGCCCAGTAATTATCGTCCCTGAAACCCACTGCCGTGTAGCCCCACATGGGCAGGGTATATGACTTGGGACCGTAATCCACTGCCGGGAGGTGAGTCCTCACCAGCCCGGGCTCCAGGAAAGCCGCAACGCCGTAACATCTCTGGATCGCACCCCCAACCTCTATCTCCGGGACGATCTCATATCTTCCAGTGGATGGGTCAATCCCAATAGGCGGGCAGTCGGGGATAAAGAACAGCTTGCTGAACTCCGGCATGGGGATGAGATCATCTTCCCTGATGGCTTCCTGAGATCTCCCTGAAAATCCCGCCATTCGGTAGTAGGGATGGTCATATACCTTTCCCCCGGAGTCGGCGTAAAGCATATATGGGAGGTAATCGTATTTCATGGCAAGCGATTCTGACATTCAGCAATATTCAAGTCAAACCATATCTGAGAATTTGCTATTTAAATCATAAATGTTATATGTTAAATCAGTAATCACGGGAGTGATCACATTCCTCTTTTTTAATTAAATATTTTGATTGTTCACAGTTGTCAGCACAGCACCTTAACAAGATATGTTCCGGGTAGATATCTTCTTTAAGAAACCGGCATGGCCGGATAGACCGGCAAATAACTCCAGACAGGTTAATATCAATCGATTTGCAGCAGGTTAGATTCCGATAATGACTCCACCACTTGATCAAAACAAGAATTCAGAGGGCAAGCGATTCCAGTTGGTCAAATATTTCGCACTTGCCAGCTTTCTGGTCCTTATAATCTTCAGCTTCCCCTTCTCCGTGTTCATCTCGAAAAAGGCCAAAGATATCCTTATAGAGAGCTATGAGAATTACGCCCTTTTTTTGGGACAGAATCTGAACCATCAGGTCCACCAGAATTTCATGATCCCTGTTGTTATCATACAGCATGATAGCATTAGATTGAGCGATGAGAATCAAAGGGCATTGATGGACAAGGTCATTAAGAACACTATTCACAGCTTTAACGTGGATGTGGTCAACCTCTATGCAATCGATCAGAAGGTTATAGCCTATAGCACCGACCCCAAGCTTATCGGCCAGAAGACCGTTGAGACGCCCGGGTATTTAAGGGCGGTCAGGGGTGAAAAATCTTCGGAACTGATATCAAAAGGAAAGACCATATGGGGTCTTGACATTGAAAGGATAGGAACCGAGAAGAAGATCCGGGCCTATATCCCGCTCCAGTTAATGGACCGCTGGACTGGAAAGGAGTTTGTCTCCGGGGTTTTCGAGCTGATCCTCGATATGACCGACCAGTATAAATCCATCGTGAAATTCCAGTATCTCATTCTCGGTCTCACGATACTTATTATGGCGTTGATATTCCTGGCCCTGCTCTTTGTCGTGCGCAAGGCCGAGAAGATTATTGAACAGAGGGCCAGCGAGCAGAGGGAGCTTGAGGAGCAGTTACACCTGGCGGAACGGCTGGCCGCACTTGGAGAGATGGTAGCGGCGGTCTCCCACGAGATTAAGACCCCCCTGGGGATCATCCAGAGCACGGCCGAGCTCCTTAAAGGCATGGGTGACTCCCATGGGGAGCACAGGCGTCTTTCAGCCGTCATTACCGAGGAATCGAAGAGGTTGAACAATATCGTGACGGAATTTCTCGATTTCGCGCGTCCCCAGTCGTTGAATCTCCAGGAGTGCTACCTGGACGAGATCCTGCGGAGAACCCTCTCATTCCTGGCCCCTGAGCTTGAGAAAAAGGGGATAACCGTGAGTGATAACCTGGACGGCCGGTCCCTAAGGCTCCAGGCGGACCATGAACTCCTTTACAGGGCCTTGATGAATATCTTTGTCAACGCCATCCAGTCCATGAACAAGACCGGTTCAATCACCGTCGGAGTCGAAGAGGAAAAGGATTACTACCGCCTGGAGATAGGAGATACGGGAAGCGGCATCACCGAGGATAACAGGAAAAAGATATTCAATCCCTTTTTCACTACCAAGGAGAAGGGCAGCGGCCTCGGGCTGGCTATCGTGAAAAAGATCATAGAAGGGCATAAAGGGACCATCTCCATAGAGAGCGTGAAGGATTCCGGGACAAAGGTGATTATCCGTCTGCCGAGGAAGATTTAGGGATAGGGAGGCTCAGGGACTGCTATGGAAACAATCCTGATTGTGGATGACGAGAAAAATTATCTGGTTGTTCTCGAGGCGTTGTTAGGGGCCGAGGGCTACGAGACCGTTGTATCGGATAATGGCGTTGACGCCCTCCACCTGATCAGGGAATCCGATCTTGACCTGGTCGTTACGGATATGAAGATGCCCGGTATGAACGGCATGGATCTCCTGGAAGAGGCCAAGAAAATAAACCCCGATCTCCCCATCATTATCATGACAGCCTACGGGACAATAGAAATGGCCGTGGAGGCCATGAAAAAGCATGCCTACGACTACATCACAAAGCCCTTTAATAATGAAGAACTGAAGCTGACCATCAAAAAGGCACTTGCGAGATACAGGCTGGTGAAGGAGAACCGGCTCCTTAACGAGGCCCTTTCCGAGCGATACGGATTCGGAAACATCATCGGCAAGAGCAAGCCCATTCTCAAGGTCTTTGATCTCATAAAAAAGGTCTCCCAATCCAGGACCTCCGTGCTGATAACCGGACCCTCGGGGACGGGCAAGGAACTCGTTGCCAAGGCCATACACTATAACAGCCCCAGGAAGGACAGGCCCTTTATCTCCATCAACTGCGGCGCCCTCACGGAGACCCTTCTGGAGAGCGAGCTTTTCGGGCATGAAAAAGGGGCCTTTACCGGCGCCATATCCATGAAGAAGGGCAGGTTTGAGCTCGCAGACGGGGGGACCCTCTTTCTCGATGAAGTTGGCGATATGCCCCCGCCTCTCCAGGTCAAGCTCCTGAGGGTGATCCAGGAGATGGAATTTGAAAGGGTCGGAGGCACGAGGACAATCCAGGTGGATGTCAGGATACTGTCCGCCTCAAACAGGGATATCAAAAAGGATGTTGAAGACGACCTCTTCAGGGAGGATCTCTTTTACAGGCTGAATGTCATCCATATCGAAGTTCCTTCCCTTAGGGAACGGGGAGAAGATATAAGACTCCTTGTCAATCACTTTATCGAAAAATACAGGGAAGATGAGGGAAAAGAGAGGATCGAATTGAGCCCGGAGGCCTGGAAGGCCCTTTACAACTACTCCTGGCCGGGCAATATAAGGGAACTGGAAAACGTCATTGAGAGGGCCGTGGTTTTGAATTCCGGGGGTGTAATCAGCCCGGAGGACCTCCCGGAATACCTTATTGACAGGGAGGAGGAGCTGGATGTGGATAGATTCATCCCCCTCGACGCCCCCCTTCAGAAGACCCTTGAACAGATCGAAGAAAAATTGATCATAAGGGCCCTTAAAAGATGCAATAATGTCCAGTCACACGCCGCTGAGATGATAGGCATAACCAAGAGCCTTTTTCAGCACAAAATGAAAAAGTACAACATTGAGGTTTAAGGGTTCAATAATTTTTACCCTAATTTATCAAGCAATTTAAATAGATTAAGCTTATGACCTCCGGAAGACCCGTTTGCCGGGTACAAAATATTGTACTTATCCGGACTACAGGTGTCTTGCAGGAGCGGCGGCTAAATGGTAAATAAACCAGTTAAAACAATGTGTTACGTAGTTTCTCAAAAAGATCTCACTTTTGGCAAGGATATTGCTTATTACTGATATCAAAAGTAATCATACTTTTTCCTCCTAGATAAAAAAACCAACCTCCATCACCCGGGTTGGTTTTTTTATTAGTAGCCTAACCTGCGTAATGCCTTTGTGTCCCTGCTCCAGTTCTTCTCCACCCTGACAAAGAGGTCCAGATATATGCGAACACCGAACATCCTTTCCAGCTCCAGCCTTGATGACTTGCCTATCTCCTTGATTTTCTTGCCATTTTGGCCGATTACGATGGCCTTTTGAGACTCAGATTCAACATAAATTGTGGCTGCGACTGAGAGGAGGCCTTTAGCCGGTTTCTCTTCCATCTTTTCAGTTTTGACGGCGCAGGAATAGGGTAATTCATCTCTTGTATGGAGAAATATCTTTTCCCTTATAATCTCGGATATAATGAAGGCCTCTGACAGATCCGTTGTCATATCCCTTGGAAAGAATTCCGGGCCGGGCTTGAGCCTGCTCCTCAGTTCCTCGATCACCCTGTCGATGCCATCCCCCTTCATGGCGGACACGGGAATTATCGCGTCAAAGGGATACCTTTTGCTGTAACTGTCCATTATGGACAGGAGTCTCTCCTTCGGACCACTATCAATCTTGTTTATTATCAGAATGACAGGTTTTTCGATCCTTTTTATGCCCTCCATTATAAGCGGCATGGAGTTATCTTCCGGATGAGGCATCTCTATTACTATCAGGAGCATATCCACCTCAAACAGGGCCTCCCTTGCCGAGGAGACCATGCTCCTATGAAGGGGCGTCCTCGTCCTGTGGATCCCCGGCGTGTCCATAAAGACCATCTGATAACCCTCCCCATGGCGTATCCCAAGGATTCGATTCCGGGTTGTCTGGGGTTTCGGGCTCACAATGGCGACCTTTTTCCCGAGCAGCCTGTTCAACAGGGTGGACTTGCCCACGTTAGGCGGGCCTATTATAGCGATGAAACCTGAAAGGAAATCCTTATCTCTATTGGGATTCATCATCTTCATTTTAAAAACAGCCCCTATTGAATCATTTCTACTTCGATCCTGCCTTCAGGCACCGAATCATCGGCCCTGATATACATTACCTTTGCCCCGGTCTTTTTTTCTATAAGCCGCGTCCCCTCATTTTTATGGCCCCTAATAAGGGCGATCTCCCTTTGGGGCGCCCTTATGCCTATTTTGGCGGCCGCCCCTTTGCCCGGGAGGAAAGCCGCGATCCGGTCCATGTGCATGGCCGAGCGGACCAGAAAGCCGAAGGCGTCGTGCCAGGGCCCGGCCACTATATGCCCCTCATTGAGCAGGGAAGGCGTAGACATTAAACCCATCCTGATGACAGGTATCCCCCTGCCCTCCAGGCGAATACAGCTCTCAGTGCAGATCCTGACGGCCGCATCGAGAGTCAAGGGCTCATACCGCTTTTCAAAATACCATTCAGCCAATTCGGTCCCGCGGATAACCAGGGCCGGGTATAACCGGACCATGTCAGGCTTGAGCCTGACAACCTCATCGACTGTCTTTAAAAACAACTCTTCTGAATCTCCGGGGAGACCCGGCATTAATTGAATCCCTGTCCTGAAGCCGTAATCCTTTAACAACCCGAGGGCCTCCACCGTATCCACGGCCCTGTGTCCCCGACGTGAAAGTCTCAAGACCTCGTCATCCATGGACTGGGCCCCTAATTCCACGGTCGTGACCCCCATACTTTTCAACAGATCAAGACGCCTTTCATCGATCGAATCGGGTCGGGTGGATATCCTTATGGAACTGAAAAGCCCCTGCCTCCGATAGGGACTCACGGCCTCCAACAGCTCCCTTATCCTGCTGACAGGCAGGCCTGCGAAGGTCCCCCCGTAAAAAGCGACCTCCCTCTTTCTATTTCCCTCAAACCGGACTGATGCCACTGCCATGTCGAGGATCTTCTTTACGTGGGATCCATTTACCGGGGTGCCTGATTGTCCCGTTATCTTCTCCTGGTCGCAAAAGACGCACTGATGGCGGCATCCCTGATTGGGGATAAAGACGGGAATGATTAAAGGTCGTTCCGTTCCTTTGCCAGACAAGAAAATGCCTCCCTCGCGGCCCTTTGCTCCGCCTCCTTTTTGCTCTTGCCCTCTCCCTCGGCTATGGTCCTGCCGTTGAGACACACGGCCACCCTGAAGGTCTTGTCATGGGGAGGGCCGCTTTCCTCCATGAGGAGGTATTCGGGCAGGGATTTGTAGACGCCCTGTGTGTGCTCCTGCAAAAGGCTTTTATAATCACCGTTTATATCCCTTGTATCAATACTCCTGATCAGGGGGAGGAACAGCCTGTGGATGATCTCCTCTGTCCCCTCGAAACCGGCATCCAGATACAGTGCGCCTAAAAGGGCCTCCATGGTGTCAGCCAGTATGGAGGGTTTCTCCCTTCCCTTTGAAAGCTCTTCGCCCTTGCCAAGGAGCAGATAATCCCCCAGACCCAGTTCCCTGGCGACCTGGCATAGGCCCCTTTCATTGACCACGATTGCCCTGTATTTCGACAGGTCCCCTTCCTTCGCGCTCTCAAAAGTTTCCATCAGGATATCGCTTATGGCCAGATCGAGAACAGCGTCCCCTAAAAATTCGAGCCTCTCATTGTCCTTGAGGCCCGAATCCCTCCGCTCATTAACATATGAGGAGTGCCGGAAGGCCTCCTCTAACAGGTCTGTCTCCTTAAAATCATAGCCCAGTTTCTCGCATAATTGATTGATATTTCTCATCTTTCGGCTTTTACACTCTGATACGATCCCGGCAAAGTCCTTTAAAATTGGTATTTTAATTTATTAAATAAAAGGAATGGCTTCAAGTCAAGAAAATCTCCTTAATTTTCTTTTCTTGTTTCAGATGATGTGATATATATTTTTGTTTTTAATATCTTTTATATGTCAGGTACCGGGCATTACCATGGAAAAGAAAATTGTACTCAAGGGACAGGATATAGAAGAAAATCTTCAGAGGATCGCGAGCGAAATTGTCAAGAAAAACAGTTCCATGGATGACGTCGTCCTGGTAGGGATAAGGACCGGCGGCGCCTTCCTGGCCAAACGACTTCAGGAAGCAATAGGCCTTTTAGGGGATAAGGAACCTCCGGCCGGCGTTCTGGACATTACACTCTATCGGGACGACTGGACACGGATCGGCTCCGCTCCCATTGTCCACAGGACCGAATTGCCCTTTTCCATAAATGACAAGACCATTATCCTGATAGACGATGTCCTTTTCACCGGTCGGACCATCAGGGCCGCTATGGATGCCCTTATTGATTTCGGCAGGCCCAGGAAAATCGAACTGGCTATACTTGTGGACAGGGGGGAAAACGACAGGGAATTGCCCATAATGGCCAATTATGTTGGTGTTGTCCTGAACATATCCCCTTCAGAGACGATCAACGTCTATCTCCATGAGGCAGGATACGAAGATCATGTAGCCATTGAAGAAAAAAAGGTCTCCCCTCAGTGATTAAAAAGCAAAGGCTCAAAAAGAAAAAAAGACAGGCGCCCACCCCCCTGTCGGCGGATGAAGAAAGACTCCTTGATTCCCTCCTTGAAAACCTGGACAAGATAAATCCCGATAACATTAAGGAGCACATAAAGGGGCCGGATGTAGCCAGGAGCCTCCTTGAAAGACTCCCTCCGGACGACCCGGCAAGCGTCAATCTTATCCTGACCTTGAGAGAAGCCTTCCCGGAAAGGGAAGTCCAAAAGGCCGTTAAGAGGACGGCCTTCAGGTTCGGTCAGAAAGGGATCTCGATTCCTGACAAGGAAGAGGTAAAAGGACCTTCTTTGACATTCAAGAACTATGAGAGCGCCGGACCTTCAGCCTACGTCAGCCCCATTGACTGGACAGGAAGCCGGGGGGTCCTGATTCTGATCCCCCAGACGACAAAGGGGATGGATGTCGGCCTGGGGACAGTCAATTCCGAAGAAGGTATAACCGATTTCATCTATGGAAATTACAGTAAAAAAAGCTCCAGGGAACTGAAAGAAATTTTTTTCAGGCAGGCAGGAATGGAGATTGAGACATCCCTATCCCATGCAGCCACGATCCTGGAGCGTTCATTCAGGAAAAATGAGATAAAAGCGGGAGAACCGGCCGCAGATTATCTCAATTTTCGGCCCTGGATACTCAAAAATATCACCCTCCTTGAAAGTCCCGTAATCTACGATTTCATTAATCCCGACAGCATGACCGACGAGGCCCTGACCGAGGAACGGATAAAAAGGCTCCTGGACCAGGAGCTAATGAGATCCTGGGTAATCGGGCCTGAGAAATTAGAGCCTGTTCTGAAAGAAATTTCGGAGACCAAAGACAGCCTCATTATCATCTCTGAGGCCCAGCAGGCAGACCGCATCAAAGAGATAAAAGAAAAGGCCCTTAGGGATCTCTATCCCGGTTCAAAACGCGTGCTTGTTAAAGAGGAATTGGAAGAGATGGCCTATATCTTTTTCAGGCTCGACCAGGAAGAATACGCCCGTTTATGCCTGGCATCGGCTTCTTCAATGGATGAAGAGGACTCGGCCCTCAGGACCAATCTCTTTCTGAAGGTCCTCCTGGATCGCAGTGTCGCTCTTTATCTCGATATTATGGAAAAAAAGGACCTGGGGAAAGGGACGGGGGAAGATTCCTCTCCTAATATTATTTTGCCCTGAACAGTCAAGGCCGGGAAGGAGGCACTCATGCCCGCATCTATCAGCATGAAGACAGGATCAAGAAACGAGATGAAGGATATAACCTCGTCGATCCAGAAGGAAGTTTCCAGATCGGGGGTGCTGGACGGCCTATGCTTTATCTATGTCCCTCATACAACCGCCGGGATAACCATTAATGAGGGGGCCGATCCCTCCGTGTGCCTTGACATCTTGACCACACTCAGCGAATTGGTGCCCCCCGACGCCGGATATCGGCATATGGAAGGAAACGCTGACAGTCATATCAAGGCTTCATTGATGGGGAGTTCTGTCTCTGTTATTGTGGAAAAGGGTCGTCTTGTCCTGGGAACATGGCAAAAGATATTCTTTTGTGAATTCGACGGTCCAAGGACACGAAAGGTCCTTTTTTCCATTTCTCCTTTCCGGCCATGATCCCTGTCCCTTTTTTGCCCTCATCGTTACAGTAACGGGGGAAATATACCTGTATTACTGGACCCGCTGCCTCTTGTGATCGGAATGATCGATCATGCCCTTGATCTCGCTCCGGTTGGCCGAGATAAAATCCTCGGTCATCCAGAATGCCTCATCATCCGTAAACTGCTTAGGCGGGTGTTTGCAGAAGAATGCTGAAGGAGCTTCCAGGACACCGCCTATCCCCCGTTCCAGGGCCAGTTTCGCGCACCTGATCGCGTCTATCGCAACCCCGGCCGAGTTGGGGGAATCTTCAACGGAGAGCCTGAGCTCTATATCCATGGGCACGTCCCCGAAGATTCGACCCTCCATGCGAATGAAACAGACCTTATTATCCTTCTGCCATGGAACATAATCACTCGGGCCTATATGGATATTTTCACTCGCCAGTCGATGGGCCGTGACGGACTGCACCGCTTCCGTCTTGGATCTTTTTTTGGAAATAAGACGGCTTCGGTTTAGCATATTGAGAAAATCCGTGTTGCCTCCGGTGTTCAACTGATAGGTCCGTTCCAGTTTCACGCCCCGCTTCTTAAAGAGATCCGTCAGGGCCCTGTGGGTTATGGTCGCGCCCAACTGGGACTTTATGTCGTCTCCGATGATAGGGAGGTTCTTATCCTCAAACCGTTTTGCCCAGACAGGGCTGCTTGCGATAAAAACCGGCATATTATTAATGAATGCCACTCCGGCCCCCAGGGCGCAGTCTGCATAAAACTGGGTGGCCTCTTCCGAACCGACGGGCATATAGTTGAGAAAAACCTGGGCTCCACTGTCCTTGAGCACCCTTATAACGTCTTCTTTGGCTGGCTCCGGTTCATCCGCCGGGACAAAGGTATATCTCTCCTCATACTCTTTCATATGGTCGGACAGCCCGTCCAGGACCCTCCCCATCTGTACAATGACTCCGGAGTTGGGCAGATCGGGGCAGAAGACCTTTGTGCAATTTGATCCGGAAAAGATTGCACTGTTGACATCCTTACCCACCTTTCGCCTGTCTATATCAAAGGCCGCTACCGCCTCAATATCTCCCGGGCAATATCCCCCGATCTCCCAATGCATCAGACCGATCGCGTGCAGGGGGTCCTTGTCTCTGTAATACTGGATCCCCTGTAACAAAGAACTGGCGCAATTTCCGACACCCGCAATTGCAATTTTTATCTTACCCATTATGAAATTTCCCCCCTTAGCTTGAGTCACTGTTAATACCACGTGGAATAAAAGGGCCTTTGCCCTGAGAAGACTATTCAGCGGGTTCAAGTATGTCAGGCAAAAGATTTATATTCGCAGGAATAATAACAAAAAAAAGGTAAAAAAATCAATAATGTTATTTTTATCCACTCCCTTTCCATGGCTCCTGTCCCATTTATTTATATATTCTTTACACCTTTTAATACCTGCGGAAAACCTTTTTTATATTTCCATACTTATTAAAACCACACAGGGGAAGCCATCATGGAAAAGACCGAAGCAATAATGGGACAAATTTCGAAAAGAGGGAGCCGGTAAATTATATGAGTTTGGACATCGGTCTAAAAACCGAATATATTGACCGGTGTTGATATATGGATAAAAACAAAAAAATGGAAAAGACCTCCTCCCAGGATTCCCCCAGGATCATATCAGTGTCCCGACGGACGGATATCCCGGCGTTTTACGGGGACTGGTTCATGAAAAGATTAAGGAAAGGCTTTGCAGGATACGTGAATCCCTTCAGCGGGTCCAGACACTTTGTCTCCCTTTCAAGAGAAAATGTCGTGTGTCTTGTGTTCTGGTCCAAAAATTTTGGGCCCTTCATGGCTAACCTCAAAGAAATCCGGTCAAGAGGATACAATTGCTATTTTCACTTCACCGTCAACGGCCTCCCTGAGATATTCGAATCCAACGTGGTGGAGACCTCGAGGGCCATTGAGACCCTGAAGGAAATCAGCCGGATCTATTCCCCGGGCCATATAAACTGGAGATATGACCCCGTTTTAATAACCGAAGTCACGGACGCTGATTTCCATCTCAAGAATTATCAATCCTTATCCTCAAGACTGGAGGGATATATTGAACGCTGTTATTTCAGCTTCCCCACCTTTTACGGGAAGGTCAAGCGGAATATCGCGATACTGAAGAGGGAGAAGGGGGTGGAGATCTCAGACCCCCCCATCGATTTCAAGATAGATCTCGCGAACCAATTGGCTGAAATCGCCCATGAGCATGGAATATCCATGAACTCATGCTGCGGTGATTATCTGATCGGGGGAATGATTAAAAAGGCCCGCTGCATTGACGGCGATGTCATCTCCAGCCTATTTTTTGACGGCAAATATTCCTATAAACTGAAACCATCAAGGGCCGAATGCGGGTGTGCGGAGAGCACGGATATCGGGGCCTATGACACATGTCCCGGTGGCTGTATCTATTGTTACGCTAACGTCAATAAACAGAAGGCCCGGAGCTCTCGTGAAAAACATGACCCAAGATCAGCGTTCTTGGGTTACCCCTATGGGAAAGCGACACAGTGGATAGAAGAAGCCAAATAAAAGTGGTTTTGTCACTTGTGGTAGTCACACCCCTCGGATTCGCCTTCAAGTTCTATTCGGGACCGGGAAATATATGGTTCAACAACTATGGTGCAGGTCTGCTCTATGAGACCTTCTGGATCCTTCTGGCCTCCCTTTTCTTCCACTCAAAACGTTCCGTGAACATGATTCCCGTCTGTGTATTTATTGTCACCTGTATCCTCGAGTTCCTCCAGTTGTGGCACCCGCCCTTTCTTGGGGCGATACGCTCATCTTTTCTGGGTAGCGCACTTATTGGAACCACATTCGTATGGTGGGACTTCCCGCACTATGTCCTTGGCTGTCTGATAGGGTGGATATGGATCAGGTTGCTTCTGAGCGGAGAAAAGAAAATTCTTTTCTTCCGGAATAATGATAGACGGGAAGTGAAATCCTGAGGACTTGCCCCCTTTTTAGTGCTCCTGTTTGTTGCCTTTAACGGGTATCCCTATCCCTGATGCTCAGCCATAATCTTGCTGAGCATTTTTCCTCCGGAGCCTATATTGTCCGCTTTGTTTTCTTTCAAAATGACAACAAAGGCCTGGGCCGGTATATTTAGAGTTTCACTGGCCACCTTCGTAAATCCTTCTATGAGGGTATTTTTCTGCTCCTTGCTCATATCTCCAGCTTCTATGGTAATAACAGGCATTTCAACCTCCTTATCGGTTACAGTAAAAACGCCCAAATTGAATTCAATTGCAATATACACAATACAGGGCACAATTCATAGCATTTTTCACCCTTCCGGATTAATATTATTCGATATTCCTCGAATTGATTCCAAGCCCCTTATCTCATGTCCTAAATTGCGTCTTTGCCGGACTCACCGGTCCGAATCCTTATGGCATCTTCCACGGGGAGCACAAAAATCTTGCCATCACCAATGTCCCCGGTCCTTGCTTTTTCCTGGATGACGCGTACGGCCTCGCTCACGAGAGAGGAATCCATAACCACCTCTATCTTAATCTTGGGCACGAAATCAATTTGATATTCAGCCCCGCGATAGATCTCCTTGTGACCTCGCTGCCTGCCAAAACCCTTTACTTCTGTGACCGTCATTCCCTGTATGCCGAGGCCCATAAGCCCCTCTTTCACGTCATCCAATTTGAAAGGCTTGATAATAGCTTCCAGCTTTTTCATGGCCTTCTCCTTTTTTAATGACAGGATCCTTTTTTAACCGCCGACTGGATAACCCTTTTTATTTATATGACATAGGCTGTTTCATCGTGCTGACTCAAATCCAGACCGCTTATCTCTTCATTTTCAGGGACACGCAGGCCGAAGATTTTATCGATAATAATTAAGAGAATGTAACTCAAGAAAAAAGTATAAATAATTGTTACAAGGATAGCGATGAACTGTATTCCAAGTTGTGAGGGATTTCCAAAAAACAGGCCATCCGGCCCGTTGGGGTTGACTATATGGTTCGCAAAAAGACCCGTCGCAAGAAGCCCTAAAACGCCTCCCACCCCGTGAATGCCCACGACATCCAGACTATCATCGTATCCAAAACGATTTTTTGCCATGATTCCCATATAGCAGCCGATTCCAGCGGCAAGACCCACGATGCATGCCGAGAGGGGGCCGATAAATCCCGAAGCCGGTGTAACCGTGGCAAGGCCGGCAATGGCCCCGCTTGCCGCACCTAAAGTGGTTGCCTTGCCCCGGTATTTCCACTCCATGGCAATCCACCCCAGGGCGCCGGTGGTGGCGGCCATATGAGTTGCCACAAAGGCGCTCCCTGCCAGAGTCCCCGCCGACAAGGCGCTTCCTGCGTTAAATCCGAACCAGCCGAACCATAGCAGGCCTGCCCCAAGCAGGGTCATGGGGAGGTTGTGGGGCCTTAATTCCTCCGTCATGTATCCCTTGCGTTTTCCCAGGATGACGGCTGCCGCCAACGCGGCAACACCCGAACTCAGATGCACGGCAACGCCGCCTGCGAAATCAATAACGCCGAGACGTGCCAGCCATCCCCCGTTTCCCCATATCCAGTGACATAGTGGATTGTAGACAAAGGTGGCCCATAACAGGCTGAAGAGTAGAAAGGGACCGAACTTCATCCTCTCTGCAAATGCCCCGGTAATCAATGCAGGCGTGATGACGGCGAACATGCACTGGTAGATCATGAAGACCTGATGGGGTATGGTCGTTGCGTAAACGCTACTGGGTTCCGGTCCGACTCCATGCAATCCGAACCATTCCAATCCACCGATGATTCCCCATTTGTCAGGGCCGAACGCCATGCTGTACCCCCAAAGCACCCATTCGACGCTGATGACGGCAATGATGATGAAGCTCTGCATGATCGTCCCAAGAACGTTTTTGTTTCGAACCATACCTCCATAAAACAGGGCCAGCCCGGGTGTCATAAGCATAACCAGCGCCGCCGAAACCAGGATGAAGGCAGTATCTCCAGTGTTCATTTCTCCCTCCTATTTTTTTTAAAAAGAATAATGCAAAATTGTTGCCCACAGGACACATTCAATTTATCTCGTGTTCACAGATAGTTAGTGCATATCCCCACGAAAATGGGATTGTATTAATAACAGTTTTGTAAATTTTTAGAGTGTTGCCCGACATATTTGTAGCATTTCTCTGATTTAGTCTGCGCCAAGCCGGGGAACTTCCAGCGATCTGCCCTCAAAATATTTATTTTTTCCTATCTTAAGCCTTTCTACAAAACTCGATTGCTGTGCCCTTTGAGTCTCTTCAATCATTTTATTGACATACATGCGACCGCGTGTATCATAGCGAGCTAATATAGAAAGCGGCAGCGAACAGGCTCTTTTTAAAGCCAATCCCAGATCGTCTGCGCGAGGAGGTTTTACATGGCGGAAAATGATGCCCTTGATAATGTATTGGACCCGGTCGGCCAGCCGTCCGGGATATTCGGACGAATATCGGATCCTACTTCAAAAAATACCGGCGTGGTGTTGGATCCCTATCGACAGCCGACCCAGGATCTTTCTTCCATGGAGGGACAGTTGATGGCGCCCCGCCTTGACAGCCTAAAGGGCAAGGTCGTTTACCTGGTTGAAACAGGCTTCCACGGGGCCAAGGATTTCATGGATATTGTGGCAGACTGGTTTTCCAGAAACATGCCCGAAGTGAAGATCGAATCCCGGAGCACGCAGGGAATGATTTTCACGGATGACCCAGCCCTGTGGGCGGAGATAAAGGAAAAGGGAGACGCCGCTATCGTCGGCGTGGGCGGTTGAGACGGCTGTTCGGCGAGTATCGCCGAGTTCGGCAGGACACTGGAAAATATCCACCATGTGCCTACATGTGCTGTTGTAACGGCCAAGTTCGCGAGTTATGTGGCCCGGGATACCGAGAGCCACGGCATGCCCCTCCGCTATGCCTACCCGCCGTATCCCGTTGGGTGGGTGTCCAAGGAGATGTTGCGGGGTTATGTGGATGGAGATGACCCCATAACGGGCAAGCCCCTCATGCAGGAGATGTTGGATGCCCTCACACAGCCCCTGACAAAAGATGAGAGGGATCCCAAGGTGGCTAAAAGGCCCAGGAGGCCCAGGCTGCTCAAGAAGGACACGGTTGAGAACTATAAGAGGATGTTCATTGAGAACGGGTGGACCGACGGCATGCCCATAGAGCTCCCCACGGAGGAAAAGGTAGCCGAGATGCTGACAGGGACGGACCACCCGCCCGATGAGGTTGTGGGCCTGATGTCGGTCACGACCCATGAAGAAAGGTATGAATACACGGTTGAAAAGGTGGCCGTAAATGCGGTTATGGCGGGCGCGAGACCCGAGCATTTCCCAGTGATTCTTGCCCTGGCTGCCAGCCGGGAGCCATCTATGCCCAGCTCGACCACCTCCTTCGGGAGGATGGTGATCGTGAACGGGCCCATACGGAACCAGATCGCGATCAACTGCGGGGCCGGGGCCTTCAGCCCCTTTAATTTCGCCAATTCTGTTATCGGAAGGGCCTACACCCTAATGAGCTACAATTTCGGTAACGCAAGGATCAACGAGAATTTTACTGCCACATTCGGGAATGTCACCAACTACAACAACATGTTCGCCGGTGAAAACGAGGAAGAGTCTCCCTGGGAGCCTTTCCATGTGGAAAAGGGCTTCAAGCCCGGGGAGAGCACCGTAAGCCTCTTCCGGGGCTGGGATGTAAATCACCTGGGGATGGGCACCTCGGATGATATGGGCACGGCAAAAACCATGCTCGATGTGATGAACGGCCTCCGGTCCATGATTCCAGGGGGCACCTTTGTCCTGGACCCCCTGACGGCAAAGAACCTAAAGGACAAGGAAGGATTTAACACCAAGGAGGAGTTCCGCCAGTGGCTTCTTGAAAGGATAAAACATCCCAACAGGCGTTTCCCGGGAAGACCCATAATGGTAAACCTCGTGGTGGTGGGAGGTGAATGGAATCCCATGTTTACGACAACGGACTTTGTCTATACACAGACCGTGTCCATTGACAAGTGGATTCCCAAAAAGGGAATTCGCTTTGACGAAAGGCCCATCAGGATGCCGTCGCCAGTGACCTGCAAGGACGGTGGCTGCGGCCTAAAATAGTGGACAAATATGATAGAGGCGCAGCCGCCGCCGCTAAGGCTATGGCGAGCCAAGGGGAAAGACATTCATAACGAACACAACCTAAGGAGAATGTAAATGGAGAATACAGAAGGAACAGCAAGGTCGCTCCAACACCCCATTACTTCAAAAAAATCGGCTCTAAAAATCATGAAATGATATAAAAATGTATTCAACAACAATCACAAGTGAAGTCATTTCGGACACCAACGATCTGGTCTAAGGTCTATCAAAGGAGGCATCTATGAAAGATTTCACAGGGAAGACCGCATTCATAACAGGCGGAGGGGCGGGTCTTGGCCTCGGCATCGCCAAGGTCTTTTCAGAGGCAGGGTCCAGTATTGTAATAGCAGATATTCGTCAGGATCACCTGGATGAAGCCATGGCATACTTCAAAGACAGGGACGGCCAGGTCCACCCCATCCGGCTCGATATCACGGACCGTGAGGCCTATGCAAGGGCCGCGGACGAGGTTGAAGATGTCTTTGGCGGGCCCCCGCAGTTACTCTTTAATAACGCCGGCGTCAACACCTTCGGCCCTGTAGAGGCCTCCACCTATGAGGACTGGGACTGGGTCCTGGGAGTGAATCTCTTTGGCGTCATCAACGGCATGCAGACCTTTGTCCCCCGTATGATAAAGTCCGGAAAAGAGGGGCATATCGTCAATGTGGCATCCCTTGCCGCCTTCAGCGGTGGAGGAATAGTCGCCCCCTACAGCGCTTCAAAGGCGGCCGTTGTGAATATTTCGGAAAGCTATCGGACAAATCTGGAGCAGTACAATATCGGGGTCTCCGTCTGCTGCCCGGCAAATATCAAGACAAGGATTTATGAGGCGACATACACCCGGCCGGAGCACCTCCGGAACACCGGATACCTGGTCACCGACGGCTCCATAAAGACCCTGCAGAATCTCCATTCCCATGGCATGGAGCCGGTGGAGCTGGCGAACCATATAAAAAAGGGCATCGAGAAGAACAGGCTCTACATTATCCCCTACCCAGATCCCAAACCCCGGATGAAGGCCCATTTTGACGAAATACTGGATTCCATCCCCTCTCCTGATACGGACCCGGAAGGGATGAAAAAAAGGATGGAGGCCATGCTTAAGATGCGTCAGGGTGATCATAAGGGTGAACCCTTCGGCAGGCCGAGGCCGGAGCTGGACTGGGTAAAACCCCGCAAAATGCCTCCCCCGCCACCGAGCGAGGAATAATGACCTAGTGTCCATGTGCAGTGACATAAGAGACATATCTTTTTTTTGGCTGCTCTGTCATTAATCTGACGGCCTTTTAAGCGGCACTCCTGGAGATCATTCCCTTCCTGTAAGTGATACTTAATCGTAAATCGTCTTTATAAGACATGCCATAAATAAAATTCTGAAAAGCAATCCGGCATTTATTTTTCTATTAAAATACAAGACAAAAAGCTTCTGCGGCAATTAACTTGCATAAATCTTCCATGTTTCAGGTCCACGGCGCTTCGGCCTATTCATGAGCACGGAAACTTAAAATTCAAGGAGACTGCAATGGGAATCAAAGACATTAAACTGAGTATAAAATTTTTGGTTTCATTTCTTGCAATCGGGATAATCCCCTTTGCCTTGATAGGTTTCATGTCACTCCAGAAGGCAAAAAATTCCTTGAGCGAACAGTCCTTCGCGCAACTTGAGAGTATTCGTGAGGTGAAGAAGAACCAGCTTAACAGGTACCTAAACACCCTTAAAAATCAAATAATCACATTTTCAGAAGACAAGATGATCGTCGAGGCAATGGTCGAATTTGATCGGGCCTTTGATGCAGTGCTCCAGGAAAATGAACTGAACAAGGATAGTATCAATCAAATGAAGCAAAAGCTTAGGACCTATTATGATGGCGATTTCAGCAAAGAATATGAAAAGCAGAACGACGATAAGTCACCGGACATGAATAGGATATTGGAAAGTCTGGATGATGAATCGATCGCATTGCAATACTACTATATAAAGGATAACAGGAACCCCCTGGGATCAAAGGACAACCTTCTCAGGGCCAATGACAAGTCCGGATACAGTTCCATACATGAAAAGATTCATCCGATCATCCGGAGCTATCTTAAAAAATTCGGCTATTATGATATCTTTCTTGTCAATTGCAAGTCCGGCGATATTGTGTATTCCGTCTTCAAGGAGATTGACTATACCACATCCCTTATTGATGGCCCTTATGCCGGCACAAATTTTGGCCAGGCATTCAGACAGGCCAATAAATCGAGCGATAGGGACGCCTTTATAATTACGGATTTTGCCCAGTACAAGCCCTCCTATGAGGCCCCCGCAGGTTTCATAGCGAGCCCCATCTTTCAGGGAGGTAAAAAGGTCGGGGTTGCCATGTTCCAGTTCCCTATTGATGAGCTCAATGCCATTATGATGGAAAGGTCCGGAATGGGTAAATCCGGGGAGACCTACCTTGTGGGCCCGGATAAGCTTATGCGATCCAATTCCTTTCTTGACCCCGTAAACCACAGCGTCATTGCCTCATTTAAAAACCCGGATAAAGGCAAAGTAGACACTTTGGCAAGCAGTGAGGCCCTGTCAGGAAAAACCGGTAAAAAGATTATCATTGACTATAATGGAAATCCTGTCCTCTCAGCCTTCACCCCTCTGTCAATAGGTGACTTTAATTGGGCGGTAATCGCTGAGATAGATGAAGCTGAGGCCTTTGCCCCGATCAAGTCCATTCAGCGGCTCATGATTTTAATTGGTGTTACAGGGATCGGTTTGATCATAGTGGTTGCCCTCCTTATCACGGGTTCAATAGCCGGGCCTATCAAGAGAGGGGTTGATTTTGCAAAATCCGTGGCCAATGGCGATTTGACCCGGCGTCTGGATATAGATCAAAAGGATGAGATCGGCATCCTTGCCACGGCCCTGAACGCCATGGCTGTAAACATAGGGAAGATGATTGCCGAAATAAAACAGGGAGTGGAAACCCTGACATCATCCTCCACAGAGCTTTCAGCCATATCTAACCAGATGTCGGCGGGAGCTGAAGAGACTACGGTCAAGTCGAATTCCGTGGCCACGTCAGCGGAGGAGATGAGCGTAAACATGGGAACGGTCGCATCGGCTTCCAACCAGGCGTCTAACAACTTTCAAATGGTGGCAACGGCCACTGAGCAGATGAGCTCGACCATTAATGAGATAGCGCGTAACACGGAAAAGGCGCGCGGCATATCCGACGATGCGGTGAACACATCCCGGAGGACATCCGAAAGAGTTAACAACCTTGGAGAAGCCGCTCAAAGGATCGGTAAAGTGACTGAAACAATCGCAGAAATTTCGGAACAGACCAACCTCCTTGCCTTGAACGCAACCATAGAAGCTGCCAGGGCAGGGGAGGCAGGAAAGGGCTTTGCCGTTGTGGCAGATGAAATAAAAGAATTGGCTAAACAGACCGCCGGGGCAACAAGCGAAATCTCCACGCTGATACAGGGAATCCAGGATTCAACCGGTGAAACGGTGACGGAGATAACAAAAATCTCTGACGTAATCAAGGAGGTGAACGAGATAGTCACAGCCATAGCTTCTGCCATGGAGGAGCAGTCAACGGCCACAAAAGAGATAGCAATCAATATAAACCAGGCATCACAAGGCATTCAGGAGGTAACCGGAAACGTGGCGCAGAGCTCTTCGGTTGCCACGGAGATCTCCAAAGACATCTCGGATGTAAATCAGGCGTCACAGGAGATCTCAAACAGCAGCAGCCAGATAAACGCCAGCGCGGAAGAGCTGTCCAGGCTCGCGGAAAAGCTGATGGGTATGATCGAAAGATTCAAGGTGTAAAACAATATACGGTAAGCTGAAGACAGGAAAGAATCGGTCCTACGGCTGTCATCATGCCAGATATGGTCCCCACTGATTGACCGTATCCATGATGTACCCTGGCGGCAAGTTCTTTACGATCCGGTTGTGGCCCGGGAGGAGGATATCCACTTCCAGGTCTGCGAGACGCGTGAGGGAATCCTTGAGAGTCGAGGCATCGGCGCCATGGAGATCGAACCGGCCGATGGAATAATCGGCATAGACCACGTCGCCTGGAATAAGTATCTTCTTGGGGGGATGATAGAGGGCGATGCTCCCCGCCGAGTGTCCCGGGATGTGCAGGATCTCCCAATCCATTCCCCCCAGGGTCAATTTCTCTCCACCCTGGAGTTTTTTATCCACCTGGAAGGAAAAGCTCCCGGGCTTCAGGTCATATTGCTGCTGGCACATACTCTTGAACATCTCCATGCCGTAGACAGTCCTGTCGTCCCCCCTTTCCAGATATTCCGCTTCAATCTGGTGGACCCATAGCTCCGCCCAGGGGATCCGCTCCCTGATCTCCCTGAGACAGCCGATGTGATCGAGATGGGTATGGGTCATTATGATCCTCCTGATGTGTTCAAGGGAGATATCCATCCCCAGGATTGATTGTATCTTGTAATCCCCTTTTCCCATGAGGCCCGCGTCAACAAGGGAGAGATCCTCCGATGCCGGCTCCCCCACCACATAGACATGGGAATCGGGAATGAATTCATCCTGCCCCTGAATAAAATAGACGCCTTCCGTGACCTTTGTCATAGTTTACCCCTCTAAGATCTTGGTATCGTACATAAGTTAAGCATGGCTGCATTTTCTCTGAATCAATTGAATATGTATTAAATACGCATATTTATCAAGGAAAATGATTTAATCCCTTTTTTATCACACCCTTTCACTTGTTCAGGTAACATGAAAAATATGAACTATGGTTCATTTTTTTCTTGACAATGTGAACTATAGTTCATATTATGAAGACATCTTTCAGGTTTTGGATCACTGCATTATTTTAAAATAGCAAAAAGGAGAAGGAATATGGCAACATATGTATGTCCCTGGTGGCTGGCCTATACCTTTGATCATCGATTAAGAAATCTGGCACATAATCCGGTTAAGATCTTCGGGAAATATGTCGGGCCCGGAATGACCGTCCTGGATATAGGCTGCGGCCTTGGATTCAACACACTTGGTCTGGCAGAGCTTGTCGGAAACGGCGGCAGGGTCATTGCCCTGGACATCCAGCAGAAGATGCTGAACGGCGCCATGAGAAGGGCAAAAAGGATCGGGGTCGAGGATCGGATACATCCCGTCCTTGCCCGGCAGGACAGCCTGGGCCTGAGTGAAAAGGTCCACTTTGCGCTGGCCTTTTATATGATCCATGAGGTCCCCGATCCTGCCCGTTTCATGGCCCAGGTCACCTCCTGCCTGCGTCCCGCCGGCCGCTTTATGATCGTGGAGCCCAAGTTTCATGTCTCTAAAAAGAGTTTTGAGAGAACCCTTTCCCTCGCAGAGGCATCGGGATTGGTTCTTGAGGATAGGCTAAAGGTCAATTTCAGCAGGGCAGCATTGTTCAGGAGGCCTGAATAGCCCGGGAGAACAAGGATGGAAAGGTCGGCAATGTCACCGCCCAAAAAGAGGGGCAAAGGAGATAGCAAGAAAAAAGGGGCCAAGGTTCGGACCCCCAGACAGGAGCGGGGGATCAGAACGAGGGCCCTGATCCTTGAGGCGGGGGAAAGGCTTTTCTCCGACAAGGGTTTTCACGGCACCAACTCCAAGGAGATCGCCGCCATTGCAGGGGTCTCCGTTGGGAGTTTTTATAGCTATTTCAAGGACAAGAAGGCCGTTTTCTTCGCTGTTTTGGAGCGGTATAATCAAAGGGTTCTGGAACGGGTCTCCACCCCTCCGGACGGGAAAGGCCATAAATGGAAAAGCGCCAGAAGCCTCCTGGATCATCTTCTTAAAAACGCACTCGCGGCCCATGATTTTTCCCCGCAGTTCCACAGGGAGGCAACGGCCATGCGATATTCCGACCCGGAGGTTGAGTCCTTTTTTGAAAAAGAGGATGAAAGACTGATTCAATATATGGAGTCATTATTCAGCGCCTTTAAGGAGGAGATCCGGGTCAAGGACACCAGGGCCGCGGCACTGGTTATTCACATGGCCATTGAAGAAGTTATCCATTCCATAAAGATCTTCGGCGCAAAAATAGACGAGAAAAGGCTTCTCAAGGAGCTCGGAGACATGATCTCAAGGTATCTTTTTGTTCTTAAATAAATTGACTGAATGATTTGAAACCCTGTTCATGGCGGAAGCTTTTGGTTCGATGGCTTTTACCAATGATTATCCATACCTTAACCCGGCCAGCGTGAAAACCGGCCCATTACCGGCACAAGACTAAAAAAGGCGGGGTCCAGTTGTCAGTAGAAAAGAAAAATCTGGTTTATCGCATTATTCTTATGAATATATGAGTCGTCCAACCACAAGAAGGAAAAACACCGCGGTCCCGAGGAGGAAGTACTGCTCCTTGTTCTCCTTCCAGAACAGATCGAATCTCCACGGCCTCTTCCTCGCCTTGGGATAGGGCTTCAAACGCGGCAGGAGACTATGGGTATAGGACGCGTATGCCTTATACTCAGCGCCAAAGATATTTTCTAACCTATCCATCTCTTTGCGATACTTCCGCGGCATGTAGTTGAGAAAGAAAACTCCCAACCCAAGAAGAAGGATAATCCAGTTATAACCCCAGGCCATGATACAGAATCCAATCAAAAGGAGGACTCTTCCCAGATAGAGCGGGTCCCGCAGATAAGCGTATGGCCCTGAGGTCGTAACCTCTTCGTTCCTTATGAGATGGCCGCTTGCCCATACACGAATCCCTTCACCCGCAATAATAATGATGCCGCCAATGATGAGAGAGAACTTGTTGGGTCGGGCAAGCAGAAGCATAGCGATCATGGCCAAGATGATGGGGATTGATTTTAGTAGTTTACCGTCCATTTTTTTCCCTTCACAAGTCGGTAGAGATAGAACATCTTTGGAGGTCTGCCTTTTCCAAAGAACGCCTTTCTTATCTTATACAATCGTTCAAGATCAAGAAGTATAAAGATTCTGAAAAACCCCTTGTCCAGGACGGGAAGGCGCCTTCGGACATAAGCCACTGAAAAGTCGATTACAGAAGGTTTGTTTTCGTGGATCAAGATGTTTCTCATATGAAGATCCCCGTGGGCCACACCCCTGCTGTGCATTGCATGGACAAGGTCTTGGAGTCGGTGAAAGCACGGTTCGCTCAATTCTCCAGTTTTCATTTTTGCAAGGACAGTACCGGGAAGCCGGGTCATCCTGATCGAATTCCTCGTCGGCCTGCCCAGGTACACCGGAACGCCTTCGATCCCTTTGAGCCTCCTGAGCGCCACTACCTCCCAGTGGAGGCAGATCCTCCCATATAGGCGGGGCAAGAAGGGGGCAGCACCATAGTCTTTTTCAACCCATCCATTCCCTGCCCTTATTTCGCCTTTCCACATGTTCCTCGGCCCGTAGGGGATGGTCATGGCATCCGAAGGTGTCCTCTTAAAGTCACCCGTAGTTTCAAGCCGGTTTTTAACCACCCTGCTTATCCAGGCCTTTCATATATATTCTTGTCCATGCCAATGGCAATATTATCCTTTATTTGAAACTGTACACTTTTAAAATGCTATTCGAGGATAAAATGAATTCAAAAATGACGACCGAATACAAACCACACTAATAGTATGTAAAAATGGGCATAAGAAGTAAAGGATATTATGGAAGTAAGAAAGTCAATTTAATGAAGTCCTCCACCTCCCCGATTAGCGGGGGCCACGCTTCGCTACAACAAGCCGCAGGGTATTCTGGCGAAGGCGAATAAATGCAGAAATTTTTTCATTACCGCATGTCTTTGGGCCACCGGCTTGATATTTTTGTAAAGGATTTGGAAAAAGGCTAAAATACACGGATGGAAGATGCGCAATTCCGCCAGATCCTTGATCGGTTCGGCTTTTCCTGGGCAGGTTTCCGCAGGGTCAGGAAAGGGGTCAAGAAACGCCTATCACGCCACATGCAGGAGACGGGCTGCAGGAATGTCGGGGAATACATCGATGCCCTTGAAAGGGATCGGGAAGCGCTGCTCCATTTCGAACTCCTTATGACCGTCTCCATCAGCCGCTTCTTTCGTGACCGGAGACTATGGGAATTTTTGCAAGCTCGGATAATCCCTCTATTGGCCGATAAGCCCTCCCAGATCGTAAAAGTATGGTCCGCCGGCTGTGCCTCAGGGGAGGAGGTCTATAGTTTCAGGATTTTATGGGAAGAGGTGCATAAATCCTTTACCCAGATCCCAGAACTCAAAATCCTTGCCACGGACATGAACCCGGAATATCTGGAAAGGGCGCAGGCCGGTATATATCCACAAAGCAGCATGAGAGAAGTCCCGGAAGAGATCCGATCCTCCTATTTTGAGACATCTTCCAGGGGAAAATATACCTTGAGATCATGGATCAAAGACGGGATTGAATTGCGGATCCATCACCTCTTATCAGATCCCCCTGGAAACGCCTTTGATCTCATCTTCTTGAGAAACAACCTCCTTACCTATTACATGGATGAGATCAAGATCCCTGCCATGAAAAAGATAGTCGATAGCCTGGCCCCGGAGGGATTTCTGATCATCGGGAGTCATGAGAGGATGCCTGTCGAATTCGCGGATCTTAGGCCCCAGGGAGACAGCAATTATATCTTTCATAAGGAGGACTAATAAAATAATCTGTATCCAAATGGCAGGCTCTGTTTTTATTCCATAGAGGTAATCGAAGCGAGTTAGGTAACGTTGCAGGACGATTCACGTCCAAGCGTAATCTGATGACTTTTATCCAACCCAGAGGACATGGAAAAACAGCAAAGGAATAGACACAGCAGGAACATCCTCTTGACGGGTCCACCTGGTATAGGCAAATCCACGCTTATTGAGCGGATCGTCTCCGGGATTCAAAGGCCCGTGACAGGCTTTTTCACAAGGGAGATCAGGGAGAAGGGGAAGCGCGTCGGCTTCTCCATCGTCACCCTTGATGGGAGAAAGGGAGTGCTGGCCCATCGGGATGTCAGGGGGCCTTTCCGGGTGGGTAAATACGGGGTGAACGTGGAAGACATCGATCGGGTCGCGGTGCCATCAATGATCCCATCTGGGCCGGACGTGATTGTCGTTATCGATGAGATCGGTAAGATGGAATGTTTTTCAAGCCTATTTCGAGAGTCCCTGACGAGGGTACTTGACTCTGAAAATCCGGTCATCGGCTCCATCGCGCTCAGGGGGGGTTCCTTTATTGAAAGGGTCAAAGCAAGGGAGGATGTCTCTCTGATCGAGGTCACGGAAAGAAACAGGGATGAACTGATTAACCTGATTAAGAAGGGGAATATTATTGTTTAGACAGGATTTATTTTCTAAACAGTAGTTTCTTGCAAATCATGCCGACCGCAGCTTGCTGGCGGATTAATCCTTTCAGGAAAATTTTATCCAGTTTTCAATTTTCAATTTTGGTACTCGATTGAATTCTTTTTCGTTATTGGTGACTAAAGTACATGTAATCGAAAGGGCATGAGCGGCGATTAGCATATCGAGAGAACCGATTGGAGTGCCTCTTTTTTCTAAATGAGCTCTCAGATCGCCATAGTAATGTGCCGCCTCATCATCATAGGGAAGTATTTCTAATGGTGCAATAAACTGCGCTAAAGCCACCTGGTTCTGTTCAGGCTTAGAACTTTTTGATACACCATAAAGAAGTTCGCTCAATGTTATAGACGAAATGCCGATTTGTGAAATCTTGGTCTGTTTGAAACGTTCTATCACATTGGAAGGCCTACACTTAATGATGTAAATGCAGATATTCGTATCGAGCATAAATTCCATTACAGGCTTTCCCGAGTATTTTGATTGGGTTGATCTCTGGTATCCATAAAATCATCTGTAAACTGATCAAGACTGTTAATTAATGGGGACCAGGGATCATCTTTTGGCAACAAGACAACCATCTTACCTATTTTTTTTATATAAACATCAGTACCGAAAAATCTTAAGTTTTTTGGCAATCGTACAGCTTGACTTCGACCATTTATAAATAGTTTCGCGGTTTGCATGATACACCTCCAATCACTTTTAGTATATATTATGATATATATCATGGACGGCCAATTGTCAAGATATACGGTTGAACTCACCCTGCGCGGTAGCGATCTGGTGAAGTGAATGGTTATGTCCCGGCTGGCATAGAGCGAGCTGGATTTTTCACCGGAATAATTCGTTGTTCAATATCGGACCCGATTTTTC
>CAZGIZ010000012.1:0-49987 GCA_964526655.1 uncultured Desulfobacteraceae bacterium | reverse complement strand
TCCGGCAGCATCGGGAGGGAGGACAGGCGAATCTCCAGCGGCGCATCGGGAGCCAGGCCCATTAACAGATTTAACGCGTGGCGGGTATCGTTGCAGGTCTGTTCCAGTTGATTGATCTGGCTAAGGGTATCAAGCAAGGCGGTCAGGTCAGTGCCGGCCACCCCAAGCGTGAGGTCGCCTTGCTCCACTGCCTTGCGCGAACGCTGGTACCGTTGCTGGTAGAGGTCTCTCATCTCTTGCAACAGGGAGATCTGCTGATTTTCGCTTGCCAGGCTCACGGACAAAGAGCGTGCTCGCTGGCTCACCTGCCATTCCTGCCACAAAAGATCCAGGAGGGCCTGCTTTTCGGCCTGTTGCGCACTATCCACCCGCGCCTCGCGGTTAATCAAAGGGATGATGTCGTAACCAAGTCCGATGCCAAAGGCATTGACCATGCCAGAAGAGATCCCTGTGGGATGATCGAGATTGCCGGACAACTGGGGGTCGGGCAACAGGCCCTCCGAAAAGAGCTGCGCCCGCTTTATCCCCATCTGCTTGCGCTGTGCTTTCAGATCGGGATTATTGCGCACCGCGAAAATTGCCACTTCAGTGAGGCTCAGGGCTTTTTCCGGAACGGTGCGAGGCAAGGCTGTCAGATCTCTTAACTGATCGACATTTGGCGAAAGGTCGATGCTCAGGGGTAATGCTTTTGACTGATAGCTGGCACAACCGCCGAGCAACATGATGATAACTGCGGTCGACAGCATCGGTAGTCGCCTATGATGTTTTGAAAGAAAAATATGCTTCATACTGACCTCCCTGATAGAATTAATAGGAGAATGGTAGTATTTGATTCGGCCCCCAGACGCGGGCAAATCGCCAAGGCCACCCTTGCCGGCCGCGGGCCTGATCGACAATCATTTGCACTCAAAAAAAATATATGATGATTAAAAAATTTTAATCAAATAAAAATATTATAAAAAAGGCTAACTTATTATAAATAGGAGCAATCCCCTATTTATACGACAAATTGTATGTAGATACCCAAAGTCGAGCCGGTCCGGAGCACTCAATCGTCACATTTTCATATCGGGATTTCCTCCAATACTTAAGCGCAGGTTCTCAATGTTGATCATGGCATAAGCCTTAAAGAATTTCAGGCCCTGCCTGCGCCGGGAGCAGGCATCCACCTATACATCCATGTCTTAACGCAATAAAATAACAGCCTATCATGAAGGAAACATGAAGCGGACTTGCTCAGAAAATCTGCAATTAGCAACTCGATCGTTTGGAAAACAGATTGCAAAATTAAGGTAAGAGGGACTGCTATGACACATAATCCCTGCCAAGGGGTGCTTTTGGGAGGTGATAATTAGACATTTTTTGATTGATGAAGGACAATTACCCTCCGATAAAGTCCGGAGACCTTTTCCGTGATCTTTTCTACTGAGTAGTTCTCTGCATATGCCAGGCTGTTTCTGGACAATTCGGATAGCTCTTGGCCGTCATCTATGAGATTTGCAACCATTTCAGCCCAGTTATCGGTGCTTTCCGCAACCTTGTATCCGTTGTAGCCGTCTTTGACTACGTCATAGATCCCGCTGGCGCGCACAGCCACCACTGGGCATCCGCCGGCCATGGCCTCCAGCAAAACCATTCCTTGTGTCTCGGATGTCGAGGCGAACACAAAGAGATCAGCGGCCAGGTAATATCGGATAACCTCCTGCGGTGCCACACTCCCTGTAAAAAAAATCTGTTCATCCATATCAAGCTCAGCCACCTTTTCCTTGAGCCGCTCCTTTTCCGGACCGTCTCCCACCAGCAGGCATTTAAATGGCGCATTGCTCCGATGTTTCACTTTTGCCAGTCCGTCGATCAGGAAATCAAGATTTTTTTCTTTTGCCATCCGTGAAACGCTTATCAGAAGGCGTTCGCCTGGGTCTGCATATCGACTTCGCAGATCCTGAACCTGTTGAGAAGACCAGCGCTTATAATCCCCAATGATTATACCGGTGGGGATCGTTTCGATCAGGGCACTGACACCGAGGTTCCGCAGGTATTCCTCTGTGGAGGATGTGGGTGTGATAATTGCATCGCACTTGTTGGCGAAGCGCTTTATCAGGAAATGTGCGACAAGGTTTTTTAGAAACCTACCTGGCAAAGGGATATAGTGCGTATAGCGCTCCAGCCGGGTGTGGTAGGTGAAAACCACAGGTACGCAGTGTTTCCTGGCAAGCCGCATGCCTCTCTTACCAAGCCAGAAAGGATGGTGAACATGAACCAGGACGCAGTCAAATGCTTTGAACTCCGCCACAATCTTCCGGGAAAAGATGTTTGCAACCGGGAAGTGTTCTGTGCGGGTGTAAAAAAGCACAGGACATCGGAAAACGCTGCCGTCCTCAGGGTCTGTCCATTGTTGCGGATAGGCCGGCGCGAAGACCTTCACTGCCGAGCCCAGCCGGATGAGCCCGCGATAAAGCCGGTCAATGGAAAGGGGCACCCCGCCTATGGATGGAAGATAATTGTTGGTGAACATGGCCACGCGAAGCGGCGATTTAAAGAGCGCCTCTTCATCGACGTTAAAATCGCGGTATAAATGCTCCTGCCTAATAATTAGAGAATATACTTTCAGCGCCATGAGGCCGATGATTCCCAGTATCAGCAGGGAGTTAAAAAGACTCATGTAAAAGAACGAGTGCAGAAAAAGCTTCAGCGTCTCCAGTTTTTCCCGAAGCGCACCCAGCCTGTGGGGAATGCCTACGTTTTTATAAGCTACATGATCCGGTCCCACATCAACCGTTACAACCTGGTAATGGTCTTGCTGATCGAGGAGCAATCCCCCGCCCCCTCCCGATACGATATACCGAACCCCTTGCATCATAGTTTCATGGTAGGTGGGATAACCGGCCGAGAAAACCGCTGTAACCCGGTGGCGGGAAAACTGGTGCCGCAAATTGCGACTGAGGTTCTCTTCCAGGACATATTTGGTATCGTCCGGATCAAAACCTGGCAAAGGAAACAGAGAAGAGTCCAAAAATACAAACCGGTACGGGTATTTTCCGGCCATCGCTAATTCTTGCTGCAACCACAACATCTGCCATTTCCATGACGTCTGCCCCGTTGAATCAAGGAAAATAAAATAGGCGTTTTCAAGATGGAAGGAAAAGAAATAGGGGCCGAAATGCCGATAAAAATTTCCCGCCCCGAAATCCTCAACTTCGTTGTGTCCGGCTGCCATGACATAGGGGATACCCAGCTTCCTGAGTCCACGGTACAACAGGCGGTATTTGTCTTCCGCACCGTTGGAAACTGCGTTTCCCGCGGACACCATAAAATCAGCACCACTCCCTCGAATCAAGGGGGCAATGCGTCTCTCAAAGATCCGCATGGAATTCCTTATATTGCCTACAACAGCAAATTTAAAAGCGTCTTTTCCCCGGAAGCGAATCATGATCTGTTCAATATTATCTGCGTTGAGCGCCTGGTAATCTGTTTCATGGATAAGGAGATAGACCTTGTAGCCGATTAGAACTGCCAGCAGCAGCAGGATAGAAACAAAACAAAGTTTCAATATCTTTTTTCGGTTCATTGCCGGACCGCCTTTTTACTGATAAAAAATTCTCTGAAAATGACTACAATACCGATCACCACCCCGATATAGATTGTCAAGAATCGCCAGGACAGAGTAAGCAGGGTAACGTCTTGTCTTTGCACCAGATGGGCGAATAAAAGCCCATAACCGCCTTCAGCCACCCCCGAGGCCCCAGGCGTCGGGGCAAAGTACATGAAAAAAGTTACCACCACCTGGACTGCCAGGACCGTCACCACTGGCACCTTGTACCCCAATGTCCTGACCAGAACGACAGAAAAGGAGAAAAGCAGAAGCAAAAAAAGAACAGTGAATACAACAGACAGGGCGGCCCAGCCCGGATCCCCCCTGAAATATCTTTTAAACCCATCTGAAAACAGGTCTAATTCACGAGAAATTTTCAGGAAAAAGGACCTGTACCGCCGTCGCGAAACAATTTTGAAGATGTTAAGCAATAATAATATCCTGAATAAACAGTGTTTGATTAAACGGATTCTGAAAAGGATAATCCCAAAAACCGCAAGGTAAGCACACGATATCCCGGTTATGCCGTAGAGCAGGTTTCTGTGGAAAAACATGCGAAACAGGCCAGGTTCGGTCCAAATGATGATGGGCGTGAGCGTGAAAAGGATCAGGGCGGCCAGCATGGTCCGGATCGATGTGGCCGCCGTCGCTTCACCGATGGGCATGCCCTTTTTTTTCATGAAATAGACCTGGACCACGCCACCGCCGGTGGCAAGGGGGGTGACATTGGATACAAATATATTTACGAAAACGAGTTTGATGATGTATGCGAAAGCGATGCGGAATCCCATCGCACGGATAACGCAATATAACCGCAGTCCATCCGCTATGAAGTACAAGACCAGGAGTAATGCCAGTCCGCCGATGGTGTGAACCGAAAGCAGTTTGGATGGTATCCGGAATTGCCCTTCCGAAAAGTAATGATGAACAAAGGATATGGTGGTAAAAGACAGTGCGAAAAATAGCACTGCCAGCCCGAAATAGCCCAGAATACGTTTGGATATATGCAAAGGCACATGTTGAGATGTGGGGCGAAACACTTTCGTCATCGATCAAAATATTCCAGACATTCTTTTTATGCTCTTTTTGCAGGCCAAGTTTTCAGCATTTTTATCTATCTTCACAATTTCTTCCCCAAGGTCCTTTACCAGGTTTCGAACCAGTTCTAAACGAAGTACAGTACATACGGTATTTTAATTGAAACACGAATGACGAGGCAAACCTTTTTGAGGGGAAGCGAAAACTCCATCTGGTCCCATCGTCCTCATTTATAACATTATTTTCCAGTGAGCAGCCACCTAAATCGGCAATTGTTTATGATCTCGATTTTATTGTTAACCTTTTTTCGAAAGATTGCTATATTGATCGGGATAGCGTGCGGGAGGCAGTAGATAAACATTCAATATTCAACGTAATAGAATTTAACACGGACAGTTAAGCTACATGTCCATTGCCCCATCGAGCCTGTGAAAACCTATAACATCAATAAATCCAAGAATCTTATATACTGATTGTGTTATTCACTTTATTGCGGACCCGCCCTTGAATGAATTAACCATAAGGACACAATGAATTTGACCACTTTCCAAGGAGGTTTCTTATGAAAACACGTCTGCTCAGCCCGCATGGCCCCCGTGTGTCATCCATCGGCCTGGGTTGCATGGCCATGTCAGGCATGTACGGTCATGCCGACATGAAAGAGAGTATAGCCACCATCCACGCGGCTATTGAAGCCGGCATCAACTTGCTTGATACGGGCGACTTTTACGGTCTTGGGGAAAATGAACTCCTGATCCGGGAGGCCCTTCAGGAGGGCCGCCGCAAAGATATATTGCTCAGCGTCAAATTCGGAGAGCTGCGTGACCCCCTTGGGGGGTGGCACGGGCCCGACGCCCGTCCCCAGGCGGTCAAGAACTTCCTTGCCTACAGCTTAAACCGGATCGGCACCGATTACATCGACATATATCGACCGGCCCGGCTCGACCCGGCTGTGCCGATCGAGGATACGGTAGGTGCGATCGCCGATATGGTAAAAGCAGGTTACGTGCGCTACATAGGATTGTCCGAGGTCGGCGTGCAAACCCTGCGACGCGCTGCCGCCGTCCATCCGATTGTTGACCTTCAAATTGAATACTCGCTGATCTCTCGCGGCATAGAGTCACGGATACTGGATGCCTGCCGTGAGCTGGGGATTGGCATCACCGCCTACGGGGTCCTATCGCGAGGGCTTATCAGCGGTCACTGGACCGTGGACCGCAGTCTCCAGGGCGATTCACGCAGCCGCAGCCCGCGCTTCGCGCCTGAAAACCTTCAGCATAACCTCTCCCTGGTCGAGAAGCTGCGAAAGGTTGCCGAAGCAAAAGGCATCAGCGTTGCGCAATTGGCCGTCGCCTGGGTGGCTAATAGAGGCGATGATATCGTGCCGCTGATCGGCGCCCGGCGACGTGATCAGCTACAGGAAGCACTCGGTGCGCTGGATGTGACCTTTACGGATGATGATCTTGCACACATAGAGAATTCCATACCCAGAGACTCGGCAGCCGGAGATCGTTACCCGCCCCAGATGATGGCCCATCTGGACAGTGAACAGGATGTCTGAATCATCTTAACCCGGATATCGCATATTTGAAAACATGGATTGTATATCTTAAGGCAATTATGTATAAAAATGCGGTGGAGCTCATGATAAAGCGTCATCAATCGAAAAAAGGAGGATAAGCCCATGACTTTCAACATCAATCATCTCACCCCGGTAATCTTCGGGGAAGGCGCGTCACAGGACACAGGCAAGAAACTAAAGGAACACGGCATTAAGAAGGTCTTTTGTGTTTATGATAAGGGAATAAAGGCTACGGGAATGGTGGACAGGATTATTCAGACCATTCATGCCGAGGGCATCAAGGTTGTCGAGTTTGACGGCGTGTTGCCGGATCCTCCCGATGCTATCGTGGATCAGGCCGGAGAGATCGGAAGAAAGGAAGGTGTGGACGGGGTGCTGGGCATAGGAGGCGGAAGTTCCATAGACACAGCTAAGGCGGTTAATGTCCTCCTGGGAAATCCCGGCAACATTTCAACCTATTTCGACATGGGAGTTGTCCAAAAACCATGCAAGCCCCTATTTGCCATTCCCACAACGGCCGGAACGGGGAGCGAAGTGACCGCCGTTGCCGTCATTTCCAATACCAAAGAGGAAAAGAAACAGGGTGTTAGGGGTAAAAACTGCATCCCCACACTGGCGATTGTGGACCCGTCACTTACCCTGGGATTGCCGCCCCAGATAACGGCCGCAACGGGCATGGACGCCTTTTCACACGCTGTAGAGGCCTTTACATCCATTCTTAACAATCCCATGTCCGACATACTTGCCCTGGAGGCGATGTCCCTGGTATCAAGATATCTCCCGGTCGCGGTCAGGGAAGGCTCAAACGCGGAAGCAAGGTCTAAAATGATGTTCGCCAGTACGATCGCCGGGATGTCCTTTAATGACGCCACCCCCCATCTCGGACACGCGATAGCCCACACAATGGGGGCAAAATTTCATGTGCCCCACGGCACGGGCTGCGGTCTGGCCATGCCCGCGGTCATCGAGTATGTCTCGGACATCATGCCTGATAAGGTCAGGGCAATAGGCAAGGCCATGGGCATGGACCTTGATGACGGGCTCTCAAATGAGGAACTGGGTGTCGCGGTTGCCGATTCCGTCAGGAAGCTGCTCAGGGAGATAGGTGTTCCTTCCCTGAAGGATCTCGATATCCATGAATCCGGCCTGAACAAAATCGCGGAGCACACACCTGCCGATGTATGCGCCATTTTTATCCCCAAAAAGACAACCTCGGAGGATGTCTTGAAGCTCCTTAAGAAGGAATATGCACAATAATAGACTCATCAAAGGCAAAGGGTCGCATCCTGATTATCGATCAATTATTATGGATGATATACAGTCGAACAATCGATGGTATATGCTGGCGCTGTCGGTCGTAACCGCCACATTTGTGGTGACTATGCCCTTTTCCTGCATGCCTGCCCTCTTCAAGGAGATATCGGAGGACCTGGGCCTGACCCTTGTGCAGGTAGGAACGGTCTGGGGCATGTCTAATCTGGCGGGTATCTTCGTCAGCCTTATAGGTGGAGTGGTAAGCGACCGGTTCGGGGTGAAACTCATCCTTAGTGTCTCCTGTTTTTTAGTCGGAATAACCGGCGCTCTGAGGGGTCTGGCAGACAGCTTCTTAGCCCTTTCGGTTACTGTCTTTATTAACGGGATCTTAAGGATGATAATACCCATAACCGTGACCAAGGCAATCGGAATATGGTTCAAAGGTGAACACCTGGGCGCGGCAATGGGCATATCCGCCATGGGCATGGGATTTGGACTCATGCTGGGACCAATGATCAGCGCCAGTATTGTTTCGCCCCTGATCGGCGGCTGGAGAAACGTCATGTATCTGTACGGCGCCGTCTCCCTTGCCGTAGGACTTCTATGGATCCTGTTCGTAAAAGAGCCTCCCAGGAGTGATCCGGCCAATGGCTATTCTGGCACCGTGCCCATTCGCCGGACAGTATCCGATCTATTGCATATCAAGGCACTGTGGCTCCTGGGAGTCACGTTGTTGTTCCGCACTGGCTGTATCATGGGGATGACCGGCTACTTGCCCCTCTATCTTCGTGATCAGGGATGGATGCCGGCAAGCGCTGACGGGGCCCTGGCCGCCTTTTATGGGGTCAGCACCCTGTGCGTGGTCCCGCTGTCTTTTTTGTCGGACAGGCTCGGTTCGAGGAAAGCGATTCTGTTTCCGGCCCTGTTAGTGACATTGATCTGTTTCGGACTTATACCCCTGGTTGACGGCACCCCCGTTTGGATACTCATGATACTGTCGGGGATCTTTATGGACGGCTTCATGGCGGTCATCGTCACCTTGCTGCTGGAGACCGAAGGGATCAGGCCGGTACATTCGGGAATAGCGCTGGGCCTGCTTTTTACCATTTCCCAGATCGGGGCAGTGATATCCCCACCCATGGGCAACAGTTTCGCGAGCATAAATCCGGGATTGCCCTTCTTCTTCTGGGCCGGCCTCTCCCTGGCGGGCCTGTTAACCTTAACTCCTGTTAAGGAGCGCGCCCATTTCTAAGGAAGGATGTCCACTTACTGAATGATTCACAAAGACCGCAGGGTCGGCCTCCGTGCCGACCCTTTTTCGGCGGGCAGGGACGCCTCGCCCTTAAAACTTGGCGGTTTTGGGATCGTGCATCCTGAAATGGGCGATTCGGATGCGCTTCATCTTGTCTCCCTCAAAGTTGTAAAGCACCCAGTTTGTCATGACACTTACCTCCCCCTTCTTCATGGTCATACCGGAAGAGGCCGGCAGATCCTTTAAGCAATGGAACTCCGTGTAAAGCTCCACAAAAAGCAGATCGCCGCTTGATATAAAATCACCCAATTCCATAACCTCTCTCGCGTGTTCGTGGAGAAATTTATAGGATTCGATGAACTCCGCGGGACCATGCAGGGTGCGGTCTCCCCAGACGCTGCCATACTCCACAGTGACATCCGGCGTGAAGTAGCTCGTCACGGCGTCATACCTCTTGTTGTTGAAGTGATCGACATATTCCAGAAACTGTTCTCTGTTCATTTTATACCCTCCTTTAAAACCCCTTATTCGGCCACCTGGACCAGTCTATCTTTTCCCTCGTCTCCTTGGGGAGCAGTTGCGGAAAAAATAATTCCGTATGCTCGGGACCCTGGTTGATCTCGATAAAAAGAAAGGGCCTGTCCACCCTCAGGGGCCGCCACGGTGAGTGTATAAAATTGGGTGGGATCCAGATCACCGTCGATTCCGTGAAGGTATGCCTTTCCAGCTCGGGTCCCATGTACATCTCGACTTCAGCCCCCAGGTCCATGGGATTGTCCGGATCACCCCCGATGTGCATGAGGAGCTCGGCACTCTTGTGTATGTGTGGCGGATGTCCCGCATACTTATAGGTTCCGAGATTATCGGCAAAACCGGGTGCCACCCAGTGAACCAGGTAGAAGTTGCATCCCTCGGCAACCGAATTGTCCAGACGGGCAAGGATCGGGCGGCGGTCCTCCACCTTAGGCGTGTTAATACCGTATTTAATAAAGTACTTGTCATATTTTCCCATTGTTTCTATTCTCCTTCCTGTGATTTTGTACGTTGTATTAAAGAGGGGGTTATGATCCTGTAAGGAGCCAAGAAAGGTGAATACGCCAAATTGAATGATTACCGCCTGGAGATATATTGTAGCTCTTCCCAGAAATCCTTATTATCGGATTTCCAATCAGGACCGAATCGTCTTTCAAAAAAGGTCCCCAGTCTATCAATCCAGCGCCACCAGGTGTCTTTCCCCTTTTCTTTGGCCTCGAGGATATCCCTCAGGTAGGTTGCGATTCCGGTCATTTCATCCTTGGGGAGGTAGAGGGCCGCCCCTTCCTTGTAGGATCTTACGGCGTTTTCCGGACTCAGGGCGTGGGCCGTCAGCATGATTGCGGTGACTTTTCTCTCGTTGGCGAGGTTGAGAAGCCGGAATCCGTCAACACCCATAATGTCCAGTATGGCCATATCGAAATATCGCGTTCCCAGAAGCTCCCACGCATCTTCAAAAGTGGAGGCCTTTTCCACGTTACACATGGACAGGAGTTCCTCCAGTGTCTCCAGGATATCCGGCTCATCATCCACAATCAGAATATTTTTTCCATCCAGGATGTCTTTTTCTTCCAAGACAGAGTCTCCTCTTCAATCGGGAACCTCCGGCAAAGCCGGAGTTCCCAATATGATCCAGTGAATATCTATGCCTCGACAATGGCCTGGGCAGGACACCACCACTCTTCGGAAACACATACCCCGCAATCCGTGCATATGTCCGGGTCGATATGTACCGGTTGTAGGATCAGCTCCTCAAACGGCTCCTTCTCATCCGCGATTATGGCCCCTTCGGGACATCTCTCCACACAATACCCACACTTCAGACAATCCTCTGTAACCTTGTAAGCCATGGTAACCTCCTTTCAATTCTTTAAAAACCCTTATCCGGCCACATGGACCAGTCTATCTTTTCTCTTGCCTCCTTGGGCAAGAGCTGCGGATAAAATTTTTCCGTGTGTACTGGGCCCTGATTGATTTCAATGAACAGAAAGGGCCTGTCCACCCTCAGGGGTCGCCACGGTGAGTGTATGAAATTGGGTGGGATCCAGATCACCGTGGATTCCGTGAAGGTATGCCTTTCCAGCTCGGGTCCCATATACATCTCGACCTCAGCCCCCAGGTCCATTGGGTTATCCGGATCACCGCCTATGTGCATAAGGAGTTCCGCGCTCTTGTGTATGTGCGGCGGATGTCCCGCGTATTCGTAATCGCCTAATATGTCGGCAAACCCGGGAGCCACCCAATGCACAAGATAAAAGTTTGATCCCTTTGCAACCGAATCATCCAGACGCGCGAGAATCGGACGGGGGTCATCAACCTTGGGCGTATTAATGCCGTATTTTACGAAATATTTGTCGTACTTTCCCATCTTTCCTGTTCTCCTTTCTATGGTTTATTTGTCTGTTTAAAATGTTGTTTTTCCGGCGCCGAATGGACGAATCACCGAAAAAATAAAAGGCCTTTCCAGTTTCGTAATGGTCAAGGGACAGTGCGGAAATCCCTTGGGCATTACTGCCACTGTCGGGCTGTTAATGATGTGCCTTTCCTGCTCCTTGCCCAGGCACAATTCTGCCTCTGCCCCCAGATTGCTCAGGTCATCAGGATCTGCCCCGATAAAGCAAAGAAACTCGTGGTAGTTATGTACATGCGGCTTGTCGGGTATGGGTCCGAATCGATAGGGCGCCTTTTTTATGCTTTCGTGGGACATATTAAACTCAAAACCAAAATCCTTGAAATCAATTTCAGATATAGTCCCCCCAGCGTCATCGCGATTCAAGGGTCCGTAATGCCACGCGCCTTTTCTTATGAAAGGCACATGCAGGATATGGCTACGATACTTTGACCTCCATCCGGAGATCGATGCAGGTTCGGAAACGCCTTTTTTGGAGGGTACTTCTTTGGCCTTGTATTCCGGGGCACAGGATACCGCCATAAAGATAAAGGGTTTATCAATCCGATTATGGGTCACGGGCAGATGGGGCAGCCCCTTGGGAATAGCCACGGCGCTTGTTCCGGTAAATATGTGTCTTTCCTTTTCCTCCCCATCGCCAAGACACATCTCGACTTCGGCACCCAGCTCGCTCAGGTCATTCATATCCGTCCCCAGCCAGAGAAGGACCTGATCAAAATCGTGCACATGGGACCCAAAGGGTTCCTTTCCCATCTTGCCCGCCGCCGCAAAGGTCCCATATTCGATCTGAACATTCACACCCGCGGAGTTCCCGTTTACTTTTGCGATCTGCCTGTAAAATCCCGGTCCCTCATCCTTAAAGGACAGCTTCTTAATGTATTTCCCGTACTTCTTCTTTGCCATTCACACGTACCTCCTGAAAGATTACAAATATCCTGCCCCACAGGGCCTATAAACCGAGGAAGGCTGGTCCATCTCTGAAAGATGATAAGAACAAGAGGCTCAAGGCTAAGGGCGCAGGGCATAAGGGAAAAATATAAAAACCAAATAAATACACTTTAAAAGAGACCTTGAGCCTTACGCCCTGAGCCTTTTGCCTTCTTCATTGATATTATCTTGAAAAAGACACAGCCGGACATTATTTTTCAGGCATAGCCAGACTATTTCTTACCATTCCATTTCAGACCTTATGACACGCCACCTCATGTCCATTACCCACATCCCTGAGGGCCGGCTTCATGCCTCTGCACTCCAGCCCCGCCAGGTCGCACCGCGGATTGAAATAACATCCCGAAGGCGGATTCACCGGACTCGGCACCTCGCCCTTCAGGACTATACGCTCCCGGTTCTTTTCCAATATTGGATTCGGAATGGGTACGGCCGACAGCAAGGCCTTCGTGTAGGGATGGAGGGGGTTGTCGTACAGCTCCAGGGAGTCGGCTATCTCCACTATGCGTCCAAGATACATCACTGCCACCCGGTCACTGATGTGCTGGACCATTGAGAGATCATGGGCGATAAAGAGATATGTCAGCCCCAGCCTCTCCTGGAGATCCTCAAGGAGATTTATTATCTGCGCCTGGATCGAGACATCAAGGGCAGAAATGGGCTCATCGCACACCACCAGAGAAGGCCGACAGGCCAGGGCCCTGGCCAGCCCCAGCCTCTGTCTCTGGCCGCCGCTGAACTCGTGGGGAACCCGGTCCATCATGCTGGGATCAAGCCCCACGAGACGAAAAAGCTCCGCCACCCTGTCATTGAAATCGCTTCTTTCCACCAGGTGGTGGATTTTTAAGGGCATCCCCGCTATTGAGCGCGCCGACTGTCGCGGGTTGAGGGAGCCGTAGGGATCCTGGAAAACGGCGCCCATCTGGCGGCGAAGCGGCCTTATCCGGCGCTCCGGCAAACCGGAAATATCAACGCCCTGAAAAATAATACTGCCGGAAGTCGGGCGGTACAGCCGAAGAATGCAGCGGCCCGTGGTGGTCTTGCCGCAACCGCTTTCACCAACCAGGCCGAGGGTCTCATGTCTTTTTATTTCGAAACTGACATCATCCACGGCCCTGATTTCACCAACCTGACGGCGCAGCAGTCCCTTGGTTACAGGGAAATACATCTTGAGGTTTTTGAGATCTACTATAATATCGTCCGGATCCGCCTTCATTGCTTCTCCTAAAGATCGAGGCAACAGGCCGTCATGTGCCCGTTGCCCACTGACCTCAACGCTGGCCACGGCTCTTTTGTGCACTTTTCAATGTGGAACGCGCATCTTGGCAAAAAAGCGCACTTTTGAGGCATATTGATAAGGTTGGGAGGCAGGCCCACTATGGGGACCAGCTTCCTTTTCTTCCGGGTTTCACCCAGCCTGGGCACGCATTTGAGCAGTCCAATGGTGTAAGGGTGCCTCGGGTTTTCGAATATCTCTTCCGATATGCCGGACTCGACAATGCGGCCGGCATACATGACATAGATCCTCTCGGCGTATCGTGCGACAACCCCAAGGTTGTGTGTTACGATAATCAGGGATGTGTTGATCCGGTCGACCATCTCCTTCATTAGTTCCAGCAACTGGGCCTGGGTCGTCACATCCAGGGCCGTGGTCGGTTCATCTGCAATGATTATCTTCGGACTGCAGGAGAGGGCCATGGCGATCATCACCCTCTGGCGCATGCCGCCGCTGAACTGGTGGGGGTAGTCATTGATGCGGGTCTCTGCGTCCGGTATGCCCACCAGCGTGAGGAGCTCCATGGCCCGGTCCTTAGCCGATTTACTGTCCATTTCAAGGTGCAGCTCAAGGACCTCGGTCAACTGCCTTCGGATGGTCAGCACAGGGTTGAGTGAAGTCATGGGCTCCTGAAATATCATGGCAATCTTGCCGCCGCGAATGGAGCTCATCTCTTCGCCCTTGGCCTCGTATTCGAGCAGGTCCCTGCCTTCGAAAATAACCCTGCCGCCCGCTATGTATCCAGGCGGAGTGGGTATTAACTGTATGGCCGAAAGCATGCTGACCGACTTACCGCAACCGCTTTCACCCACCAGGCCGACTATTTCCTTCTCGCCTATATGATAGGAGACCCCATCCACGGCCTTTACAAGGCCCCTGTATGTACTGAAGTAGGTCTTGAGATCTTCGATATTCAATAGGATTGCCATCCCGCCTCACATCCGAATAACTGCCTGTCTTCCATCGATCACCATTGAACTTACTCTCTGGATTCTCACCAGCACTATTTAGTTATAATACAAAGAAATTATAATAAATGTTTAGCTGACTGCTGATCGCTGACAGCTGAAAGCTTCATACGGAAAGCGGCTGTTTCCGGATGAGCACTGATTATAACACTCCCCTGAGCCTTGGGTCGAGCGCGTCCCTGAGGCCGTCTCCCATCATGTTGAACCCGAACACGACTAACATAATGGCCACGCCAGGTGAAATGGCAAGGACGGGACTGGTCAGGAGAAACTTGTACCCGTCATTTACCATGCCCCCCCACGCCGGTGTTGGCGGGGTGATGCCGATGCCTATGAAGCTGAGCCCCGCCTCTGCAAGAATGGTGGCCCCCAATCCGATGGTTATCATCACCAGGAGGGGTGGAAAGGCGTTCGGCAGGATCTGCTCAAGCATTATGCGGGTATTGCCCATTCCCGCGGCCCGCGCCGCCATGACATAGTCATTTTCCTTGATGGACATTGCCACGCCGCACATCAGGCGGCACGGTGGAGCTACCATGCCGATTCCCAGGGCTATGATGACATTTTTCATGCCGCCGCCCAACAGGGAAGCGATTAGGAGTGCTAACAGGAGCATGGGAAAGGCCATAAGGGCGTCGATGAATCTCATGATGATCTGATACAGGGCCCCTCCGAAAAAAGCGGCGATCAGGCCGAGGGACAGGCCTATAAGCGAAGATATGCCGATCGCCGATATACCGACGATCAATGAAGTCCGCGTACCGTAAATTATCCGGCTTAATGTATCCCTTCCAAGGCTGTCGGTTCCAAGGAGATGCTCTCGGCTGGGCGGTTGAAGCTTGTTTATTATGTCCATTTTATAGGGATCATAGGGGGCTATCAAAGGGGAAAAAATGGCCGCCAGCACAAGAATTAATATGATAAACAGTCCGACTACGGGAAGCGGCCGTCCGAAAAAAACCGAGATAATCCGTTTGACCTCGCTGTATTTAGGCGGCGCCTCTGCCCAGTCCTCGACACCGGGAGACGGGGCGATGTCATTTAAATCCTTCACAGTATTAAGACTCCTTATTCATATCTTATCCTGGGATCGAGCCATCCATAGGAGATATCAACAATGAGGTTGATCAGTACAACCACGGCAGCTATTATCAGGGTGCCGGCCTGAACAACCTGAAAATCCTGCTCCATGACGGATTGAGTCATCAACCTGCCTATACCCGGGATATTAAAGACCGTCTCAATGAGCACTGAACCCCCGAAGATAAAGGCGACCTCGAGACCCATCACGGTAATAACCGGAATCAGGGCATTTTTTATGGTGTGTCTCAGGATGATCACCCTCTCTCCCAGGCCCTTGGCCCAGGCCGTACGGATATAATCCTGTTCAACCACTTCGAGCATCGAGGAGCGCGTAAGACGGGTCAATGAGGCAATGGAGAAGAGCGCCAGGCAGAAGACGGGCATGATGATCTGCCTGAGACTCAGCCAGAAGTCCTCAAAGGGCGAGGTATAGCCGTGAACGGGCAGCAATCCCGCCTTTAATGCAAACAGGTAGATCATGATTATACCCAGCCAGAAGGCGGGCATGGTTATGCCGATATTGGCCAGAAAGGTAACCAGATTATCGATCCACGTGCCTCGTCTCAGGGCGCAGATCACGCCGAAGGAGATACCAATGACGCCGCTTAGTATGAAGGCCAAAAAGCCCAGGTAGGCCGTTACCGGCATACGTTCGGCAATAAGAAGTCCCACATCCTCATTGTAGTATAGTGACGTTCCAAAATTGCCATGAAATATGCCGGTTATCCAGTTTACGTACTGTATGGGCATCGGTTTATCAAGACCGAACTTATGCTTCAGGCTTGCCATCTGCTCAGGTGAGAGGTCGGTCATATCGGAACGGCTTATATACACTATCAAGGGGTCGCCGGGCAGGAGCCGCATAAACAGAAATACCATTATGGATACGATCAGGATAATTATAACGCCCATAAATAAACGGCGAATAATATAGGCTGCCATTCAATCCCTCTATTTGGCCTGTTTAAAAATTGCGCCGATAACAATGATTATCAACACGATATTAATGACGGCAAGGATCGATTAGAAGGGACCGGCACCCGGCAAATTGTTACTATGCCGGATGCCGATCGTTTACCGTATGCTTCTCGCTTTTTGATTCTAAGTCAAAGCGGAAGACGTCCGCTATTTACTCAACCAGACGTTCTGGGGTTGCCAGAAGCTCACAATGTGGTGTGAGTGTAGATCAAAACCATGAACATTTTTGTCCCTTACCAACTGGGGTGCATCGCCCTGGTAGGGAATTCCTACAACTTCATCATAGAGCACCTTCATCAATTCTTTCAGTTGGGCCATACGCTTATCTTCATCCTGCTGGGCAATAAGCGCGCCCCACTTCTCCTGCCAGCCTGGGGGTCGGTAGAGACTGACGTAATTGTTTGCATCGCCCCAGCGGTCGAGTATGCCCACAAGGGTCCCTACATTTGGAAAACCGGGGAAATAAATACCTTCCCATCCCTGCCTGGGCAGGGCAAAGGCGGCGCCGAATTCCAGAATCTCCAGTTCGGTCTCTATGCCCACCTCCTTGAAATAGGTCTGTGCCGCGACAAGCGTGTCTCTTCGGGCCATTACGTCCGAGATAAGTTTTGTCTTGAAACCGTTCGGGTAGCCGGCCTGGGCCAGGAGCTGTTTTGCCTTTTCAGGGTTGTATTCACGGAATTTCAGATCCGGGTTGTACCAGGGATCCTTTTTGGTAGCCAGTTGTTCCAGGGCCTCATAGTATCCCATACCGATACCCTTTGCCATTGTCTTCTTGTCAAGGGCATATTCCAATGCCAGGCGAACCTCTTTTTTGGCGAAGGGAGAATCGGGATTGGCCCCGCTGGGCAGGATGCTATGGAGGAAGTAGAGGCTTGGCTGATAGATCTCATAACCCTCTTTTTCCAACTGCCTGGCATCCACCGGATCCACGTTCTCGACAGCCTGTGCCTCTCCGGACTTGAAGGACATGATGCTGACTGTGAGATCCGGGATGTTTTGGATTTTTATGGCATCAAGATAGGGTTTGCCCTTCTGCCAGTAGCCGTCCCATTTTTTATAGGCTACATAGGTATCCCGCTTCCAGTTATCAAATTTAAAAGGCCCGGTCCCCACGGAATGGACCTGGGCCATCGTTTCAGGGGTCGCCTCTTTTTTCAATGCTGCCGGTGATACCATCTGTCCCATACCGCTCTGAGCCATTCGAATCAAGAGGGTACAATCGTATTGCTTAAGATTCATTCGAAGGGTGTATTTATCCAAAACGTCGTAGGAAGATATTTTACCCAAAACGCCGGTACCCCTGATATTTGCCTTATACACGGTTTCCAGATTGGTTTTTACGGCCTCGGCGTCAAAATCAGTGCCGTCCTGAAACTTGATTCCTTTGCGTAAATGAAGGGTGATCGATTTCCCGTCCGGAGCTGTTTCCCAGGACTCCGCGAGCCATGGTTGAAGGTGCTCCTGTTCATCCGTTATGAGCAACGGTTCCAATGCGGGATACATATTCCTGTTGCCTGCGATACCCAAATCGTCGGACGGGGCGCCAATCTTGGGAATACCGCCGTTATGATTCCATACAAAGGTGCCCCCGTATTGCGGTTTTTCTTCTCCCGTACAGACACTGAAAACCAGGCCGATTGACAGCATAGTCATTAATAATACAAAGATTGCCTTTTTCATTGCTTGTCCCTCCCTCAATTTAAGGATTCCTCATAATGACCTTTTAGCCTGCGAAACAGATATTTTCCCGATATTTCACCCCCTTTCGTCTTTTAAATATCCAAGGTTATTCCTATCTATCAGCATCCTTCGTGGTCCTTATAACATATTCGGTCGAGGATTCCATATGCTCCTCTATTGCCTTTTTGGCCCATTTGATGTCTTTGGCCTTAATCGCCTCGTATATTTCCCTGTGTTGTTTCAAATGCCTGGCGTATTCAGCAGAGTCGGGGATATACCGGATAATCTGGTTCGCATAGAGATCCAGCATGGAAGTCAGGAAATATTTGTAGAGCCTGTTCTTGGATATCTCGGCCATCAAAACATGAAACTCTCCGAGTTTTTCATCCGCGTAATTCGGGTATTCACCTTTTTGGCGGTTTTTATAAAACTGCTCGCAGGTCTTGATATTTGACTCAAGGGCGGCCAGTTGCTTCTTTGTAAAGTGTTTAATTCCGGATTCCAGGATAATGGATTCTATTGCTATTCTCGCCTCCTTGATCTCCTGGATCGTGAGGCTGCCCACATTGACCAGGCCTGACAGGGATTTGGTCATGCCCGTCGAGTCAAGCTCCCTTACAAATGCGCCCCCTTCCGCTCCCTGTTTTATGGAGATAAAACCTGATTCCTCCAGGATACGCAGGGCCTCACGCACGGACATCCTTCCCGTGTTGAATCGTTCGGCCAATTCCCTTTCCGAAGGAAGCCTGTCATTCGGTTTCAATGCCCCGTTATAGATCAGGCCTCTGATCTGTTCGGAAATATTTTCAAAGGCCCGCTTTGGTGTAACCGGCCTGAAGAGATTAGTTTTCCCTCTCATTACCAAGCCTCTCTCTTAATAATGATAATCCTTCTCACTGTCCGGAATAAAGACCCAATCAATTTTTAGGGGAATTATTCACCCTATTTTACCTTTTTTCAGGATGATCCACAAATAGTATCATGGTACTAACATTCACCTCTAAATGGGTCAATAAAAATATCCTCCGTCAATATCAGGCAAGTAGTTCACATGCCTTCTTGAGATAGCTTATCAGATCAAGACCCTTGGCGCAGGAGTTTGCGCAGGCATCGCATTCGTTGCAGGATTCCGCGGAATGTCCTTCTATTTTGTAGATATCCCTCCCTGTCTCAATATCCTCGTATATGACTGCGTCATTGTAAATCTCGAAGATGCGCGGCACATCGATGCCAATGGGACAGGGCATGCAGGCGCGACAGGCGGTACAGGGGACAGGCTTTAACCTATTGTAGGCCTCCCTTACATGGCTGATCATGACAACTTCCCGGACGGAGAGGCTGTCAGGTTCGGCCCTGTCCGCTGAAGCAATATTTTCCTCAACCTGACCCATGCTGCCCATGTCGCTGACAACCACTGAAACCTCAGGGTGATTCCAGACCCAGCGTAGTCCCCACTCCGCGGGACTGCGCTCCTGTGACACGGGGTAATCCGCCCAAACCCTTGCGACCTGCGGCGGCGGTGATTTGGTAAGCCTCCCCCCACGGAGCGGTTCCGTGACAACAACAGCCAGGCCCATGTCAGCAACGTATTTTATTCCTCCCGTGCCGGGGTGATGGTTCACGTCCATGTAGCTGTATTGGAATTCACAGAAAGACCATCCATCGTAATCCTCCAGCACGGTCCTGAGGCCCTGAAAATCGTCATGAAAAGAGAACCCTAATTTATCGATTCGACCATCCATCATGGCCTGCTCCGCCCTGGCCATGACGCCCAGTTCCCTCAATCCTGGCCAGTTTTCCCGGTTGAGCCACCCTAAAAGACAAAAATCTATTTTTTCAGTCTCAAGCCGTTGGATTCGATCATTCAGACATCGATCAAAATCCGCCCTCGAATTGATCAAAAAGGGAGGCAGCGTGGCGGCTATTTTGACCTTTTCCCTGTAACCGTCCTGAAGCGCCCGGCCGAGTAACCTGACCCGGCGTTCATCCTGACCCCTGTCATAGGGATAACCAGCATCTAAATAATTTACTCCCCGGTCGATGGCATATCGGATCATCCTGATGGATTCGGGTTCATTAAATTCGCCGGGCTTATTATCGATCAAAGGTAGCCTCATGACCCCGAAACCTAATATGGATGCCTCCCAGTCCAGCTTACCGAATCTGCGATACCTCATCTTATGATTATGCCTCCACCCAGGGGGAATCATGATTGCCGTCAAGGCATATCACGAAAAAGCCGTAGGGCTTATCCACCCACCTGGTAATGAGTGGCAGGTGAGGAAACCCCTTGGGGCAAATGGCTACCGTGGGCGTGTTGAATATGTGCCTTTCATAATCCTTGCCCATACCCATTTCGAGCTCCGCCCCCAGATAGCCTAAATCATCGGGGTCGAGGCCCACAAAGACCAGTATCTCCTCTTCAGGATGGGTGTGCGCCTCGCCTCCCCGGTGCCACTTGCCGCACTGGCTGTAAAATCCCCAGGTGAAATTGAGATCCAGTCCTTCCAGGTCCTTGCCGAAAAGCCACACGATCTGGTCACCGTTCCCAGGCCCGACTCCTCTCTCAGCCGGTCTCATAATACCCCTTTCGTCCGTGACAACGCTGTAATCCATCCGGCTGCCTTTGATCTTTTCATCAATGTAGGTCATGAGCTTTTTGACCAGGTGCCCGTATTTTGATCCCGTGGTCCCGGCAGACTTTGCGTCCCTTGGAATCGTTTCCGCCTTGTATTCCGCACCGAGGCCGATATTGTAATGTACAATGGGCCTGTCAATTTTTTTAATCGTAGCCGGTCCGTGCACCGTCCCCTTCGGGACAATGACTACCGTGGGTTCGCTGAACACATGCTCTTCCCGCTCTTCACCCAGTTCTATGGATATCTCCGCACCCAGAGAAAGAATATCGCTGTTATCCGTCCCTGCGAATACAAGGCATTCGTCATAGGGATGCACCAGAGCCCCCTCCAGGGGGTGAAAAGAGCATGGTTCCTTGTAAAACCCAAAGGAAAAGTTGGCGTTGAAACCCTCGAGATCCTTCCCCTCCATCCATATTCGCGGCTCTGCATAGAGGCCCTTTGGCGCCTTCAGGACAGGCAGCGGCTTTATCAGATGAGTGTATTCTTTTTTGACCATTTCATGTCCCTCCTTTTTAAATCAATTCTCATTGGTGTTTCACCAGAGACTCAGGTTTTTGGATTTCCATCGTCCATAGCAGACTACTGCGGAGCACAGGTACGCCATCAGCTATCAGCATTCAGCTATCAGCAAAGGTCATTAAAAACAAAATATAGTCTGACTGCTGATCGCTGAACGCTGAATGCTCCATCCAGAAATAGCTCATTTCTGGATGGATACTAATCTATAAACGGCGAGGCGTGCACATCGCTCAGGCTAATCACAATAAAGCTATAGGGCTTGTCCACCCACCTTGTGACCATGGGCAGGTGGGGCAGTCCGCCCGGGCAGATATACACGCAGGGTTTATTCATCACGTGGCTTTCGTGTTCCTTGCCCATATCTATTTCGATTTCGGCCCCCAGGTAATCGATATCCTCGGGATCCAGGCCCACAAAGACCAGGAGCTCGGGTTCGGGATGCACATGGGCCCCGCGTCCGGTGTCCCGCCTGTGCCATATGCCTGGCTTGCTATAAAAACCCCATGTAAAATTGAGATCAAGACCCTCAAGATCCTTCCCGTACATCCACACGAGCTGATCGGCGTTCCCCGGCCCCATTTTAAATGCCTCTTCGCCCTCCAGGACCATCCCGCCGGGCACCCGGTCCTGCCTTATGCCGTCCGGACCCAGCATGGGGGTCATGGGCTTGATCAGGTGCGCGTATTTCTTCCCGTCGGTCTGAGACGGCTCCGGATTTGACTTTCTGTCTACGTGCATCCTCATCCCCCTTTCAGCCCCCATTTTTTCTATCTGGTCCGCCTGCTCATCCGTTAGATCACCGCCAAGCCACGTGGTATCGGGTTCAGCCCCAAGGGAAATCAGGTAAAACCCGAAGCCCTTGGGATTATCCACCTTTTTGGTTACAAGGGGACAATGGGGCAACCCGGCGGGGACCACGACCACGGAAGGTCTGTCAAAGGTGTGTTTTTCCATCTCCTCTCCCAGGGTGATCTCGATTTCCGCACCCAGATACTCGATATTGGTTGGATCCAGGCCAACAAAAACAAGGCACTCTGGATAGGGATGTATGTGTGGATCCAGACCCGTGTGCCAGTCTCCGATTCCGCTGTAGAATCCCCAGGTAAAATTGACATTGAGTCCCTCCAGGTGATCCCGGCCGTTCAGCCACACAAGTTTGTCGGCATTCCCCGGCCCCATTGCAAATGCGCCCTCCGGCACGCCCTCCTGGCCCTGCATATCCATCTTACCGACACTCAATAGCTTAACCAGGTGTCCATATTTTGTTTTTTCCATATAAATTGCTCCTTTCTGATCCCCGATCTATGAATTCAACGAGGTTCCGATAGATTTGCTGTTTTACCCTGTATAACTAACTCCATAACTCCAGTATTTCTTCTTTAGAGCGGCAAAACCGGGTTGTATAGAATCGCGAAGCGATTGTATAACTCAATTATTGTATGAACGGATCCAAAACATAGGATCTCGGCCCTGTATGCAATGCCTGTAGAATGTTCGATCCGATCAACGCCCGTTTACACAGGGGCCCGTTAATGTCTCATAAGATTCGGTAAAAACAACGAAATCTGGGGCACCATCACCAAAAGACTGAGATGAAGGATATCGGCTATGAGGAAGGGCCATATCCCGCCGAATATGGTTTTTACCGGAACATTGCTGGAGGAAGAGAGGATAAAGACATTCAGGCCGAATGGAGGTGTTATCAGACCGATCTCCATGCACCTAACTATGACCACGCCGAACCATATGGGATCCAGCCCGGCCATTTGGATGACCGGAAAGATAAGGGGGAGTGTGAGAATCATTGCCGCGAAGATATCCCAGAAGCATCCGATAATAATATAGAAAATGATGATGCAAAGGACAATAACCCAGATTGGTACCTGCAACCCGAGAACAAGGTCGGAGAGCATGGCAGGCAGACGGCTGACGGCCAGCAGGCGCATAAAGACAAAGGCCCCCGTGATCAGCAGGCAGATCATGGCCGTGATCTGAAGGGCATCCTTTACGGATTGGTTGAATCTCGACGGCGTCAATTTTTTGCTCAAGGCACTGATGGCAATCGCTCCAAAGGCGCCCAGGGCCCCGGCCTCCGTCGGCGTGAACACGCCTGCGTAAATCCCGCCGATGACAAAGACGAACAGGGCCAGCATCGCCCATGTCCCTTTCAGGGAGTATACCTTTTCCCTGAAATTCGATCTGGGCGCGGCAGGGCCATAACCGGGCCTGATCCGGCACATGATATATATAGTGAAAGAATAAAAAATAGCCTCGAGTATCCCGGGGATAAATCCCGCCATGTACAGCTTGCCTATAGATTGTTCCGTAAGCAGCCCGTACAAAATGAATCCCAGGCTGGGGGGAATCATGATCCCGATACTGCCCCCTGCGGCGATGCAGGCGGAGGCCAGTCTCTTGTCATATTTGAACTTCACCATCTCAGGATAGGCTACCTTCCCCATGGCCGCGGCAGAAGCGTCGCTCGAACCGCAGATGGCCGCGAAGGCGCCGCATGCTATGGTTGTGGCGATGGCCAGGCCACCCTTTACGCTCCCTATCCATTTATTGGCCGTTTTATATAGATCCCCTGCTATCCCCGTCTGGGAAACCACTATCCCCATAAGTATGTACAGGGGAACGCAGGCAAAGACATAGGAGGCTATCTGGCTGTAAGCCTCTGTGCCTAATATGGTAAAGGCCCTGAAGAATCCCTCCAGATAAAAAAAACCCACGAAACCGGCCACCAGCATGGCCGTGCCTACCCAAACGCCCATAAAGATCATAAGGAGCATCAACCCAACGCATATGACACCGACTATATCCGGACTCATTTCGACCCCCCAGAGATGGCTTTCACGATCTGTATTATCAGCACACAGAACATCAACAAGTACCCGAAGCCCAGAAGCAGCACAAAGGGCCCCTCAGGTATCTGGAGCACGTAGGTCCTGATGTCCATCTTCACTCCCTCAAAGTACCTCCATATCAGGGAGGGCACCATCAACCCGCATATGACCGCAGTGAAGGTATAGTTGACGATATCAAGGATCCTGTTGGTCTTTTTGGAGAAGAGACCGAGCAGGAGATCCACCCGTATATGGCCCGACCTCAAGGTACACCAGGCCAGGCTCAGGCCCGCAATGCTTATCATCAAGAGCTCGACCATCTCGATTGTGCCCAGTACGGGACGATCAAAGAAGTAGCGGAGGAATACATCGATCGTCGTAAGCATCATCATGGCTATCAGAGTTATCAATGCTAAAAAACCAACGAGATTAATAAGTTGTGTAAATAGGCCGGATGCGGTGAATTTCTTCAACATGATCCCTCCCTGAGATGGCTTCTCCTGTCTCGTACTATCTTATTGGGCACGGCTTTGCGGCTTCTACTGGTGTGCGGGAAAAAGGTTTTTCCCGCACACCAAGATCGGTTACTTGTATTTCTGGATCAACTGCTGCATACCATCATAGATCTTTCTTGCCGGCCAGCCTTTGGACGTGATTTCATCCAACAGCTTATCATTGGATGGTTTTGCCCAATCCAGCCAGACCTGGACGTCGTCAGGAGTGAGCTCCGTGATAATGTGGCCGTCTTTCCTTGCGCTTTCTATTGCCTCGGCAACCAGGTTTACATCCCATTTGAGAGACTCTTGATTTACCCAATCATAGACATCTATAATGACCTTCTGGATATCCGGGGAGAGGGTGTTCCATTTCTTCACATTAACGACAAAGCCGATCGGTATGGCCCCGCCGGCCCCCTCACCAAAGTGGGTATGATATTTGAATAACTCCTGGATCTTGAATTCATAAGAGGCCGCATAATGCGTCAACATTGCCTGGGCAACGCCCCTCTCCAGGGAGCTATACCAGTCCGGCGGTCCCAATTGTATGACGGCTGCGCCCACTTTTTTATAGGCATCGGCCAAGTACGGGTCTCCGATGACCCGCATGCCTTTCATATCCTCAGGCAATTTGACCTGGGTCTTGACCAGATGAAGCTGGGTCGGGGGCATGGACCGAATAGCGATCCACCTTACCCCGCTCTTTTCAAACTCCTGATTAAATTCGGGGTAATCCTTGATCATTTCCTCAAAGATCTTTGACGATTTTAACATGCCGGGAAGGCCCGTGAAGTTCATTCCAAGTATCCTGTTCACCTCATGGATGGGCATGGCCACGTAGAGTGAGATATCGGTAATATCTGAACTCACTCCCCTGAATGTCTCCGGATACTTCAGTAAGGATTGAGAAAAATAGCAATTGACCTTGACCTTGCCATTAGTCCGCTCCTCGATCATCTTGGCGGCCTGCTGGTGAAGCTTCCCGATTCCTATCCCCGGCGGACCCCAGTCATTGAACTTCAGCTCGATGACCTTATCCTCAGCAAGGACGGATGCAACCTGGCCGTAAAAGAAAAATCCCGAAACCAACACCATTAGAATAAACACAAAGCTAATTCTCTTCATAAGGCACCTCCTTTTTTGTTTTTTTGTTTTATTATAAAGAATCGATTCCCAATCGATGAAAGGGCCTAATCTCTTCTCTTATACTCGTGTTTTCCCTCCTTTTTTGACTGCCGACAGTATTATGGTATTACCTTTCACTTTTTATCATGTCAATAAAATTTTTCATGATCCAACTCCGGACGAAATTTCTGTCCCACAAATTTGTGGGACAGAAAGAAAAGGCCCTTCCATGTTTTCCTAAGTAATTGGATTTGCGGCCATTTTTTAATTATGACTCCCCATTGTTAACGCAGGTTTTAAAAGAGATCAAAAAGATCCTTCATGATGTATCCATGTATCAAAAAAGGCAATATTGATGAAGTCGTAAAAAGTCCGAAAATACCGTTTTTCGTCATTCCGGCCCCGCATCAAGTGCGGGATAAACTCCGGCCGGTCGAAGATGCCGATTAATCGGTGAATCCAGTAAATTTATATATTTACAGGCACTCTGGACCCCTGTTTTCACCGGGGTGACGACTTTTTACGAGACTATCAATATTGCCAAAAATGATAAATAGCCTTTTAAGGGTGATAGGGGCAAGTTAGCCCTGAACTTTGCTGGGTAGAGCTTTTTGCCGTAGCTAAAGTACCCTGAATAATAGCAAAAAATTCTTTGATCTTAATATGATAAATATGCTATTTCTTGGACGCTATTAAACCTGAGAAACTAACGCGTCCCTTTTTCCCTTACCATGTAAGTATAAATGGAAATGAGTGAGTCAGAGAATGAAGGTAAAAAAAATACTGAAAGCGCTTACCCTGGAAGACAAAGATCTCTATTACAAGCTCAGCATTGTTTTTGCGTTTTTTTTCATTGTTCCCGTCCTGGCCTTTCTCTATTTCGCAGTCAAGTACAATATCCTCGCTGATAAATTTGCTCCGCTTTTAGCCCTCGCCTTGCTGGTCGCCGCCCTTTTCGGATATGTCATCATCCGGAGGATCTTTGATGATATCCGCTTAACCTCCCAAAGCATGAGTGAAGCCATATCGAGGGAGATTAAGGGCCTCGGACCCGTAGAAGCCACAAGTGAGCTGAAAGGAATCGTTCAATCCTTTCATGCTTTTGAAAAGGAACTTCACGAAAGTTTCCGTAATTTAGAAAAACGCGTCTCACAGATCTCCACCTTGAAAGAACTGTCTGATCTCTGTTACGTGACCTTCGATACTGAAGACCTTTCATATATCACCTTGGAGCGTGCCCTTAGATTGGTTAATGCGGATATAGGGTCAATAATGATTCTGGAGCAGCCTAAACGAGACGCCTTTATCATACAGGCGAACATCGGTCTTAGTGAAGCCTTGCATAAAGGGGACCGGATCGATTTTGGGGAGAGTATCGCCAAATATGCAGTTGTCAACAAATCACCTCTTCTGGTGGAAGATATCGAGCACGACATTCGTTTCAGAAGGCCCAATAATGAACGGTACGGGAGCAAATCGTTTCTTTGTATGCCTCTCAAAGGGATTAAGGAGGTCATCGGCGTTTTGACGCTTTCTCGCAGGGATTCCGATACTCCCTTTACCCAGGATGATGTGGAGGTCCTGACTCCCCTGTTGAGCGGTGCCACCTTCTCCTATGACAATCTGGTTCTGATGAAAAAAAATGATGAGAAGGATCAACACCTCAAAGTGTTTGACTATATGCAGAGTATCCTGAACTCCAGCCTCCGGGGCGGCGAACTGTTGCAGGCCATCCTAAAACAGATTCAATCGGATATCCCTTTCGACATGGCCATGATTTTACTCGAAAATGAAAACAATCCCGGAAATCTGAGCTTGATCGATTTTTTTGGTGAACGGCCCACCGATCTTTCCTGGCAGGCTGACTACCCCTATGCAGGCACCGTCATTGACCTGGTGATTAAGCAGGGAACCAGTCTTCTTATCGATGACACCAACACCTTGAAACAGCCTGTCGAGCAGATGCTTTTTATGAACCAGAACCTGCATTCATGTTTGCTGTCTCCTCTGAAGACAGACGGTGTGGTTAAGGGCGTTCTGGCTGTGGGGACCATGCGTCCGCATGTACTGACCGGTGTCCAGGAGCGTGTCGAGCGTTTTGCCAACCTGTTAGCGCTGGCCCTGGAAATGGAACAAATGTCCGCTTTGGCCGTGAAGAGGGATCAGGACATGGCCATGATCAAACAGATCGGAAGCCTCCTGGCTGCCTCTACCTTTGATATGAAGGCGGTCCTGGGGCACACGATGGACCTCATCCAGGCGACCCTGGATGTGGAGGCCGGGTCGCTGCTGCTCTTGGAAAAGGATGAGCTGATCTTCAATGTGGGGTTTTGTGCGGATAGCCGCGTCGATATGGAGCTTCTCAATAACTTACGAATTAAGCTTGGGCAAGGGATCTCAGGCTATTGCGCTGCCCGTGGGGAACCGATGATGGTTCGAAATGTCCTTGAGGCAAAACAATTTTCTCCCGATTTCGATAGACGGACCGGCTTTACCACCCGTTCCGTGCTCTGTGTTCCGCTTATATATTTGGGGAAGGTTATAGGAGTGATCGAGGTCATCAACAAGAAGAAAGGTGACTTTAACAACGACGATTTGCGGCTTCTGCACTCCATTTCCACGTCCGTGAGCATTGCCATGGAAAATGCGCGCCTCTACCAGGAGACGCTCTCCATGGCCGAGCAGGAACACGGTATCCGCAATATGTTCCAGAAGTTTGTTCCCAAGGAGATTGTGGATAAAATCACCAAAGACATAAACGGGGAAAAGCTGGTCATCAATGAACTCAAGACCCTGACGCTGATGAATATCGATATCCGTGTTTTTTCCCGTCTTTCACAGACGCTCGGGCCTCAGAAGACGGTGGCCATGCTCAACCATTTCTTCAGCATCATGGGTGAGATCGTCTTCGATCATCACGGCATAGTTGATAAGTATTTGGGCGATGGCTTCTTGGCCATTTTCGGCGCCCCCGTTTCGGATATCGACGATGCCGCCCATGCCGTTTCCGCAGCCCTGGAGATGAAGGCTGCCATGGGGCCTATCAATGAACATTTTGCCGGTGAACTCGATACACCGTTGACCATCGGTATCAGCATTCATACGGGGGAAGCGGTTGTCGGAAATATCGGCTTTGAAAAAAAAATGGATTATACCGTCATCGGCGATTCCGTGAATGCAGTTTTCCGTCTCCAGGATATGTGTCACGTTTTGCCGAACGGCATTTTGATCAGCGAGAAGACCCTGCGGGCGGTTTCCGCCTCTCATCTGAACGTAAAGGAGATGGGGATCTACGAGGCAGGGGGAATTTTAGGACCACTCAAGGTTTACGAACTGCTGGGCTGGCAGAGCTGACTTGGGAACAACCGTGAAATAATAGCTTTTCAGCACTCCCTTCCCAAATTAATTTCTCATCAGGGCATTCTTTTAAACTTTAAAAGAGACTTTTTCACGGTGATCCGTATAAAAATATTTCTGGTATTGTCGTCATTTGTCGTGGCTGTCAACCTGGCCGGGTGCCGGATCGCCCCATCACCGGCCACAACAGTACCGGCTACCGGCATCGCACGGGTGAATGACATCCGGATCTATTATGAAATTCACGGCAATGGCAAACCTCTCATTCTCCTGCACGGCGCCTTTGGCAATACCAACGACTGGAGAAACCAGATCCCCGCCTTTTCCAAGCATTACAAAGTAATCGCCCCGGACAACCGGGGCCATGGCCGCTCCACCTTCTCGGAGCGGCACATGACTTACTCACTCATGGCCTCGGATGTTATCGAGCTTATGGATTACCTGGATATTAAGAAAGCACACATACTGGGCTGGAGCGATGGCGGTATTATCGCCCTGGATTTAGCCATTAATTACCCGGATCGCATGGACAAAGTGATCGTGTACGGGGGCAATTACAACCGATCCGGCGCGCGTACCGAATGGGGCGAGGTCGAAACTATCAACAGGCTTATGGAACAGGCATCCGTTGATTATCAAAGGTTGTCGCCCAATCCGAATCAGTGGGATGCCCTCGTGGCGAATACTCTCAAGATGTGGGAATCAGGTCCGAATTTTACCGCGAAGCAGTTGGGTGGCATCACTGTCCCCATGTTGATCCTCGACGGCGACAATGACGGGCTCATCTACACGGAACACACCATAGAAATGGCCGGCCTGATCCCAGGGGCCTCACTGACTCTCATACCCGGCACGGGTCACTTTGCCCCCTGGGAGAAACCGGAAGAGTTCAACCGGATCGTATTGGAGTTCCTGGCCCCTTAGCCGTATCTATCTGTCCATCAAACAGGTTATTGAAATCACTTTCCGCAATGTCCGGTCGGAATATTGTTTATTAATGAACTCTGATCCGGAAAAGAGGACCGGAGGGAGATAAATCAGAGACCCAGGTAGGCCTTTCTGACGTGATCATTTTTTAAAAAAATCTCGCTTGCGCCCTCCAGGACGATGCGGCCGTTTTCCAAGAGATAGGCCCGATTTGCCACCTCCAGGGCGTGTTTTATATTCTGCTCGACAAGCAATATGGTAATCCCTCTGTCATTCAGGGTCTTCACGAACTTAAAAAGCTCCTTCACCATCATGGGCGCCAGCCCGTAGGATGGTTCATCAAACATGCACAATTTGGGTCCGGCCATCAGGCTTCGACCCATGGCCAACATCTGCCTTTCCCCGCCGCTTAAGGACCTTGCCAACTGTGTAGATCTTCCTTTTAAGACAGGGAAAATCTGGTAAATCTCCTCAAGCCTTTTTCCCCTCTCTTTCCACCTGCGATGAGGATAGGCGCCCATTTCCAGGTTTTCACGCACTGTCATGCTGGCAAAGGGTCTCCCTCCTTCCGGGACAATGGATATACCCAACTCTGTGATGGTATTGCAGGGCAATCCGTCTATTCGCTTGCCCAGGAATTCGATCCTACCGGAAGTCGGACGTTTTAGTCCGCAAATACTTTTAAGGAGGGTCGTCTTACCGGCCTCGTTCGCCCCAATCAGAGTGACCACCTCTCTTTCATCAGTCTTCACGGAAACGTCCCACAAGGCCTGGGTCTTGCCATAAAAGGTATTCAGGTTGTTAATCTCCAGCATATATTTACTCTCCCAGATATACCTCAATGACCTTTTCGTCGGCTGCAATCTCCTCGGGCGTGCCCTCGGCGATCTTCACCCCATGATCGAGAACCATAATCCTGCTACAGACGCTCATTATGGCCTTCATAACATGTTCGATCATAAAGATGGTGATGCCCCTGTCGCGTATCTTTATTACAAGGTCCATGGCCTGTGATACCTCGGTGGAATTGAGTCCGGCCATCATCTCATCAAGCAGAAAGAGGTCCGGTTTTGTGGCCAGCCCCCTGGCCACTTCAAGCCGCTTCTGATTAACAAGGGTCAACTCCTTTGCAACGGTCTCCTTTGCTTCAGATAATCCGACGAACTCCAATAACTTGAGGGACTTCTCAATGGCAACAGCCTTATCTGTTCCCTTTTTAATTCCGAACACGGATGCCAATAATACATTCTCAAGAACCGTCATATTGCCAAAAAGCTTGATTAACTGAAATGTCCTGGCTATTCCCCTCTTGCAAATCCTATTGGGTCTTAAAGAGTTTATCTTTTTACCCTTATATATTATTTCTCCTGCCGTTGTTGGGAGTGCACCGGATATTAAATTGAAAAGGGTTGTTTTGCCGGCCCCGTTCGGTCCGATGAGACCGACAATCTCGCCCTCATTTATCTCAAAGTTGACATTGTAGACGGCCACCAGTCCGCCAAAGGTCTTAGTAACACGATCTCCATAGAGTATTCTCATACTATCCCTTATTCCTCTTTTTCCTGATCTTCTCCACCAGTCCAACAAGGCCCTGGGGCAAGAATAGAATAACAATTATTAATATAATACCGAAAAGGAGCATATAGTAGTAAGGGAATTCGGTTATCAGCACTTCTTCAAGAAGGGCAAGGATTGTTGCACCCAAAATAGGTCCGTACAGTTGGCCAACCCCTCCGAATATCGCCATTAAAACCGGCATAAAGGAAAAGAGCGGATTAAATGCAATGGTCGGATCAATATAGGTCCACCGTGTCGCCATTATGGCCCCTGCGGCTCCCATGAAGAATGCACTGATGGCAAAGGTTAAGGTCTTTAAAGTAATCACACCTATGCCTATGTGAGCGGCGGCATCTTCATTTTCTCCAATACTCCTCAGGGCCAATCCATATTTTGAACGTTTTATCAGGAATGCGGAGATCAGTGAAAACAAGAAAATTATAAGCATTATGTAATATACAGTCGTATAGTCCACTGCAACAACCCACCTACCAACAGTCCCTTGGAAATTCGTCTCCCACCAAAGGAGAAAATGCCTGATGAGCTCGCTGATCCCGAAGGTGAATATGATAAAATACATACCTCTTAGCCTCAGGGTGATGAGACCGATAAAGAGGGCAAGCATAAAACTTATGAGACCGCCACCTGCGATAACGAAAGGTAGTGCCAATGCTTCCCCTGAAATGGCGGAAACATACACACCGACCCCGAAGAACGCAGCCGAGGCCAGGGATATATAACGGGTAGGTCCCGAAAAGATGGCCCAGCTTAATGTGACAACCACATACATTAATACGGAGCTTAGTAATATGACAAGATATGGCCGGACGTACAGGGGCATAGTAGCCAGCCAGGCCAGGATTAGACAGATTATTCCATAGAGAAAAGATTTTCTATATGTTAACCTTTTAATATTCATCCATTTATTTCCCAAAAATACCGGTAGGTTTTACCAACAGGAGGAGTATGAAAATGACATAGTAGGCAATCAGGGATAATCCTGCATCAAAATATGTTACGATACTACCTATAAGGCCCAATATGAAACCTCCGATCAAACTGCCGGTGATGCTGCCCAACCCCCCGAGGACAACCACTATAATAGCGATAATCGTATATTCAAGGCCCATAGTTGGCTGCATCTCATACATCATGCTGATAAGCACTCCCGCCAAACCGGCCATCAACGCGCCCAGCCCGAAACACACGGCCAGGACTCGATGGATGTTCACACCCATAACCTGGGCGGTCTCCGGGTCTTCAGCGGCAGCCCTGATCGCTTTCCCCAGGCGTGCACGGGTCAGAAATAGATAGAAGGCCAGACTTATGACTACGGCGAACAACAGGGCTATTAGACGATTTCCCACAAATACGGCCCCAAGGATGTTGGCCGAGAAATCCAGATAGGAGTAGCCCCTTATGTCCGCCTTCCATATGATCAAGGCTATATTCTGAATGATAAAAAGGAGACCGAAAGACGCCAGAAGGGAGCTATCGGCAAATGCATTTATGGATTCCGATTTGTTTCGGAGGAATTCAAAGAGAGTCCTGTGGATCAGAAAACCAACAATAAAAAGAACAGGACCGCAAATAGCAAGGGAAACGAGAGGACTGATCCCAAAGATCGTGTAGAGTGAAAAGGTTGAAAAGGCCCCGATCATAATAAATTCGCCATGGGAGATATTCAGGACTCGACCAACGCCGTATTGAAGACTAAGTCCCACAGCGATCAGGGCATAGATGCCGCCCGTGATAAAACCACCAATGACTACATCCAGGAAGGTTACAAACACAATAATGCCTTTCTAACATCAAAAAAAAGAGCTTGCAGGCCGCCCGAAGAGATATAATCTGCGTCATGTGAGCATTACCTATGGGAGCAGATCCCTCAGGGCAGCCTGCTTTGAGGAACGGTTAAATACCCTTCAAATGGGAATTATATTCTGATGGGTTGTCATGCCAGGAATGTCTACTTCTTGGGCCACGCGGGCTTAGGATAGATAGGTTTTGCCTGGCGAGTCGCTTTATTTACAACCATGAACTCCCCGTCTTGCCACTGGCCAACATGACCTGGATAAGTTATGTTAAACTGATTTTCAAATTTCACCGGGCCAAGGGCAGTATCGAATTTCGTATTGGCTATATAATCCCTTATTTTTTCCGGATCAAGGCCTCCTGTATCCTCGATGGCCTTCTGCATAATTTCACAGGTAGCGTAACCGCCTGCAGTCCCCCAGCGGTCAGGTTCTACATTCCATCGTTTGACATACCTGTCAAACCATTCTTTCGCTGCAGGAGAGATTTTTGGGTTCCAGGTTCCAGCGCCCATGATACCTTCCACTGTCTCTGCGCCGAACTTATCCCTATAGTCGGGATAAGCTACGCCCACTGTTGTGTAGAAGAGCTTGGGGTTTAAGCCGATCGCCATCATCTGCCCGGTCATAAGGAAGGTTCCGCCTGGGTAAGAAAAACCGATAACAGCGTCCACGTTGGCGGCTTTGACCTTCTTCAGCAAGGGTGAAAGGTCCTTGGCACCTAATGGAAAACTCTTATAAAGGGCCACATCGATCCCGGATACGGCAAGTTGGGGCAGTACAGCGCCGGCGCATTCAATGCCGTGCAGGTCCGTATGGTGAATCACCGCTGCCGACTTAACTCCCAACTCTACACAAAGATCTACGAGGGCTTGTCCCTGTTCGTCGGGCTGGTTCAGCAGTATGAACAGGTAGGGTATCCTTGGCGCCAGTTCTTTAAGCTTGAGGGAAGAAGCGGTAATTCCTATTACGGGAGTCTTGTACTTGTTGATTACAGGTGCTATTGCAAAGTGAGAGGCTGTACCCCAGGGAGGAAGGATAAAGTTGACTTTGTCATCCAGGATCAGTTTCTCGGTCAGCTTTACCACTGTTCCCAGATCACTCTTATCGTCATACCTTATTATCTCAACTGGTATCTTCTTCCCATACTCCCTGACAAATATACCACCTTTGGCATTGATCTCTTCAACCCACATATCATATGCCCGTATCTGTGACATCATCGCGCCAGCGCTATACGGGCCCGAAAGTGCGATCGGGTTGCCGAACCGGATCTTATCAGGGGCTTTTCCTGCTGCCTGTGCCAGGTCCGGCGCAGCCCAACCAAAGGCTAACAGCATTGATGCTATCATTATGACTACACCAAAATGGCTTAATGATACGATTAGTCTCTTGTTTTTCATCTCGGCCCTCCTTTTAAGGATTAATGTGCATTAAAAGCTTCTTCTCGATGCTTTTCCCTAAATCTCTGATTAGTACCCACCTCCTTTCCTGCGGAAAATAAAATACTTCTTTAAGTTGCCTGTTGTTTGATATTGTGAACGTTGTTGGATCTGTTTCCTAACAGTATATTAGAAAATTAATAATAGCTTGCGTCTTGCTTGGTAGTAATGTGATGTTTTATGAAGGTTCATGCCATATTATTTGATAAGGCACGGATAACAGATAGTTACGTTTTTCAAAATTTTTGAGACCTTTTCCACCTGTTTTTTAGGGTGAACGCATGATTATTAATTGTTTCCAAAATGTCAACCAAAAAGTTTGTAACAAAGGCCCCAAACGCACCATGGCCCTTTCCCCGGCTGACCCGCGCCTTATTCCTGTTTGACACCTATTGCAACATTCTTTATACTCCCGGCAATGTTCTATTTTTAAAGTGATAAGACTTAATGCATGGGCCTTAAGGATCTTTTTGGCACCGCCCAAGGGAAGAAGGGCCCGGTTAACCCGGCAGAAGGCCATGGGAAAATACTTCGTCAGATATGGACGCGAAAAACGATATTTTGAGGTCCCATCGGGGTGGAAGGTCCTCACCTTCGCAGTATTTCACGACCACGAGGGCGAGAGGGACCCGGACACACTTACAAGGATAGGGATCAATAGCCCGATTCGATCCGCGCCCCTGAAGGAGCGTATTTCCCCCGCGGACAGGGTAGCCATACTGATAGAGGACCAGACCCGTTATTCTCCCAAGAAATCCATCCTCGGGGCCCTCCTTAAAGAAATGGAAGAAGCCGGGATCTCAAGGGAAAGAATAGAGGTTATCCTGGCCCTCGGCACCCACAGGGAACTCAGTACTGAGGAAATGGGTGCCGTTTACGGGGAAGACCTCGTAAAGACATATCCCTTTTTCAACCACAATTGTCACGCCCCCGATCTTGTTCCCGTGGCAAAACTAAAGACAGGAACACCCGTAAAGATAAATCCAAGGGTCCATGAGGCGTCATTTAAAATCGGAATCGGCTCCATATTCCCCCACCCCATGAACGGCTTCGGAGGCGGCGGCAAGATCCTTTTCCCAGGGGTCGCGAATTTCGAGGCCATACTCGAACACCATTTGAGATACAGCTTTAGGAATGGATCCGAGCTCGGCAAGGTGGAGGGCAACCCCTTTTATGAAGATGTGCGGGAGCTATCCGGGGCCGCGGGACTTGATTTCATAATCAACAGCGTCCTTGATCATAACGACCGGCTCTATGACCTGGTCTGCGGCGACCCTGTTGAGGCCCACCTGGCAGGCATTGAAATATGCCGGGGCATCATTTCACAGGAATTTCCCAAAAAGGCCGATCTGACCATTATCAGCTCCTTTCCCTACACGGAGGGCACCCAGCTCATGAAACCCCTGGCGCCGGCCTCAATGATAACCAGGGAGGGCGGCGTGATAATCCTTGTCGCCAACTGCCTTTTACCGCTGCCCGAGGCCTATGTGGCGGGGTGCGAAAGCTTTTGTATGGAACACGGCCACCGTCTCAAGGGGGGAGTGCTCGACCTTTTTGACAATAACCGGCGCATCATGGAAGACGGCGCGCCTGAACTCAACATGTCCATGGCCCAGGCCCTCCTGGCCCAGGATGAGTATAAGGTCATTTTCGTCTCTGAAGAGGTACCGAGGGAGGTCGTTGAACGTCTGGGATTCCTCTACGCCGAGGACCTGAACGGGGCCTTTGTCATGAGCGAGAAATTTGTTACGGATCCGGAAGTTCATATTGTCCCTTCCGGGGGTGTTATTCTCCCTGTAGTTAGGGGCAAGTAGAAGAGATGGATATTGCCTGATAAGACATTTAAGGCAGAGCCTAATGACCCTGATAATATCCAAATAAATGAGGAGAGGCAAGAAAATGTCCCCATCCGAATCACTTATCATTCGGCTGAATAGCAGCGACAATGTAGTGGTTGCTTTAAGCGATCTTGAACCTGGGACAGAGATCCCCAGGGAAAAAGTAGTCTGCGTGGATAATATCCCGGAGGGCCATAAGGTAGCCACAAGGACCATAGCAAGAGGGGAGACTGTCCTGAAATACGGCCAGATTATCGGCGCCGCCTCAAGAGACATCAGACCGGGTGAACATGTGCACACCCACAACATGGGGATGCTTGACTACGACAGGGATTATTCCTTCGGCTCTGAGGCCCGGCCCGTTGATCTCGTCCCTGAAGGGGATCGAGCCCAATTCCAGGGCATCGTCCGGCCCGACGGCAGGGTCGCCACCCGGAACTATATAGCCGTGATTGCCACGGCAGCCTGCTCATCCAGTGTGGCCCGGTTCATCGCCGAGGCCTTTGACACCGATTCCCTGGCCGAATTCCCCAATGTGGACGGTGTGGTTTCAATCGTTCACAGCTCCGGGTGCGGCATCCCCGATCATGGGGACGGAATCGAATACCTCCGCCTGACCCTGGAGGGCTGGGCTCGTCACCCCAATTTTTCAGGAGTGGTCCTTTTGGGTCATGGGTGCGAGATAAACCAGGTGGATGACCTTGTAGAGAAGATGGGTCTTGAGCCGGATCCCATGTTTCACTCAATGGACATTCAGTCCGCAGGGGGCACCAAAAAGGCGCTCCAAAAGGGAATTGAGGCAATAAAAGGGATGCTGCCCCTGGCAAATAGCGTCACAAGGCAGCCTGTACCGGCCTCGAGCCTGATAATAGGCCTGGAGTGCGGCGGCTCCGACGCCCTCTCGGGGATCACCGCCAATCCCGCCCTGGGCGCGGCCAGCGACCTCGTCGTCAGGCACGGGGGCACGGTTATTCTGAGTGAGACAACGGAGGTCTACGGGGCAGAGCAACTCCTTGTTCAGCGGGTCGATCGGGAGGAAGTGGGCAGGAGGCTGTTGGAACGGATCAGATGGTGGGAAGAATATACTCAAAAAAACGGCATTGAGCTGAACAATAACCCCTCTCCCGGCAACAAGGCCGGGGGGATCACGACCATACTGGAGAAATCCCTGGGCGCCGTGGCAAAATCCGGCTCCACTAACCTGATGGAGGTCTATCGGTTCGCTGAGCCCGTCACCTCCAGGGGCCTGGTCTTTATGGACACCCCGGGATATGATATGGTCTCCGTTACGGGTATGGTCGCGGGCGGGGCCAACCTGATCTGCTTCACCACGGGGAGGGGCTCGGTCTTTGGAAGCAAACCAGTGCCGACCCTAAAGCTTGTAAGCAACTCCAGGACCTTCCACGCCATGAAAGATGACATGGACATCAACTGCGGCCTGATCATTGAGGGGAAGTCCAGTGTGGAGGAGATGGGCGAGGTGATCTTTCAGCAAATCCTGGATTCCGCTTCCGGTAAGAAGACAAAGAGCGAGTTGCTCAACTTCGGGGACTATGAATTCGTGCCCTGGCACTTGGGGGCGATATTATAAGCCGAATCCAACGGGATCCAAGACCGGCAAAAGGTAGTATATTTTATTGAAAGGTGGATAGATATAAAGAGGCATAGGGCGCAAGGCTCAAGGTTAAACATTACTTCACTTTTTCACGCCTCGCATCTTGAGAGCTAACACTAAACAGCTAATCCATTCGATCGCTGCATTGATTATTTATTCATGTGTACCCAGTCATGAACTTATCAGTAAGCAAGGAGGGAATCAGATGGACGACGATTTAAAAATGAAGAGCACAGAATCGTTTTGCGGTCTTGAAAACGCTGATATCCGGAACGTCCTCAAGGGAATGGGCTACTCTGACGACGATTTGACCACAAAGAGGCCCGCCATAGGCATCGCGAACTCGTGGAACACCCTCACGCCCGGGCACTTCAACTTTATCCAGCTCAGCGAATACATAAAAAAAGGAATTCACCGGGCCGGGGGCACTGTGTTCGAGTTCGGCGTCATAGGGCTGTGCGACGCCATAGCCAAGGAGAATTTCAATTTTGTGCTGCCATCGAGGGAAGTGATATGCGATTCCGTGGAAATAATGGCGGGAGCCAACCCCCTGGACGGCATCGTCCTGCTGGCCTCCTGCGACAAGATAGTACCGGGAATGCTGATGGCCGCGGCACGGCTCGATATCCCCGCTATCGTCGTAAACAGCGGTCCTATGCTGGGGGGGATCCCCTTCGGCGGCAGGAAATCCGATGCAACATCCGTCTCAGAGGCAATGGGAATGTATAAGACAGGCAAGATCTCGCTGGAAGAATACAAGACCGTTGAGGATCTCTCCTGCCCCACCTGCGGGTCCTGCTCCTTCATGGGCACGGCCAACACCATGTGCTGTCTTGCCGAGGCAATGGGCATGACCCTCACGGACGGCGCTGCAATACCGGCCGTTTACGCGGACAGACTTCGATTAGCGGAACAGTCGGGAGAGGCCATATGCAGCCTCGTCAGACAGGGCGTCACGGCCAGGGATATCATCAATGTAAAATCACTCGAGAACGCGGTCAAGGTCTGTCTGACCATCGGCGGATCGACCAACGCGGTCCTCCACCTGACGGCCCTGGCCTATGAGGCCGAAGCGGACATCGACATCCTGGACGCCTTTGACAGGTTCAGCAAAGATACGCCCACCATTGTCAGGGTCTATCCCTCCGGCAACCGGGACATGGAGGACCTCTGGAGGGCCGGGGGCATCCCCAGGGTCATGGACCGGATGCGATCCCTCCTCCATATGGATGTCATGACGTGCACGGGGAAAACCATTGAGGAAAACCTGGATACCTTTCATTACAGGTTCCCGGATGACAGGGAGGTAATCAAGACGCTGGAAGAACCCTTCGGGGTTTCAGGAGGCCTCGCCGTTATAAGGGGGAACCTCGCGCCCAAGACTGGCATCAGCAAGCCGGCGGCCATAGACCCGGCAGTGAGGCAGTTCACGGGAACGGCTGTGGTCTTTGATTCCGAACAGGAGGCTAACCAGGCCATACTGGACGGTAAGATCAAGGATGGAAACGTGGTCGTAATAAGATACGAGGGGCCCAAGGGAGGGCCGGGCATGGTCGAGATGTACAGGGCGTTGAAATATCTCTCCGGCATGGGCCTGAACAAATCAACGGCAGTGGTCACGGACGGCCGATTCTCAGGCACCAACAACGGATGCTTTGTCGGGCACATCTCCCCGGAGGCCGCGGAAGGGGGGCCCCTGGCAATCGTTGAAAACGGCGACAGGATCAGCATCGACGTCCTGAACAGCAGCATTCAGCTCCACGTTCCTGATGATGAGATAGAAGAACGCCTGAAGAAATGGAAGAAGCCCGAGCCCAAAATCAAAAAAGGCTATCTGAGCATATACACAAAACTGGCTTCATCCGCGGATGAGGGGGCTATAATCAGGCATCGAATCTGAGAAAAAAGGCACAAGATCGTCTAATCCCAGGGCGGTCAGGGTCCGGGAAAGGGGAATTCCCGTCTCCCGGTCCCACCCCCTCAGGTCGTAATATTCCTGCAACATTGTCTCGAACTTATCCCGGTCAAGCACGTTTCCCGTAGCTTCAAGGACCTCATCCCCCGGACCGGGGACCATTACCTTCCCGCCCCTGGCCCCGGCCTGCAAGGGCTCAGTGAAGTTGAATTCAAGGGGATGGTCCGCTTCGGGGACCCTCCTTCCTTCACGTATAAGGATGGCCCTCTGCATGTTGGCAATTCTCTCCGCGTGGCCTTCAAGCTCTTTGCCCGAAATGCCAGTAACCGCCTCGAAGATCCTGGCCTCCAGGTCAGGATCGCCCACATGGTCGGGTGTTGCAAAGGAATAGGTAATGGGCCAGCCAAAGTCGCAAAGACCGAGGCTGTCCTTTATATAGGTCCTGTTCTGTATCTTTTTCGCGGCCAGGGCCTTTCCCTCATAAACGGAATAGTCACCCGCGGCTTCGCTGCCCCAGAAGGCCCTTGCCACGTCATGATACACCCTGTTGGTGACAGGCGTGAGGTTGGGATCCATGCGATGGAGACCCCAGGCGGCGTTGACAAAGCTGATCTCGTGGATAAGGGGTTGATGGACCCTGGGCTCCATGGGATAGATCAGGGCATGGGTCAGGATGGCCCTGGCAGGCGCCAGATCGTTCTGACCGACGGGGGCAATGGCGTGGCTGAACAGGCCCCGTGCACGTTCAGGCATTCTTTCTCCGGCCCTTATAAGCCCCTCGGCCAGTAAATCCCCGAACCCCTCACGATAGGCGATGGCATGGAGCAGTTTTTCCAGAAAATCCTGTGTGCCTATTCCGGAAAGCGGCAGGCCTGTTTCTCTATCCGTGAGCGCGCCCTCCTTGCGGCAGGCGTAGAGCCAGTCAATAATACTCTGGAGTTCAAAGGTGCCTATGCCGTAGTCGTTGGCCAGGGTCGGTGCGTTAAAAAATGTCTCAACGGGCTCATCTTCCCGGTCATAACGCCATGGGAGGTAATATTCCATGGCCTGGCACCGTCGATAGCCCTCAAGCCTCTTGCCGTACCGGTAGAAGTTCCTTATGCAATCCAGCCCGCATTGATAGCACCCGCCTTTGCCCCGGACCTCCAGGAGGCTGCCCCGGCCCGTGGCCGTTACCAGAGGAGGAATAGCCAGATGGAGGCGCTTGCATATCTTTACAGTGTAGCGGGTCAGCTCCTTGAGGACCTGGGGGTCCGCTATTGAGGGCCTTCCCGAGCCTTTCACCACCAGGGCCTTGAGGTTCTTGGAGGCCATGACGGCACCGAAGCCCCCTGTCGCAGTTGACTGGTGTGAGCCGAAGATGACCGCGCTCCTGACAAGGTTTTCAGCGGCGATGCCCGTGGTCAGGAAACGTGCCTTGTCCCCGTGGGTCTCACGGATGATCTCCTGGGCGCGGTAGGCGCCCTGTCGCCACATTGACGACCCATCCCTTAGCTCCGCTTCGCCGTCCCTGATCCACAGGTAGACCGGGCTATGGGCGCGTCCTGAAATGATAATCCCGTCAAGACCCGCCTTCTTAAGCTCGGCACCGAAAAATCCACCCATGTTGCCGTAGCAGTATCCCTCGGGAAAGGTCATTGGGGATTTGCCCACCACCGACATCCTGGTGGCCCCCTGGGCCCCCGAGGCAACGAGAGGGCCTGTCATGAATATCAGCCTATTTTCCGGATCAAAGGCGCCGATCTCGGGCGATACAGTCTCCCAGTAGATCCTGGAGGCGATTCCACGGCCACCCAAATATATCCGGGCATAGGGTTCCGTAGAGATCTCCGTTATTTGAGACCTGCTCAAATCCACGTCAAGTATCTTGCCCATCCAGCCGTGCATGGATAACAACCCCTTTTTATATGGCCTTGTTCATGTTTCCAAAGCAGAAACCAGGTCGATAACTTCATCTCGGAGGTCATGCGGGTCTTTGAAAGGCGATATCTCATAAAAGAATTCCACCCAGGCAAGGCAGTGGTCTGATTTTTAAGGGTTTACGCCCCTGATTCGCAGCAGAATTCCCTGTTAATTTTAGGAAAGCCTCTTTTAAACCCTTAAAAATCAGGCCACCGGCAACAGAGAAAATAGATATCGTCTTTCAAAGACCTGCATGACCGGGAATTAACCACCTATACAGGTTTATATCTCGAATCCGCTACAGGAAAGGCTCCATGTCCTTGATCACATAGCCGAGCCCAAGTTCCTGAAGCTTTTCCCTGGAAGGTATGCCCTTTCCCGTCCACCCCCTGAGCCGGTAATACTCATCAAGAAATCCCTCCAGATTTCTTACCATCTGACCCTCGCCGTCGGCCTCTCTGGTGTGAAGGGGCTCGGTCTGGACACGCTTGGGCAGGGTGTCATGCCTGCGGTCGAATCCATCCCTCGCGTTGAAGGCTCGATCAAGGTTCCACACCCTTTCCCCGACCATGTTGAGATATCCCCAGTCGGCAAATTCCTCTATGCCCGTAACCGCTTTAAGCATCCTGCCGAACAGCCTGGGATACCAGTCACCGCAGCTGAAGGCGAAGGCGCAGACTATGCCGACCTCCAGGCCTGCCCGGTTCTGATTGAAGATAACTATATCCGCTTTGCCCTCCTCTTCGAAACGGTTCACCGCCCTCGGCACGGGCATACCCCACTCCTGGAATGCCAGGGACCCGTTACCGTGACTTCCGCCTATGGTAGAGGTCGCGTAGCCGAAACCCGTGGCCTTGAGACCCCTCGGCTCATAAGCCGGGAGCTCCAGCCCCTTGGTCTGCATGGCATAGAACTCGGCTCCCTTGCCGATGCTTTTGGCTGCCCTCACCGTCCCATCAGCCAGTGTGTCCCCGAAACCCTCCCGTTTCCCGATCTTCTTGATAAGACTGATCATTGCCTCGTGATTACCATAGGTCAATTCGAGCCCGTCCGTGTCTTTCTTTGTGAGGATTCCCTTCTCATAGAGCTCGTAGGCGAATCCAATCGTATTGCCTGTACTGATGGTATCCAGACCCAGGTCGTCGCACAACTGGTCCGCGGCTACCGTGGCATCTATATTGGTGTTGTCTATGGGGCCTGAAAATGCCCAGTAGCTCTCATATTCCGGGCCCTCGCTTTCGGCCCCGTCATAGGGTCCACCCGTCACGTGGTGTATCTTGCCGCACCTCATTGAACAGCTGTAGCAGCCGAACTCGCCTATCCTCATCTTCTTGTAGGCCTCCGGCCCCAATCGCTCATAACCGGCCAGCTGCCCGTAACGAAAATTGAGGACAGGATAGACGCCCAGGACATTTCTCGTGATCGCACCTTCCGTGGTGCCGAACTCCTTGTTATAGGCGTAATCCTTGCTGGCCTTCATAATCTTTATCTGCTCCCTGGCTAATTCACTGAAACCATCCGGATCATAAAGATTCAGGTTTCTCCTGGCGTTGATGGCCACCGCCTTCAGCCCCTTTGAGCCCATTACCGTGCCTGCCCCGCAGCGACCTGCGGTTCGTCTCCCCGAGACAATGGCCGAATATTTTACGAGCCTTTCGGCGGCCGGGCCCACGCAGGCCGAACGGATTGTCTTGCCGTGTCGTTCCACGAGCCATTCCTGGGTCCGGGCCGTGTCCTTTCCCCATAGCTCCCCCGCGTCCATGAGTTGAGCCCCTTCTTTTGTGACATAAAGGTAAAGGGGTTTGTCAGACTTCCCCTCGATGAGGATAAAGTCATAACCCGCAAACTTCATCCAGGCGCCGAAGTCTCCGCCGCAACAGGACCGGGCATAGCACCCGGTCAGGGGACTCTTGGTACAGGCCACCCAGCGCGAAACACTCTGGGCCTGGGTGCCTGTCAGGACCCCGGTCGCTAATATGATCTTATTGTGCTCGCCCAGAGGGTCCACGTTGGGAGCGAGCTCGTCATAAAGATATTTTATCCCAAAGCCCCGGCCCGCAATGAAGTCCATCGCGACTTCCAGGGGCAGGGGCTCATCAACCGCAGTGCCTGCGGAGAGATTCACCCTGAGGAATTTGCCCGCGTATCCTTTCATTTTTCACCTCTCCATATTGAGGGCTTCCAGCTCTTCCTGGGACAGCCCCTCTTTAAAGGTCTTGAGTTTTGCTTCGCCATTCCCCGTTACGCTTGCCTTCCCGTCCTTTATATCCAGATAGCCCATAAGCTCAAGCTCCTCGCTCAGAATCCGGACCATGAGGGGGTGTAATGCCGGGTATGGTATCTCGATTTCATCCCTGGTAAACTCATTCAGGATCCTGTCCACCTCGATCCCGGGTTTCGGCAGGACCTTGTGCAGTATGGTCATCTCTCTCCTGAAATAGGGGGTGGCATCTCCCTTCTCGGCCAGATCAAAGGCCTCAACCCTCATTGCCATTGAGGTCCTTGTATCCCCGCAGACAGCGCCTATTCCCCTGGCGATCTTCCTTTCTTTGCTGGGCGGCCAGGTAAAGGCGTCAAGGGGTTGCAGATTTCTCATATGATACTTGTCTTCCGTGATTGTCTCAAAGACGTTTCTGAACCCGAGCCCGTCATACTTTTTCTGTTCCGGATCGCTCACGCTCACAGGCGCGTACCAGAAGGGATAATAGTAACCGGGTGATACAAACCTGGGGCCAGTGGCGTAGAGCGGCATCATCCTGGGAATAAGTATGGGCGCCATATGGGGACATATCCTGCCGATAAACTTCTCACCATCAAAGATAAATTCATCACCCACCTTGTGCTGGAAGTGGCATGGATACCGCTCCTCGTCCCCAAGGAAGCCCACGACCGTTGCCTTTATCTGAAACATGTTGTCCCCCCTTTCCTGATTGTTATCTGTTTATTTTTCCTTAGGACTATCGCACAATAAAATTTTGAATGTCAAGATTTACCCTTGCACCAAAATCCACCATCTAATTTCCAAATTTCAATTTGGACAAGGATTTTGGCCTGCACCTGGCCACCAGCAAGGTGTTAGATGCAAGGCGCCAAGGAGCGACGACTGAGGCGTATGAGCAATACGCCGCAGGGAGGAGCGATCGAAGGCAACGCCGCAGATGACGCCTTGATGGTGGATCAGGGTTTACCATTATTCTATTATTGGCATTCTTACCAAAATTGTTGTGTCTTAATCCCTTTTCACTTGCCTTCAAGTATGCATACTGGTTATTATATTTAACTTGTTCAATAGGGCATTGATTGACAATAAATAATTGTAGGAATGTATAAAGTATGGTAGGCGACGTTTTACATTCAAGGTGATATCTTTTTGAAAGTTCCACCGGGCCTTGTTATGATCAAATATTTGGAATTTATGCCCATGAACTCTTTGAGATCTGCTTTGCGCTGCGTAAATTCCAAATATTTGATCATGGGCTACCAAACAGGTAGATATCACCTTGAAGGAAAAACATCGCCGGACATTTCATTTTCAGACAGAGCATAATGATTACGACCCCCAATACTCAGGATCTTCGACAATCTGGAGGACCGGAATTAAAACAATGGCAATATTTGGTAAAAGGAGGCATTTATGGATCTGAAGTTAAAGGGCAAATCAGCGATTGTGACCGGTGCCGGCAGCCAGATAGGTTACGGCCGGGGTATCGCACTGACGCTGGCTGGCGAAGGATGCAATATTGTAGCGGCCGATTTAGACCTTGAAGGGGCCAAAAAGACCGCTATGGAGGTAGAGGCCCTGGGAGCAGGGGCCATTGCCGTCAAGGTGGATGTCTCAAAGCGGTCCGAAGTGGATGAAATGGTCAAGTCATCGCTTGACCGGTTCGGCAGCATCGATATCCTGGTAAACAACGCCGGCGCGAGCAGCCCTCTGAGGCCTTTTGTTGAAATGACCAGGGAGGACTGGGACCTGGATATCAACGTCAATCTCTTCGGCCAGATGAATGTGGCCCAGTCCCTACTTCCCCATATGATCTCCAGGAAATACGGCAGGATTATAAACTTCTCCGGGGGTAGGGGTATCCCCAATATCTCCCTGTACGGGGCCGCCAAGGCCGGGGTCATGGCCTGGACCGAGGCCCTGGCAAGGGAAGTGGCCCCTTCAGGGGTTATTGTCAACGGCATAGGCCCAGGCCTCGGGGAGACGGGTCTTGTGGAAAAGGCGCCCAGGGCCTTCCTTGAGGAGAACAGACAGAGATCCGCCCTGAAGAGGCTCTGCACCCCAGATGATGTGGGGCCGGTCGTGGCCTTTCTGGCCTCTGACCTGTGCAGCTACATGGTTGGACAGTTCATCCACCTGAGCACTTTTTGATAGGGATTGACCCGGTTTTTCCACGAATGGCCCCTAATAGGGGCCATTATAACTTTCTCTATTCTTAGACAGGATATACAAGGATTTTCAGGATCATTTTTTTATTGGGATTCCGGGCCTTGCCTATATCACGCATATACCCCGTACTCCCTCGTAGTGTCAAACATGGCCTTGACGTTTTCAGGCCTGGCGTCGTCCATGGAAGTGGAGGGGGCCATTATAAAACCGCCTCCCTTGCCTACCCTGTCGATAAGTTTCCTGCAGTAGTCCTTTACCTCCTCGGGACTGCCCGTGACCAGCATGGTGAGGGGAACGTTACCGTGGAGGCAGACCACGTCGCCCAGGACTTCCTTGGCCCTGAACATGTCGGTCCTCTCAAACATATAAACGGCCTTTCCGGGCGGGATATCGCCTATCAGCTCCAGGCGGGATTCGCAATTACCCTCCCACAGGACCATGGGATTTAGGCCCTCGGCGATAAAGGCCTCGATCAACCTCTTGAGGGTCGGCCAGTAGAAGTTCTTGAACTGATCAGGGGACATAAAGCCGTCCAAGCCCTTATGGAGCGGCATGAAGACCGCAGGCAGGCCCACCTGTTTAGCCGTCATTCCCATCTTGAGCATCATCGGGTATACCTTTTCGATCATGGCAAGGAGTTTATCCGGTTGCCTTCTCATGTCCACCATTATCCCCCTGGTCCCTCTCAAGATATCGCCGATATAGTCGTAGGGCGCCAACGCGGCCCCCCCTATTATGCTGGGGAATCCGAGTTCCACAAGCTTCTGGTTAAAGGCCATGGCCGCTCCGAGATTCTCCAGGACTATCTTCCCTGTGTTCACCATGGATTCCAGTGCCTTCTGGACTCCAGGGTCTGCAAAGGCTGCAAAGGTTCCCACGCTCATGTAGTCGGTCACGGTCTGCAAAGGAGGCAGTTGTTCAAAGGGCTCAAGCGCGCCATATACCCTTGGCCAGACCTTTCTGATTACAAAGTCCGTGGGATCATAAAGGTATTCATCGTATTCGGAGGCCTTCATGATCTCTCCCTCCAGGAACTGGTAAGAAGACATATCACCCAGGCCGTGCCCGGGCCAGGCAAGGCGTTTGTATCCTATTGACTCCAACTGCGCTCCCAGCAGTGTAAACATGAAAGGATTTTCACCCAGGTCCGGTTGAAAGTCCTGGAGATAACGAAGGGTCGCCTCGACCATCTTTTCCCGATCATACATGGCTTCCCTGAAGGTAAAACCGCTGTACCTGGCGGCAAAAAATCCGCCAAAGGTTATAATGGGGACCCTGTCCGGCACCTTTAAATGAATGGCGTCCATGACCCGCTTCCTTCTTTGCTTAAAAAGCTCCTCTGGTGTCTTCTCCATAAATGTTCACCCCCGATTCAAATTAAAACCCGATTGAGTTGAAACTCAATCGGGTTTTATATCATAGTTACATTTCAATCCCACTTATTTTGACATATATTCTTTTGTCAATTTACGGGCCTCCTCATAGACCTGTTTCCCGGGAAGACCTTTCTTTTCCATTTTTTCTATCCATTGCTTATAGATGGGTTCATAGGCCGCCTTCCATTCCTGAGTCTCTTCGGGCGTAAGCTCATAGAATATATTACCCCTTTTCTTTGCACCTTCCATATAGGTCGGCAGGTTGTGCTCCCTCTCAAAAGTAGTAATCCTCTCGCTCGCCCAATCTTTGTTGTCCAGGATGACTTTCTGTACCCCTGCAGGAAAGCTTTCGAACTTCGCGCGGTTAATGAGGTGAGTGACCGGCGTGAACCCGAAGCCGTCACCGGCCGGGAAAACGTGATATTTTAACACTTCATAGAGTCTTAAAATGTTGACCATATCAAAGGCGACGGCAATGCCGTCAAAGAGCCCTCTATCCAGGGAAGTGTACCAGTCGCCGGGATTCTGCCTTATTGGTATCGCCCCTATTGATTTAAACATATCCGCGTTTGAGCCAGTGGTATGTATTTTCATCCCCTTGAAATCCGCGGGCACACGCGCGCCTTCTCTGTTGTGGTGAACAAGCATGCGGGTAGGGATGAATCTGAACAGCTCTACAAAGGATTTCCCTAACTCATCCCTAAATTGAGGCACATTCTTGTCAAGGCCGTCCCAGACACGATTCATTATAAGACCGTCCCATCCCATGAAGCCGAAGCCCATAACCTCATGAAGGGGGGCACGCGCAAGTTCGTAGGGCATAACGGCAACGGTTATATCAACGAGCCCCTGGTCACATGCCTGGACCTGATCCGAATATTTATATAGGGACTCGGAATGGTAAAAGGTGATATCAAGCTGGTACCCCAACTTGGCCAGTTGTTCCTGTATTCTCGGCAAATATTCGTTCTTGATAAAGACGTTTCCACCTACCGTCCCTGGAATATGGTCGGAGTATATCAGCGAGATCTTCTTGGGTTCCGATGCCGATTCCGCCTGCACGGCGGGCATAAGCACAGCCCCGATAACAAACATGAACGCAATTGCCATATATACCGTTTTTTTCATTGCACTTTCTCCTTCCCCATGAGGTTATTCATGAAAATAATGACGGACCCATGAAACACGGTAAAGGCTTTTGTTATATTTCACCTCCTTTCAACTCGCCTTCCTTAAACTTGTCGGAAAGGATAGCTTCTCCGATTAATTCGGCAATATCAGTAGATACTTCTTGATGATGGTATTCAGCAAAGGCTGTATTTTCCTTAATTCCCATATATCAAATTTTTTTATAGTGGCATTAATTAGTTAGCCTAAGGAATCTCCATTGAAGTGTTTTTATCATACGTTGATAATACTAACAAGCGATACTACTAAATTATTCGGCTATGTCTGTCAAGGGTTTTAAGACTTCCCTGATCCACCATCAAGATGTCATCTGCGGCGTTGCCTTCGATCGCTCCTCCCTGCGGCGTATTGCTCATACGCCTCAGTCGTCGCTCCTCGGCGCCTTGCATCTAACACCTTGCTGGTGTCCAGGGTTAACCAAAATCCATCGCCATCATTAGCGAAATTGTAATTTGATGGTGGATTTTGGATCCCAATTCCCTGGATTTTGAGAAGATATTCGGGTATATTGATTAATCAATGTGTTATTTCTACGTAAGTTCACCCTCACACAAGAAAAGGAGGAATATTAAATGGCAGATGGAAAATACGGAAATCTGTTTTTCGAGAAACCGATGGTTGAGGGGAGGTTTGCCCCGAGACTCATATTCTTCAGCAAGAAATATGTCGGTGAAAAGGATTTTTCGCTTTTATGGAATTGCGTTACAGAACCCTTATTTATGGTCGAGGAGCCCCATACCCATGATTTCGACCAGTTTCTTCACTTCTACGGGGCAAATTCCATGGACATAGGCGAATTTGACGCTGAAGTGGAACTCTCGCTCGGCGAGGAAGGCGAGAAGCATATCATTAACGAGACCACCGTAGTTCATATCCCCAAGGGGATGATCCACTGCCCTCTCAACTTCAAGGTGGTCAATAAACCGGTTATATTCATGAACGT
>CAZGIZ010000011.1:0-50362 GCA_964526655.1 uncultured Desulfobacteraceae bacterium | reverse complement strand
GATTGATTTTCCAATCATTCTTTTTTGAGAGAGGCAAGCTTGGCTAAGATTGATGTAAAAATTGATGAAAAAAGGAACCTGACTGTATTCACAGCTACTGCCCCCCTGAGCAGTCAAGAGATATGTGACGAGTTGGATCGCTACTTTTCCGGCCGCTATACGCGACTGGTACTCTGGGACCTCACCAGAGCGAAAAATCCTTCATGGTCAGATGCAGATATCAAAAATGTTGCGTGGAAAGTGAAGCAATATTCTCATTTAAGAAAAGGGGGAAAGACCGCCTATGTTGTCACCGGCGACCTGGATTTTGGAATAAGTAGGATGTATCAAACCTATGCAGATATCGAAAATGTCGAGTTTGAGATAAAAATTTTTCGAGACATCAAAAAAGCAAGGAAATGGCTCGGGATCAAAGAAGACCCTGTTGGATAGGCGACTATGGCAACCCCAGAGGAATCGGCTTTGCATTCCACGGGGTGGGCAGACCCCCATAAATGATGATTTTTCCCAAGTTTTTAAGGAGATAAGGAAAGAACAGGGCTTGACATCCGAGTATGTTTTCACATATTGTAGGCAAACGATTAGCCGGGTTGACAGGGCCTTTAAGGGGGCCTTGAAAAGGGCAGGAACTGCCATTCCCTCAGTCGGCTAACCTATTGATTTTATTACGATGCCCCCGTAGCTCAGGTGGATAGAGCACCAGATTCCTAATCTGGGTGCCGCGTGTTCGAGTCACGCCGGGGGCACTTTTATTGGTTGCCCTGATCCACCATCAAGATGTCATCTGCGGCGTTGCCTTCGATCGCTCCTCCCTGCGGCGTATTACTCATACGCCTCAGTTGTCGCTCCTCGGCGCCTTGCATCTAACACCTTGCTGGTGCCCAGGGTTAACCAAAATCCATCGCTGTTATTGGCCAAATGGGAATTTGATGATGGATTTTTGGTTGTTTTATGATTTGACTCTAATCACTATTTTCTTTATACTGAATATTTAAAATTTTGGAGGATTCTATGTACGCTGTTATTCAAACCGGCGGCAAACAGTATCGGGTGGCACCGGGAGACATGGTCAAAGTTGAGAAGCTGTCGGGAAACGTGGGTGATTCCATTGCCTTTGACAAGGTGCTTTTGACCTCAGATGGTGAAAACGTCAACCTCGGCAATCCATATCTGACAGAGGCAAAGGTCCTGGGCCAGATTGCGAGGCACGGGAAAAACAGGAAGATCTTGGTGTTTAAATATAAGAGGAGAAAGGGTTACCGGAGAAAGAAGGGACACCGGCAGGACTTTTCTCTGATAAAAATAGAGGATATTAAGGCATAAATCCAGTCAGACTTAATAATATAAGCGGATGTTCTCATAATTTGGAATGAGAGCGCATGATCATTAAACATGGAATTCATCAGCGAGGAAATTTCAGATGTCACATAAAAAGGCGGGCGGCAGCTCAAGAAACGGCAGAGACAGTGCCGGGCAAAGATACGGCGTCAAGAGATATGCCGGTCAAAGAGTGCGCGCCGGAAACATCCTGATCAGGCAAAAGGGAACCAGGATACACCCGGGCGAAAATGTGGGCCTGGGCAAAGATTATACCCTTTTTTCCAAAATAGACGGGATCGTCTCCTTTGAGCGGTTTGCCAGAAATCGGAAAAGAGTAAGCGTTTACGCAGAGTAAAGGTCACATACCTTATCATCTCCTAAGGATGCCATGGGATTCATCGACGAAGCCGTGATTACCGCTGTCTCGGGAGATGGGGGGAGGGGCTGCGTCAGCTTTAGAAGGGAGCGATTCATACCTAAAGGCGGTCCGGACGGTGGAGACGGTGGAGATGGTGGAGATGTAATTATCAGGGCCTTGAGCGGACTCCACACCCTGTCAGATTTCAGTTCACGAAAGCTCTTCAAAGCCAAGAACGGCAGCCCCGGCAGAGGGAAAAACCAGAAAGGAAAGGACGGATCAGACGTTGTCATCGAGGTCCCTCTTGGGACAGTCGTATATGACCACGATAATGGCGATATGATCGCCGACCTTGTAAAAGACAATCAGGAGATCTTGCTCCTGTCCGGGGGAAGGGGAGGTAAAGGAAACAGCCATTTTGCCACTTCTACCAACAGGGCGCCGAGATTTGCCCAACCAGGTCTGTCAGGGCAGCAAAAAAAGCTCAGGCTTTCTCTTAAATACCTCGCCGACATCGGCATAATAGGACTTCCCAATGCGGGTAAATCCACTCTCCTGTCCCGCCTTACAATGGCACGTCCCAAGATCGATAATTACCCGTTTACCACAATAATTCCCAACCTGGGTGTCATGGAGGTTGACGACAGGATCTATCTCACACTGGCAGACATCCCTGGATTGATAGAGGGAGCGAGTGAAGGCAAGGGACTTGGTCACAGATTTCTAAAACACATTGAGAGGACCAGATTTCTCCTTCATCTGATCGATATAACACATGTTTCTTCCACCAATCTCCTGGAGGATTTTTACATGCTGCAGGATGAGCTTGTAAAATACGGCCATTCCATTGACCGGAAGGAACAGATTGTCCTGATCAATAAAGTTGACCTCCTCTCCCCAGGGAGTGGAGATATCGATGAAATAAGGTCGGCCCTTTACCGGATAGGACTGGAGTCCTTGCCCGTATCCGCCTTGACAGGGGAGGGCCTTGAAGACCTGAAAAAGATCCTGGCCGGGAAATTTTTAAATGGAAATGATATCAGATCAAACAGCAACTCAAAGAATTAATCTGTTAAAGCCGGTCAAGCGGGTGGTGATAAAGGCCGGAAGCGGGGTACTGACCGGAAAGAATGGCCTGAACAGCAGAGTCATTAATGACCTCACGGGTGATATATTCTTTCTGAGGAAAAAGGGGTTAGAGATTATTCTGGTGTCTTCTGGCGCCATTGCGGCGGGTCTCAAAAAGGTAGGGCTGGCCAGGAGGCCGGAATCCGTATCAAAGCAGCAGGCCGTTGCCGCTGTGGGGCAGAGCAGCCTCATGATGGCCTATGAAAAGGCCTTTGGTCGATATGGACAGACCGTGGCGCAGATACTTATCACCAGAGACGACCTGAACAATCGGCACAGATATCTGAACGCGAGAAACACCATTTTCAGGCTTTTGTCCTGGAAAATCATTCCGGTTATCAATGAAAATGATACAGTAGTGGTCGATGAGATCAAATTTGGGGATAATGATAATCTGAGCGCCATGGTGACCGGCATGACGGAATCCAATCTCCTTATTAATCTTACGGACATCGACGGCTTTTTTGACAAGGACCCCAGGGCCCACAGAGAGGCCCGTTTTATTCGCGTGGTTGAAAGAGTGGATAAAGATGTCATGCGTTACGCAGGCTCCATTCCGGGCTTTTTAGGAACGGGCGGAATGGCCAGCAAGGTCAAGGCCGCCCAGAAGGCCGCTGTTGGAGGCGTCCCTGTAATTATCGCCAACGGCCGAAGGAGCGGGGTCCTCCGTGACATATTCATGGGCAAGGAGATCGGAACTCTTTTCATGCCACAGGACGTTGCCCTGTGCGGACGCAAGAGATGGATAGCCTTCGCAAAGGCCCCAAAGGGACAACTTATCATAGATCATGGCGCGACTGATGCCCTTGAAAAGGGGGGAAAGAGCCTCCTTCCTTCGGGGATCAAGGAAGTAAGGGGAAGATTCGGCCCAGGGGATTCGGTGGTGATCCTGGACGAGAAGGAAAGGCGGGTCGCTGTGGGCATGGTAAATTACAACTCCGGAGACATAAAAAAGATCATGGGACTAAAAAGCGGTGATATAGAGCCCTGTCTCGGGTATAAGCATGATGACGAGGTGGTCCACAGGGATAATCTGGTCACGATGGATGATATGAAAAATGGAGACGAGATATGTTAATTAAAGAAACTATCGAGGATATGGCCAGGGCCGCCATGGAGGCCTCGAGGTCCATGAGGAGAGTGGAGAGGAGTGCGAAGGACAGGGCACTTGAGTTGACGGCCGATAAGCTGCTCCGCAAGGAAGAGGATATAGTGAGAGAGAACAGGAGGGATCTTACCGCCGCAACCGGGGCCGGGATGACCGGGGCCATGATCGACCGTCTGACACTTGACCATGAAACCATCCAGTCCATGGCAGAGGGCCTGAGGGAGGTTGCCGGCCTTCCCGACCCTGTTGGAGAAGTTACGGGAATGTGGAAGAGGCCCAATGGTCTCCTTGTGGGCAGGGTAAGGATACCCTTGGGCGTTATCGGTTTTATCTACGAATCCAGACCCAACGTGACGGTGGATGCCGCAGGTCTCTGTTTAAAATCCGGCAACACGGTCATCCTCAAGGGCGGTTCAGAGGCAATACATTCAAACCTGATCCTTGAAAAGATCCTTAAGGAGGCCCTCGAGGAGGCCGGTCTCCCCATAAAGGCCGTTCAGGTGATTCCCTATACGGAGAGGGAGGCTGTGGCCGTACTTCTGGGCCTGGACGACCTGGTGGACGTTATTATCCCCAGGGGAGGGGAAGGCCTGATACGATTCGTGGCCGAGAACTCTCGTATTCCAGTTTTAAAACACTATAAGGGTGTGTGTCACGTGTATGTGGACGAGTTCGCCGATATGGAAATGGCGTCCGAAATATGTTTTAACGCAAAGGTCCAGAGGCCGGGGGTGTGCAATGCCATGGAGACCATGCTTGTCCACGAAAAGATCGCGGCAGATTTCCTCCCCCCCATGCTGAAACGATTTCAGGAGACCGGCGTGGAGATCAGGGGGTGCCCGAGGACCCTTGAATTCATCTCAGGTGCAATCCCGGCAGGGGAATCGGACTGGCCCGCGGAATTTCTGGACCTTATTCTTGCCGTCAAGGTTGTTTCGAGTATTGACGAGGCCCTCGACCACATTGAAAAATATAGTTCAAATCACACTGAGGCAATTATCACTAAAGATTATGGACGATCCAGGAGATTTTTGGAAGAGGTGGATTCATCGGTCGTGCTTGTGAACGCCTCAACCAGGTTCAACGACGGCAATCAATTAGGGCTCGGGGCGGAGATCGGAATTAACACCTCGAAGCTCCATGCCTTCGGGCCCATGGGCCTTGAGGAATTAACGACGACGAAATTTATCGTTTACGGAGACGGGCAGGTCAGGGATTGATGAATGAAAAGGGCTTGAGGCTGGGAATACTGGGGGGGACCTTTGATCCGATCCATCTTGGTCACTTGCGAATCGCGGAAGAGATGTGTGAAGATCTGAACCTGGAAAAGGTCTTTCTTATTCCCGGCGCCTTGCCTCCCCACAAGGATAGAAAAACGGTCACGCCCTTTTCCGACCGGCTTGCCATGACCCGGATCGCGGCCCAGGCCTCTCCTTTCCTTGAGGTCCTCGACCTTGAGGGCCGACGGGAGGGCATTTCCTATTCAATCGAGACCCTCAGGGAGATCCGGCGGATACTGGGGGAAGGGGTAGATCTATTTTTTATTATTGGAATGGACGCATTCCACGACATCAAGACCTGGAAGGAGTATCGGAACCTGTTTGACGATGCGAATTTTGTGGTCATAAAGAGGCCCGGTTTTTCTTTTAAGGAATTGGAGCCCTTTGTCCTCTCCCTGGGGGTGGGTTTCAGGAAAGGTGGCAATGGAGACTTTTTTTCCATTCCATCAGGTAATTCCCTCCTCTATAAAGAGGCCACGCTCTTAGAGATATCTTCCACGAGGATACGGGAGATGCTGGCGGCCGGAAAATCCATACGCTTCCTTGTCCCGGAACCGGTCATCTCATACATATCTGATAAGGGGTTGTACAGAAGAGATGAACACTCTTGACAAGGCCCTCCTGGCCTCCAGGATAATCAAGGAGCGAAAGGCCATCAATCCGGTCCTCTTTGAAGTGGGGAAACTTACCTCCATCGCCGATTACTTCCTGATAGCAAGCGGAAACTCCAGCCGTCAGGTCCAGGCAATAGGCCGGCACCTATCAAGGAGAATGCGCGAGAAGGGGCTCAAGGCCTATGGAGTGGAGGGGGAGCGTGAGGGTCACTGGATATTAATGGATTACGGAGATCTGGTGATCCATATATTTTATCAACCTGTCAGGGAGTTCTATGACCTGGAAGGTCTCTGGATCGAGGCCCCGAGGATCGGGCTAAATGAAGATGGGAAAAAGACATAATCGGCATACAATAACCCTCATTACTATACTCCTGCTGTGTCTGGTCTTGATAGCAGGAAGGCCCCAGGCCTTTGCCCTTTCCATAGAAGACGAGGAAAAGCTCGGAAAAGAATTTCTGGCAAATATCAAGAAACATTATGACCTTGTGGATGATGATTTTGCCAATGAATATCTGAATGAACTCGGAAATTATCTCCTTATCCCCCTTGAGACGAAACCTTTTCCCTTTCATTTTTATATTATCAAGAGTAACGAACTGAACGCCTTTGCAGGTCCCGGAGGGCATATCTTCGTCTATACCGGCCTCATAGATGCATTGGATGAGATAGACGAACTGGCCGCGGTTATCTGCCACGAAATCGGGCATGTCTCAGCAAGGCATATTTCAGAACGCATTGAGCAGAATAAGAAGATCGGACTTGCAACACTCGCCGGGGTCTTAGCGGGCGCTTTGCTGGGCGGAGAGCTGTCAGGGGCGGTCATAACCGGTTCCGTGGCCGCAGGAATCCAGAAACAGCTGAGTTACAGCCGCGACGATGAGCGCCAGGCCGATCAGTTAAGCGTGGGATACATGGAAAAGGCGGGCTTCGATCCTGCCGGGATGATACGCGCGCTCACACAAATCCAGCGCGGACAATGGACAGGCACGAATAAGATACCCCCTTACCTCCTGACGCACCCGGTCTCTACCGAGAGGATGTCTAATATTGAGTCAATGCTGGCCTCGATCAAGGCAACGTCAAAAAGAGAGGAGGCGGACCATTTCAGGGGCCTTTATCCATTCTTCAGGACTATCCTCAAGGCACGCTATTTAGACCCCCAGGAGGCCGAGAGTTCCTTTAGAATGGAACTGGAAAAAGATCCTGATTCACCCCTGGCCCACTTCGGCCTGGGGATCGTTTTAAAAGAGAAGGCGGAATATCCGGAGGCGATTGATCAATTTGACGTAGCGATAAAGGGGCTGCCCGAATCTCTGCCAGTGCTGAGATACCTTGGAGAGACTTACCAATTAGAGGGACAGGATAGGGAGGCCATTAAGGTCCTTGACCGGGCCCTGGCCATTGATGGGAGGGATAGGTCATCGCTCTTCCTTCTGGGGGTATCCTACCAGAATCTTGAGGAATATTCAAAGGCGAGCGGCATCTTTGAGAGACTTATCTCTATGGAACCTGTCAAGGACGAGGTCTATTACAATCTTGGAGTTTCCTTAGGGAGGCAGAACAGGCTGGGGTTAGCCCACTACTATTTCGGGGTCTATTTTAAGAGATTAAGAAAGATGCAAGAGGCTGATTTCCATTTCCAAAAGGCGCGGGAACTGGCAGGCAATGACCCCGATCTGCAGGAAAAGCTCAGAAAGGAAGAAAAGGAGCGACCCCCATTGAAACCAGTATCACAGTGACCTCCTATCTCTTTTTTTCAGAATTGAGCCTCTTCAGATATTTTTTAGCCAGCTTGTGGCCGGACCTTGCCGCTATCTGTAAATTGGCCAGGGCCTTTGGCCTATCCCCCTTTTTCAGGTATATTAGGGCCCGATTATAATAAAGGTCCGGGTCTTTTGGATCCAGCTTAAGGGCCATATCATAGTCTTTGAGTGCAAGATCTGTTTTACCTAACCGGGAATAGGCGTTCCCCCGATTGCAGTAGGCATCAACGGATTCAGGTTTCAGGGATATGGTATTTGAAAAATCCCCTATGGCCTCTTCGTATTTTTTGGCCCTCAGATATAAAAGCCCTCGATTATAATAGGCGTCGGCATAACTCCCGTCGATCTCAATGGCTCGAGCGTAATCTTCTCTTGCCTCATCCAGATCTCCCTTATACTCGTGTATCCACCCCCTGTTATAGAATACTACCGGGTTCTTTATCCCCATCTCTATCATATCATCGAGTCTTTTTAACTCTGATTCGGGATCAAAAGAGCCCTTTTCAGGCCTTTCCCCGGGCACGGCCTGATCCCTTGAAGATTCGGCTATTGCTTCACAGGTGAGGGGTATCAACAGGAGGGCTGAGAACAGGATATTGAAAAAGAGATTTTTGGATAACATCGGATTCAGACCCCTAATAAATAACTCATATGGATTGCGATCTCTCTCACCCACACCATGATCAGGATGGGCGGTCGTTGGATTTCAATGGAAGCGAGGCCTGCTATATTTCTATCTTGACCAGGATGTCATCCAGGGACCTCTTGGGCACATGATGGACCCCGGCACTATCACGCCAGTACCTTATGTCGCCGTCCGGTCCAAGTTCCTCGATCACGATCTTTTCACCGGGCCTGCCAATGGCTATTACATGTAGGATCTCAAAACGGTCCGGGATATCAAATGCCCTTTTCAGGCCCTCCCGCTCGACAGAACCGATAATGCAGGCCCCTAATCCCATGCTGGCGGCGCCGAGAACAATATTCTGGCTGGCTATACCGTGATCGCAACCAAAGGATTTTGCGATCGACCCGTCCCCCAGTACAATGATATACGCGGAAGGCCTTTCTCCCGCTGTTGGGCCGTCCCAGTCCTTCAAGTATCCCGCCCACTTTAATTTCGGAAAGATGATATCGTTCATCTCTTTTTTATAGGATATAATATATTTTAGAGGCTGGAGGTTGGCCGCGGACGCTGAGAGCCTCGCCAAGTCCACAAGCTCACGGAGTAGCTCTTCACTGATCGCCTCCTCCTTGAACCTGCGGCAACTCCTTGTCTTCATTACCAGTTCCTTTATCATTTCGTACTCCTTACATAATCGGTATCATTAAAATTCTAACTGTTGAAATGGGGTTCTTCCGTTCATTTTATTCAGCGTACTCATTTACCGGAAGAACCTCAAGAAGTAAAAGTCGAAATGAACATAAAAATGTGCACCAATGCACTTTATTTTGTGCAAATTTTTTATTTTTCAGGTTTCCTGATAATGTCCGCATGACCATCGATGAATTTTCTGCCTCCTCCAAATCGCCAAAACCGGTCTGGGAAAGGGATCTCAGACACCCGAGGTCATTTTATTATAAAAAAAACGAAATAACACATGGAGTGGCAAGGAAATTGTATTAAAAATCGTCAAATAGGCACACAGGTTCGTAGGCCATCCTCGAAGAGGCTCTTCTATTGATGGGGAGAGGTGAGGAGAAGGGGACGGCCTACGATATGAAATTGTGTGCGCCCTCCCAATACCCATCCTTCCCCAGATACGGGAGGATGGGTTTATTTTTCAACATAAACGCTGATATGTATTATCTGATCTCAAAATAATCCATTAATAGACTAATCGGACGCTACCGGGATAACCTTAAAACAATTGCTAATTAACAATATAAAATTATCTTTTTCAGCAAGTTTATCCGCTTAAAAATATTATGATATTATACCCGAGATCTTTTGTGATATTGTCCTGATGGGAGGAGGAGTCAGATATGGAGTTTTTGCATGTGGTTTTTCCCGAGCGACGCGAGGTAGTCATTGACGGTGTCAATTCAGGCCAGTTTACAGGCGATATAATCGAGTTGGAAGCAGGGCACCACCTGATCACCCTTGCTGGAGAACCTGATTTTGTGCCTGATCAGCGGGAGATCAGGATTGAAGGAACGAGCGTGCTTGATCCTAAGGAGGTCAATTTTGAGAAAAAATAAAATCCTTAGTTGTATTCTTTTTATTATTTTTGCGTGTTCCCTCGCTTCCTGCGCCCATTATCCCCGGAACCCGCGCTTAGAAAAATTTGATATCCATAAGGGATACAGATATCCCACAACCGAGGAAACAGGCAAACAGGACGAGATCTTCATCGCCCTGGCCTTTTCAGGAGGAGGCACAAGGGCGGCGGCCTTCTCCTACGGGGTGTTAAAGGGGCTTAATAATACTTCGGTCCCCGGACATCCCGAAATGACCATGCTGGAGGAAGTGGATGTCATCTCTTCGGTATCGGGTGGATCTTTCACGTCCGCCTATTACGGGCTCTTCGGCAAACGCATCTTTGAGGATTTCGAGGAACGTTTTCTAAACCGCAATATCCAGGGCGAGCTGCTTAAAAATACATTATATCCCTGGAACCTCATGCGTCTTGCCTCCCCCAACTTCAGCCGCATCGATATTGCCGCAGAGCTCTATAATGATACGATATTCGATAATAAGACATTCCAGTTTCTAATTGACAGGGGCCTGCATCCCTATATCGCCATTAACGCCACCAACATGACCACAGGCGCGCGCTTCACCTTTACACAGTCCCAGTTCGATCTTATAGGGTCAGACCTGGCGGAAATCCCCGTGGCGAGGGCGGTCGCCGCCTCATCGGCCTTTCCCTTTTTGCTCACGCCCGTATCACTCGTCAACCATCAAGATCCTGAGGGGTATCGTTTACCCATTGATATGGAACTCGGATTAAAGGACTATGACATCAATAATCGTCGTTACTTCTGGGCAAAGAACCGGGCAATATACGAACAGGATAAGGGAAACCATCCCTATCTGCATCTGATGGACGGGGGGCTGGCCGATAATCTCGGATTGAGATACATTATCGACGGATATTTACGCAGTTCCGGTTTTTTCTTCCCGCGAAAGGGCAGGATCAAACACCTTGTTATAATCGTGGTAAACGCCAAGACGCAGTCTCCCCAAGAATTGGACATGCGGGAAGGCCCGCCGGGGATAATGGATGTGGCCTATAAGACAGCTACGGTGAGCCTGGATAACTATGGCTTTGAGACTATACAGATGACAAAGGATCTCCTAACGGCCGACCAGAAGGCGCGCCAGGATCTGGAGGCCTGCCGGAGGCTAATTGAGAAATATTGCGGCAAGGGGGACGAGATCCCGGTCCTTGGACAGAAATACCAGATGCATTTTATCGATATTGATTTTCTCAAGGTCAAAGACCCGAAGCTCAGGGAGCGGCTCCTGTCCCTGCCCACTTCCTTTTACCTGAAACCGGATGAGGTTCGTGATCTCATTGACACTGGAGAGAATCTTATCCGGGAATCGGAAGAATATCAGGATTTTTTAAGCTCCCTAAAAACTCAATGATCTTTTTATCAGGCGGAGGAAAGCTGTAATTGGGAAGATCAGCGAGTTTAATCCATCTTATCTCCTGGCCCTCCAGTGCCCTGGGCATGCCCTTTAGAAGGGCGCATTGAAAGAGATAGAGCGTGACAAGCTTTGTGTCATATTCGTGTTCGACGGTCAAAAGGAGGTTGTCCGCCCGGATCTCAACGCCCAGTTCCTCCCTTATCTCCCTTTTCAGGCATTCCCTGAGGGTCTCATGGCCCTCCTGCTTTCCTCCCGGGAATTCCCACAGGCCGGCAAGATGCCTTCCATCGGGACGCCTGGTGATCAGGAGCCTTCCATCTTTGAATATCAGGCCTGCGGCAACATGGAGATGTCTCTTTCCCATCCATTCATCTCTTGGGCAAGACCTCAAGCCTTAACCGGAGGTAGGCCGCTTCAGCCTCTTCATTGTCAGGAGAGAGGTCCAGTATTTTTTTATAGGTTGCCAGTGCCTCAACCGGCGTTCCCCTCTTCTCCTGAAGCCTGGCCAATTGCAGGAGCATGGTGACATTGTCCGGATCCAGGTTAAGGACCTCCTTTATCTGCTCCAGGGCAAGGTCCTCCTTTCCGGTCTTTAAATAGGCAAGTATCAGGTATTTCCTTAGGTCAATATCCTTGGCATGACTTTTCAGTCCCTCGTTCATGACCCTTATCATCTCCTCGTAATTCCCCCGGCCGTTCAGGTATTCAAAAATAAAGTCATAAAAGTCCACCTCCTCAGGCTTGAGCCGGGTGAGGATCAGGGCCTCTTTAAAGGCCTTATCATCCATTTTCTGTTTCCTGTATATGTCAAAAAGGAAGGTGTGCACCTCTTTGTCATCCGGATGGGCCTCCACATATCTGGTCAGATAGGGGATGGCATTAACGAGATCTCCCGTCTCATATTCGATGATCCCCAGATTATAGACCAGGGTAAGGTTTTTCGGGTCAAGGGTCAGCATCCTTTTGTAAAGCCCCTTTAACCCCTCTTTATCTCCTTTTTTCTCCGCTATGCCCGCCAGGAGCGACAATGCCCTCTGCGATTCCGGTCTGGTCTTAAGGACCTCCTTGAGATATTTCTCCGCTTCTTCCAGGCTGCCTTTTTCGATCAGGTCCTCGGATAATTTTAGACGGCCCTCAATATCACCGGATTTCAGCTCAACCGCCTTGCTCAGATAGAAATCGGACCGGTCTTTCTGGCCGATCTTCTCATAGAGCATGGACAGGTTATAGTACAGATTGACGTCATCCTTATCCATCTCAAGGGCCTTGAGGTAGACATCGATCGCCTTCTGAACCTGACCGGTCTTCGTATAAAGGAATCCCAGTGAATTGTACACGGGGAGCAGGTCTTCTTTTGCGCCTCGGTTCACGATCTCTTCATACTCTTTGATTGCCTCTTCCAACCGCCCGTCTTCCTCCAGGGTTTTTGCCAACCGCAGCCTGAGGTCCATGTCCTCCGGATTGAGCTCGATCAATTTTCTCAGGACCGATATGACACCCTCTTTCCTGGACATGGATTCGTAGACTTCCAGGAGACTGTGGAGCAAGGCCTGATCTGGCCCCTCTTTTTTAAGCAAGCTCTCAAGCATCAGGGCGGCCTCCTCCCACCTGTGGAGGGAGATGTATTCGCTGATCAATCTCTCCTTTATCCGCCGGTCATCCGGAGCCTGCTTTAGGGCCTGCTCCAGGACCTCTATCTTTTTCTTGCCTTCGATGGTCCTGTTGGCCTTATCCAGCCAGTCTTCCACAAAAGGCTCCACAAGGATATCCACATGCCCTATCTCCTGATTAACGTATTTCACCCATATTCGAAAGGAGTAATGTCCGAATATATCTTTACCTGGCAACAGGTCTGAAATCGGCATCTCTTCCAGGAGGAGGGCATTGACATCGAAGCCCCTTGCATTAAGGCGGATGCCCCTGTTGAAACAGATGCTGGATGAGATATTTAGGATTCTGATCCTGTCCTCGGGATGGAGAAGGATGGTCTCCCCGTTCAGGAGCTTGAGCGGATTATCATTCTTGCTTATAAGGATGTAATAGAATTGGGGTGTCACATTATAGAGACAGGACCACAACCGGAGGCCTGCGATCAGGACTCCAAAGAGGACCAGGGTTATCACCCAAAAAAGGATTCGGCTGGACCCCGACTTTTTTCTCCTCTTCTTTACCAAAAAGGGTTCCTTATGATTTCTTGGTTCAGGTCCATGGTCGTTCTGATCTGACATTAAATCCAGGGGACGGACAATTTCTTTGCGCGGGGAATAGACTTAGCTCTTTATCCTGCTCCTTTCCTTAAAACCGCCTTCCCAGACAAGTATTATGGGACTTGCCACAAAAATAGACGAATAGGTGCCCACAACGATCCCCACAAGCAGGGCAAAGGCAAAATCATGAATAACGCTGCCGCCCAGGATAAACAGAGCCACCACCACAACCAGTGTCGTTGAAGATGTCAGGATTGTCCTGCTCAAGGTCTCATTAATGCTCGCGTTCATTACCTCCTTCAGATCCCTTTTGCGAAATCGCCTCAGGTTTTCCCTGATCCTGTCAAAGACAATAATTGTGTCATTAAGGGAATAGCCCACAATGGTAAGCAGCGCGGCTATTATGGCGAGTGATATCTCCCTGTCTGTCAGGGCGAAGGCCCCGACGGTGATTGTCACGTCGTGGATGAGGGCGATAACTGCTCCCATGGCGTATTTCAATTTAAGGAACCAGCATAAACCAATGGTGACAATTAACGCGACAATGATCAGCCATGTAATGCTGACTCCAAATCTCGACGCGATGTAGACCGCAGCTATCAGGCAGAGGGCCATGATGATGCTCATGAGCCACTTGAGTTCGAATCGCCCCGAAATGTATATAGCTATGAACAATATGGCGTAAAATATAGCGAAAAGGGCCTTCTGTCGCAGATCCTTTCCCACCTTGGGACCTACCATCTCCACCCGCCTGATCTCGACCCCTGATCCGAACTGGTTTGTTAGGGTTTTTCTCACTTCTTCGCCTAGACCGGTTGTCTGGATATCGGTCTCCCTCAACCTTATCAGGTACTCGAATTTACCCTTTTCGCCGAACTCCTGGATGATACTGTCCTGGAGCCCGATCGGAGCGAGGGCCTCTTTTATTTCAGAGGGTTTCTTCGGACTATCCAGTTTGATCTGAATAAGTACTCCACCGGCAAAATCCACGCCGTAGTTGGGGCCGCCCCTCCATATCAGCATGATGATAGTCAGAACCACCATTGTAATGGATAGCAAAAAGGCCAACTTCCTTTTACCGATGAAATCGATATTGATGCCCGGTTTGATAAATTCCATAAAAGGACCCCGCAAAAATCAGATTCGAGTTATAGAATCGCTTCGCGATTCTATACAACGCGGCTCCGCCGCTCAAAAAAGTAAATTACTAAATTATCAATTTTTAGTCTGCTTATTCGGCGTCAATCAGGAAACCGGCCCCGAGAGTTAATGGGGGAGCTGCCTGCGGTCGGCCGCCTGCATTAACAAAGTTTATATACTTATCCTTTTCCAACTCCGATAGGTAAAAAGGTAATCAAATATCGCCCTGGTAACGAAAACAGCGGTAAAAAAGCTTGCCACAATACCGATACTGAGGGTGACCGCAAAGCCCTTGACAGGGCCGGTGCCGAACTGAAACAGCACCAAAGCGGCGATTAAGGTGGTCACGTTTGCGTCAAGTATGGTAACAAGGGCCTTACTATAGCCCCCATCGATGGCGGCCCGAGGCGATTTGCCCAGCCTCAGTTCCTCGCGTATCCGCTCAAAGATAAGGACGTTGGCGTCAACCGCCATGCCGATGGTGAGTATTATTCCCGCTATTCCCGGGAGGGTAAGGGTGGCCCCGAAAAAGGCGAGCCCGCTCATTATAAAAAGGATATTCAACAGGAGGGCCACATCAGCCACGATTCCTGAAAAACTGTAATAGATAATCATAAAGATTATTACTATCAGGCCGCCGATAATCATGGATTTGAATCCCTTTTCAATGGAGTCTTTTCCGAGGGAAGGCCCGACCGTCCTCTCCTCCAGGACCTTGACGGGGGCCGGGAGCGCGCCCGCCCTCAGGACAAGGGCCAGGTCGCGGGCATCTTCCATGGTGAACTGCCCTGTTATCTGGGCCCTTCCTCCGGATATCTTGTCCCGTATATAGGGAGCGGAATATACATTATTGTCCAGGACAATCGCCAGCCGCTCCTCCACATGTTCACCTGTAATCCTCTCAAAGATCCTTGCCCCTCTACGGTTAAAGGTAAGAGAGACATAGGGCCGGCCGTCCCGGCTGTCTAACATTACGCTCGCATCCGTGATATATTCACCCGTGAGAAGGGTCCTCTTCATCAGGAGAAAGGGTATTTTCTTCACCCTGCCGGTCTTTGGATCGACCGATGATTCGTACAGGATCTCCCTGCCGGCAGGAATATTTCCCTTTAAGGCATCTTCCAGGCTGTTCTTATCGTCAACCAGTTTGAATTCCAGGTGGGCCGATTGTTTAATTATCTTAATGGCCCTCTCCGGGTCTTTAATGCCGGGAAGCTGGACCAGTATCCTGTGATCCGTCTGGGGCCTGATATCAGGTTCACTGACACCGAATTTATCTATCCGGTTCCTGATGGTCTCAAGGGCCTGGTCCACCGACATCTTCATAATCTGATCCTTGGCCTTCGGCTTAAGGATCATCGCGAGGGCCAGGCCCTCACTTGTCTTCGTACCCTCGGAAATATCATAATCGGGGAAATCGGACTTGATTATCCCTTCGAAGGCCTCTCTGTCCTCTTGCCTCAAAAGGGTCAGGTCAATGCCCTTTACACCATCACGCCTGAGATCCAGATACCTGATCTTTTCCTTCCTGAGGTCTGTCTTTAATTCCTCAAGGGCACTGTCAAGGCCGGTTTCAACAGCCTTTATGGCCTCTACCTCAAGCATCAGGTGCATACCGCCCTGGAGGTCAAGGCCAAGCTGTATCTTCTCCCGAGGCAGCATCCCCGACCACCACGAGGGGAGTTCCTTGCTCAAGGAGGGTACAAGATATATTAAGGCCATTAAAATAAAAAAAGTGATTATGGCGCCACGCCAGATTAGGTTCTTGGACACTGTCTACCCCTCAATTATATCTAAAGTTCAAATACGGTCTTCTCCCCTTCTTGGAGGCGGGAACAGGGACCGGCATGGTGGAAGATCCCGGATTTTACTCCTCTTTTGTTACCGGGCCTGTAACCGCGCCCGAAATCGCTCCCGCAATGGAGCCCCTTGAGACCTTGACCCTCACTTTGGGGGCTATTTCCATGGTAACCACATCATCAGCTATGCCGGTTACCACCCCGTGGAGACCCCCGGAGCTTACAACCCTGTCTCCTTTTTTGATCTTAGACAGCATCTCCTTATGCTGTTTAGCCTTTTTCTGCTGGGGTCTTATCAGCAAAAAATAGAATATAGCAAACATCAGAATCAGGGGAATAAAGGCGCCGAAGCCTCCCCCCTGGGCGCCGGATCCCCCGGCACCGCCGGTGCCCATCGCATATGCCAAAAAATTCATTATTCAACCTCCCTTTGGTTTGGTGGATTTGTTGATCACAACTACTAAACTATTCAATAGACCTCTGTCTATAAAAATCATCTATAAAATCCTTCAATCTATCTTCCCTGATTGCGTCCCGTATACCCTCCATCAAGCGGGAATAATAAAAAAGATTGTGGATACTGTTCAGCCTGTAGGCCAGGAGTTCATTTGACATAAAAAGGTGCCTCAAGTAGGCCCTTGAGTAGTGGGAGCAGGTATAGCAGCCACAGGCTTCATCGACCGGTCCAGGGTCATCCGTGTATATGGAATTCTTTATGATCAGCCTGCCTTTTGCCGTAAAGAGGGTTCCGTTCCTCGCGTTACGTGTCGGCAGGACGCAATCAAACATATCCACACCTAACATGACCGCCTCAAGTATGTCTTCCGGCAGGCCCACCCCCATGAGATACAAGGGTTTGTCCTCGGGCAGAAAAGGGACGGTCTCCCTTATTATCCTATGTCTCGTTTCGCTGTCCTCCCCGACAGAAAGCCCTCCCAGGGCATAGCCGTCAAACCCCATTTCAACCAGTTCCCTGGCGCTCTTCTCCCGGAGGTCCCCGTACATGCCGCCCTGGACAATCCCGAAGATATCCTGGCTGTTATTTCTCTTCTGCTCCAGGCACCTTCGGGCCCACAGGCTGGTCAATCTGACAGAGTTCAGTACATATTCATAATCCGCGGGATAGGGGACACATTCATCAAAGGCCATAATAATATCGCCGGCCAATGCCTCCTGGATTTTTACGGCCTCTTCCGGACCCAGGAAATGCCTTGACCCGTCTATGTGCGACTGAAAGGTGACGCCGGCGTCCGATATACTCCTCAATTTCGAAAGGCTGTATACCTGAAATCCCCCGCTGTCCGTGAGAATGGGCCGCTTCCAGTTCATAAAATGGTGAAGCCCCCCTAATTTCTCTATGACCCCATGACCTGGCCTCAGGTAGAGATGGTAGGTGTTGGCCAGTATGATTCTCAGTCCGGCCTCCTCGATCTCTTCGGGTGACACTGCCTTAACAGAGCCCTGGGTGCCCACAGGCATAAAGACCGGGGTCTCGACTACCCCGTGACCCGTCTCCATCTCCCCGGCCCTTGCGCGGCCTGATGGGCACCTATGTAAAATGCGAAATTTCAAAACTGAAAAAATACCTTAAGCCTTGAGCCCTAAGCCTTGCGCCTTCTTCGTCTATATTATCAACATGGCATCGCCGTAGCTGTAAAACCGGTATTTCCTTTCAACCGCCCATGTGTAGGCCTTCCTGATCAATTCACGTCCCCCGAAGGCGGTCACCAGGAAGAGCAATGAAGACTTTGGGAGATGGAAATTTGTTATGATTCCATCCACCACCCTGAACTTATAGCCGGGAGTAATGAGGAGACCTGTCTTTCCCCGGCCGTGGATGATCTCGCCTCCGGGCCCGACCGCGGTCTCCATGGCCCTTACCACCGTTGTTCCAACTGCTATGACCCTCCTGCCCTCCTTCCTGGCGGCCTCAACGGCCCCGGCCGTCTCAGGTTCAATAATATAGGTCTCCTCGCCGAGTTTGTGATCCCTGATATCTTCAGTCCTGACCGGTCGGAAGGTGCCATGTCCCACATGCAGGGTCAATTCCACAAGGGAGACTCCCGCCTGATTGAGTTTTTCAATCAGTTCCCCGGTGAAGTGAAGGCCCGCTGTCGGAGCTGCCACGGCCCCTCTTTTAGTGGAAAAGATCGTCTGATACCTATCCCTGTCAAGGGCTGAAAGCCCGTTATTGTCTCTCTTTATATACGGAGGGAGGGGCATATATCCCCTCTCCTCAAGCAGATCGTCAATATTTCGCGGGCCATGGAACGTGATCTCTAAGAGGCCATCCTCCCCCAAGCTTTCAACAGACCCCGAGGCATCTTCATCAAAGAAGAGAAGGCTCCCTATTGCCGGCCGTTTCGAGGATTTCAGGAGACACCATCTGGTGTTGGATTCCGGGCCATTAGGACCCGAATGCTCCAGCACCAATATCTCGACCTTTCCGCCGCTCTCCTTCCTTCCGAAAAGCCTGGCAGGGACCACTCTCGTATTATTGACCACAAGGAGGTCTCCGGGTCTTAATAAACCGGGGAGGTCAAAAAAATAATGGTCGGAAAGCGATGAACTGAAACGATCAACATGAAGGAGACGGGAATGGTCCCTATTAGAAGCGGGAACCTGTGCGATTAACTCCTCTCGCAGATCGTAATTGTAATCTTCAAGGTTAAACATCTAATTTTATTTTAAATAACGTAACCTAATTAAAAAAGCGTCTTAAGTCAAATGTTTTTATCACCCCTGATCCACCATCAAGATGTCATCTCCCCGTCAAGCCGGGATCCAAGGAGCTGCGTTTATCCGCCTCTGGTGGATTGCCTTCCCGCCGGCGGGCAAGCGATCACTCCTCCCTGCCTGTCCGCCGTACAAGACTTTGGCAGGCGGGCGGCGTATTTCTCATACGCCTCGGTCGTCGCTCCTCCTGCATACATCAGCGGGATCTACGATGCGGCGCTCCCGCTCTTCAGCGGGATTTAGCAGGCTCAACTTGCAGGCATCTCCTTGCTGGTGCCCAGTGTTAACCAAAATCCATCGCAATTATTATCGAAACAGGAATTTGATAGTGGATTTTGACACTTGCCGGGAGATTGCCGTCAAAAGATAGACACCAGGTGAGTATAAAATTTCTGAAACAAGGGCTCAAGGGGAAAAAGGGGCGGTGTGTGTGAAATTTTCACATTTCCTGTGTTATCATTGCTACACACATAGGCATAATAGCATATAAATTGTAGATAATTATGATAATTATACGATATTTTGTCATCAATTTTATGGCACAGCAATTGCATATAGATAAAGACATTCTGGGGCATTCGTTGCATTAATTCGTTCTTCCTCTAGGGGGAAAAAGAAAAAAAAATCAAGCGACGGTGCATCCGGTTTACCCCGGCGGTTGTCCGGGGTTTTTTTTTGACTAATATCAGGTAGGGGGCCTTCGGGGGTAGGCTATGGAATTCTTCGATGCTATTAGGCCGGGGAACAGGCATTGGAAGGCGCCTGATCCCCGGCCGGAAAAAGATCAGAGAATCTTTTTGATCTCCTCTGTCAGGGCCGGTACAATCTTGAATAGATCATCCACCACGCCATAATCTGCCTTCTGAAAGATCGGTGCATCCGGGTCCTTATTAACGGCCACTATGAGCTTTGAGGTACTCATACCTGCCAGGTGCTGGATAGCCCCTGAAATTCCGCATGCGATATAGAGGTTGGGAGACACCACCTTCCCTGTCTGCCCGACCTGATCCGTTTGGGGACGCCAGCCCGCGTCAACGGCTGAACGAGAGGCCCCGACGGTTGCCCCGATGACGGAAGCGAGCTCCTCCAGGATATTATAGTTCTCCGGGCCCTTCATGCCTCTTCCTCCTGAGACGATCTTATCCGCCTCCGTAAGGTCGATCTTCCCGCTCTCATCTTTCACAATATCCGCCACCTTTGTCTTGATGGAGCCGTCATCCAGGGTAAAGGACGCGTCAAGGATTTCCGCGGACCTGGATTCGTCTGGCGTATTAAGGGCCATGACTTTGGGTCTGGCCGTGGCCATCTGGGGCCAGCTGTTGTTAAAGGTGAGCTTCGCGTAGGCCTTTCCGGCATATATGGGCCTGGTGGCCACCAGGTTGCCGTCCTCAATGGCAAACATGGTGCAATCCTGGGCCATGGCAACGCCAAGTCGTGCCGAAAGCCGTGCCGACAGATCCTTTCCCTGGAATGAGGCGCCCAGCAATAGTATGGCCGGATCATTGGCCTTGACTATTTGGGCAATCACCGATACATAGGCATCGGTAGTGTATTTTTCCAGTCTCGGATCATCCGCAACAATTACCTTGTCGGCGCCGTAATGTCCCAGTTTCGGCGCCTTGTCTTTTATATTTGAGCCAAGCAAGAGGGCCGTTAAATTCTGCCCCAGGGAATCGGCGAGCCGTCTCCCTTCACTCACCACTTCATAGGAAACCTTCCGGATCTCCCCGTCCCTCTCTTCAGCAATGATCATAACACCTTGTGCCATTTTTTAATCTCCTTTTATCTATATTCGGTCTCGATTAATGGTTCAACTTTTCCTGAACTACAATACCTTGGCCTCTTCGTGGAGCAGCCTGGCCAGTTCACTGGCCTTTTGCTCCGGTGTTTCGCCTTCAATGATCTTTCCTGCCTTCCTTTGAGGCGGCGGGGTCAGTTCCAGGACTTTCATCTTTCTCCCGCCTTCACCGAAATCAGATGGGTCAAGAGCAAGATCGGCCAGTGTCTTCTCCTCAAGGGGCTTCTTTTTGGCCTTCATAATCCCGGGAAGGGATGCGTATCTTGGCTCATTCAGACCCTTCTGTGCGGTAATCAGAACGGGCAGCCCTGACTCAATTATAAGTACTTGCCCCTCAACGGGCCTGTAGGCCTTGAGGGACTTGCCGTCTTCGGCGACTTCCACTTTGACCACAACAGAGATGTTAGGTATGTCCAGTAAATCCGCAAGGGCTGCCCCCACAATCCCGTTATCCTCATCGACCCCCCTCTGGCCGGTGAATATGATGTCATAATCCATGCCTTTTATAACGGCCGCAAGGGCCTTTGCTACGGCCAGGGAATCACTCCCCTCCAGGGCGGGATCGCTGATAAGAACCCCCTTGTCGGCGCCCATTGCAAGGGCCGTGCGTATGGACTCGGTTACCCTCTTGGGTCCAAGGCCGATCACCGTAACCTCTCCACCGAACTTCTCCTTGATCTTCAGGGCCTCCTCGACTCCGAATTCATCATAGGGATTCATAATCCATTTTATGTCATCCTCTATGATTGATTTTCCATCCTGGGCTATCTTGATCTGAGTTTCCGTGTCAGGGACCTGTTTTAAGCAGACTATGATGTTCACTTTATACCTCCTTTATTTTAATAATGCCTGTTGGACAGAGCTATCCGGCTAAATTCAAGAGAAATCTTCCTGATTCATCAGTCGTAACCCGGAAAGCGTTCTTACAGGCGGTAAAAAAATTGGGTTATACACCTTTTTACGATCCCATAAATCCTTTAAATGAGAATTTTTTCACTAACATGAAGAATGATGGAGTGTCAAGGAATTTTACCCGATCCGACACTATCGATGACCTAAAAATCATTATATATTCCGGTCAAAAGTTAATGCAGCCTGATGTTGAAATATATTTAAATTAAAAAGATATACATTGAATAAAATATCTTTAATAATATATCTTGACAGCAAATATGCACTTCAATTAGATATTATATAATGTCCACGGAAAAGATCTGCCGGTATTATTTTAGTTAACTTAACAAAGGAGGGGTACCATGCGTAGATCATCTTGTCTTTTTATCATCATGGTAATTGCCGCGGCTTTTATTGTTCATGGAACGGGGGCAACCGTACTTGCCAAGGACATCAAGGTGGGGGCAGTGATCAACCTGACCGGTCCGGCGTCCACATGGGGTCAATTCCATGCCAAGGGCCATCAGGACTATTTCCGCTATGTAAACGAAGTCAAGGGCGGAGTTTACGGGAATAAGATCGATCTGACTATTGTGGATCACGCCTATAAGGTCCCTGAGGCGGTGAAATACGTGAAAAAATTCTGCACATCGGATAAAATGGATATAATCGCCACATGGGACGCGGGTTCCGGTATCATGGCAAAGCCCATCATCCAGGAATACAAGATACCCAACATCAATTATTCCACCTACCAGGGCATCCTGAAGCCGCCCGTGGATTATGCCTATCTCCCATTTGGGGCCTATGATATGGACAGCTATGCCGTGCTGGAATATATCAGGGCGATTCATAAGGGGGGCGGTGCCCCCAAGGTGGGCCTCCTCACCTATAACAACACCTATGGAAAGTCCATTCATGAGCCCAGCAAGGAGTATGCCGAGAAATACGGTGTGGACATTGTCGGGATAGAGGAATTTCCCACCAGGATCGTTGACCTCAATACGGAAGTCCTGAGGCTGAAGAACAAGGGTGCGCAATATATCTTCATGCAATGCCTGCCGTCTGCCATTCTGACGGCCCTTAAATCTGCCGATCGTGTGGATTATAAGGGTCTGTTCTTCGGGACCTGGACCTCTACGGACCCCGATTTCTTTAAAAGGGGCAAGGGCCTGATCCGTGACCGGATGTTCATGCAGTTTACCGGAGGTCTTCCCGTTGACAAGACACCGGGGATGGACATGTTGGAAGAATTGTGGAAGAGATACAAGACCGTTGATAAATTTGATGTCTCATACTGGGAGGGCGTGGTGATTGCCTCGATCATGGAGAGGGCGTTTCAACGGGCCCATGAAAAATTCGGCAGCATAGACAGCGAGACCATAAACCAGGCCCTTGAGACCTTTAATAAAGAAAATTTCGGCGGACTTGTCCCGGATGTTACTTACACAAAAACGGATCATGGGGGCTCCTGGATGGCAAGGATAGTAAAGATCAACGAAGATCAGACATACACCCCTATGACCGGATTCTGGGCCCCTGGCAAAGAGGAAGTCAGGGTTATCAAGTAACAGGTGTACGATTGAATGAAGGCCTTCCGCGGTCAGCCAAGCATCTTTACCTCAGTTCGGCCGGAAGATAGGCGGGCCGAACTGGAGGTAAAGGGTCTCACGTTAAGGTTCGGCGGCATCACCGCCCTCAATGATGTTGACCTGACCGTGGGCACGGGAGAACTGGTCGCCGTTATAGGCCCGAACGGGGCGGGCAAGACGAGTCTCCTGAACTGTATAACCGGTTATTACAAGCCCCAGGAGGGCCAGATCTTTTTCAACGGGGAGGAGATTACCCGTTACCGCACCCACCACCTTACCGGCCTGGGAATAGGCAGGACCTATCAGAATATCGAACTCTTTCCCGGAATGACGGTATTATCAAATATGTTATTGGCCCGGCATGTGCACTGCCGCTATAGCTTGGGGCGGGCCTCCATCTTCTCCAGGTCAGTGCGGAAGGAGGAGATACGTCATCGCAGGGTACTGGAAGAGCTGATCGATTTTCTCGAAATACAGTCCATCCGCAAGAAACTGGTGGGTTCACTGCCCTACGGCATGCGGAAAAGAGTCGAACTGGGCAGGGCCCTCGCACTCGAACCCAAGCTCCTGGTCCTTGACGAGCCCTTCGCCGGGATGACGCTTGAAGAAAAAGAGGACATGGTACGCTTTTTAAGGGAACTGAACGAGGCATGGAACCAGACCATGATACTGGTGGAGCACGACATGTCGGTGGTGATGAGTATCTCCAAGAGGATTGTTGTTCTTGATTTCGGGGTAAAGCTGGCGGAGGGGTCCCCTGATTTTGTTCAAAACCATCCCCAGGTAATAAAGGCCTATCTTGGAGATACCTCCAGGATAGAGTAGTCTTTCATTATCCCCGTAGGCCATGAGCGAATATATAGATCAGGCTTTCGGCGATGGGTTGCTATCCATGCATGATATGACCGATGAAGAAAGACAGCTATAAAATAGAACGTCTGAATCAGGATGCCCTCTCTTCCCTGGTCCAATTCACCTTTCCCCAGATCGTGTCACGACAGGCGGAGAAGCTCGGTGCTGAGAGAATAGCCATCAGGGAGAAGGCCTACGGCATATGGCAGACATATAATTGGAGGGACTACCTCAGACACATAAAACTGGCTTGCCTGGGCCTGATATCTCTGGGACTGAAACGGGGTGAAAACGTAGGGCTTGTCCTTGATAATAATCCCGAATGGCTCTTCAGCGAATTGGGGGCCCAGGCCGCCGGCGCCGTAACAGTCACCCTTTTCACGTCAGCCGTGGCCAAGGAGGTGGTTTACGGCCTGAATCGCATCCAGGCCTCCTATGTCTTTGCGCAGGACCAGGAGCAGGTCGATAAGTTGCTGGAATTCAGGGAGGAGCTCCACTATGTAAGGAGGGTCATCTACATAGATCCTACGGGTATGAGGAGTTACCTTGGTGATCCATGGCTGATCAGTTTCAGCCAGCTCCTGGACATGGGCAAGAAGCTTGATGATGATGAGCCGGAGCTCTTTTTTAAGGAGCTCTGGGAGGGCAAGCCGGATGACATCGCACTGATGCTCATGACATCTGGGACCACCGGAATCCCAAAGCTTGTCATGCTTTCCTACGAGAATTTTACGGAGATGGCCAGGAAATGGCTGGAAACAGCCCCCATCGGGATAGGGGATAACTGGATATCAATAACTCCGACGGCCTGGATTGTTGACCAGATGTGGGGCGTGGGAATCGCCCTGGCAGGCGGCATCACCATGAATTTCCCCGAGACCTATGAGACCATTGAAGAAGACCTGAGGGAGATAGGCCCCACGGTAATCGTGACCTCTTCCAGGTTTTGGGAAGACCTTGCATCCAGGATAAGGGTTAAGATCAGCGACGCGGGTTTTATCAAGAGATGGATATATGCCCAATCCCAGAAGACAGGGATTGCCGTAGTGGACCTGGAATCGGAAGGGAGGCCGCTGCCTCCGCGGCTAAGGTTCTTCAGATGGATGTATGGTCTCCTGGTCTCGCGGCAGCTCCTTGACCGTGTCGGATGCCTCGGTTTTCGAGCCGCCTACACGGGCGGGCATCCTATCAGTCCCGACGTGATACGATTCTTCAGGGCCAATGGATTGAACCTCAAGCAGTGTTACGGGCTCACCGAGACGGGCGGTATCTTTCAGGTCCAGCCCGACGGCGAAGTAAAACCCGAGACAGTGGGAAAGCCCCTTCCCAGGACCGAGATAAAGATCGCCGATGACCAGGAGGTCCTGGTGTCGAGCAAATCGAATTTCATAGGCTATTATCAAAACCCGGAGGCAACGGCCGCGACCCTCAAGGACGGCTGGTTCCATACAGGAGACGCGGGATATATTGATGAGGACGGCCACCTCCTCATCATCGGCAGGAAAGAGGACATCATGAGGACTGAGGAGGGCGAGGCCTTTTCACCCGATTTTGTGGAGACGAGGCTGAAATTCAGTCCCTATATCAAAGAGGCGGTCATATGGGGAGAGGGTCAACCCTATCTCACGGCCTTTATAAACATCGATTTCGGCAACACGGGGAACTGGGCAGAAGAGAGAAAGATCCCCTACACCACCTATACGGACCTCTCCCAGCGGCCGGAGGTTGAGGAGATGATCAGTGGGGAGGTCCTGGAGGTAAACAATCAGCTGCCTGGGCCAATGAAGGTCTGCAAGATCATACTGCTCTATAAGCTCCTTGACGCGGATGACGAGGAATTGACCAGGACCGGCAAGGTGAGGAGGAAATTTGTTTTTGAACAGTACAGGGAACTGATTGACGTAATGTATACGGAAAGAAAGGAGCTGCCCGTTACGGGCCGGGTCAGATACAGGGATGGTCACATAGGGACCATTGAAACAAGGGTAAGGATAATCTCAATCTGACAAGGAGGCGGATGAAGCGATGCAATTTTTCGTTTATCTTCTAGTAAACGGCATATCCCTGGGATTCCTTTATGCCCTGTCCGCCCTGGGGTTTGTCATGATTTTCAAATCAAGCAGCGTGCTGAACTTCGCCCATGGAGAGCTCCTGGCCATAGGGGCCTTCATCTTTCTTGTCCTGGCTTCCTGGGCCAAGCTTCCCATTGTCCTCGCCTTTGCCTTGACCTTGGCTGGGAGCTTTGCCCTGGGTTTTATCATTGAAAAATTTTTCCTGCGCCCATTGATCGGAGAGGCCCTGATCCAGGTAATCATGCTGACCCTGGGAATAGCCTACATGTTCAGGGGGCTGCTCCTGTTTATATTCGGAGGAGACATACACGATTATCCAAGATTCCTGCCGGAGGGCCTTTCAGTGGAGTGGGGCTATGTACAGATACCTTCCGTCTATGTCGCGACTTTCATAATAGGAATAATATTCCTGATACTCTTCGGCTTTTTCTTTAAATATTCTTCCCAGGGGATCTACATGAGATCCGTGGCGGATAACCAGCCCGCGGCCCTGTCCCTTGGAGTCCACGTGAGAAGGGTCTTCGCCCTTTCATGGGCCATAGCGGCACTGGTGGCGGCCATGAGCGGCATAGTGCTGGGAATTATTAACGGCATCAATGTCCATGAGCTCAGTGCCATAGGATTGAAGGTGTTTCCCGTAGTCATCCTGGGGGGGCTTGACAGCATTGGAGGGGCCATTCTAGGGGGGGTGATAATAGGCCTCCTTGAGACCTTTACAGGGGGATACATCTCCACCTCTCTGAGGGAGATTATCCCCTATATCGTGCTTATATTCATTCTGATGGTGCGTCCCTACGGGCTTTTCGGCCTTGTGGAGATAGAGAGGGTATAGGGGACAGAGGATATGTCAAGACTGCGGTTCCATCCCTGCGGGAATTTCAATGTGTCGTACGATGAAGAGCTCACCATCTTTGAGACGGATTTCGGCAGGCTATGGCTCCTCGTGGGCCTTGTCCTCCTCTTCGGCGCGGTCCCCTTTATCAGCGGTTCCTATGCCCTGTTCATAATAAATACAATCGGGATATACGCCATAGCCGCCATCGGGCTCAATATCCTCACTGGTTACACCGGTCTGATCTCGCTGGGCCATGGGGCCTTCTTCGGAGTGGGCGCCTACACGGCCGCCATCCTGGCCACCCGGGCGGGGTTTCCCTTCTGGGGGGCATTACCTCTGGCAGGTCTCATGACCGCGGCCGTAGGCATGATCTTTGGTCTGCCCTCAGCCCGGCTCAAGCATCTCTACCTCTGTATCGCCACATTAGCCGGGCAGATCATTATCGAATATGTCTTTGTACAGTGGGATAGTCTCACGGGCGGGGCGGAAGGTATCATCATCTCCAAGGCCTCTCTCTTCGGAATCGATTTGGGTAATGACAGGACCTTTTATTTTGTGATTTTTGCCTGCTTTGCGGTGATGACCTGGATGGCGGTCAACCTGATGCGCACCAGGTTCGGCCGTGCCTTTATCGCCGTCAGGGATAACGACAGGGCCGCCGAAGGAATGGGAATTCCGGTTTTTAAGTACAAGCTCCTGTCATTTGCCACAAGCTCCTTTTACGCCGGTTTAGCCGGGGCCCTATATGCCTATTACATGATGAGCATTACGCCCGAACCCTTTGCATTCAGCCAGGGGCTGTCCATTGACTTTATAGCGATGATCATCATAGGAGGACTGGGAAGCATCCCGGGCGCGGTCTTTGGAACAATCTTTTACGTGGTCCTTAACGAGGCTTTGAGCCTCGCGACGGAGATCCTCATGAATGTCGGCAATTCCGCGGGTTTTGCCATTACCGTGGCCCCCCTGAGGGAGTTCGTGTTCGGCCTGGCCATTGTGCTCTTTATAATCTTTGAACCCAAGGGCCTGGCAGAGGTCTGGCGTATCGTTCGATCCAGCTTCAGGCTGTGGCCCTTCTCCTATTGACCTGCGGGTTTGATGGGCCGCGCCGAATGTCCAGTCGAAGGGATAGTGGATGGAAGAAGTTAAGGCCGGGAAAGGTCCTGATTCATGACTGATAACAATATACGACTCCTTATAAACAATATCAGCGTGGTCTACTCCGACGTAATACAGGTCCTGAAAGGGGTATCCCTTACCATAAGAAAAGGACAGGTAGTTTCCCTCCTGGGGAGCAACGGGGCAGGAAAGACCACCACCCTGAAGGCCATATCAGGCCTGCTCAAGCCCGAGAACGGAAAGGTCACTGAGGGGTCCATCGAATATGACGGCAGGCCCATTCAGAATTCGGCCCCGGAGGAGATAACGCGTCAGGGGATTATTCAGGTCCTGGAGGGGAGGCAGGAATTCAAATACCTGACCATAGAAGAGAACTTGAGGGTGGGGACTGCCACCCGATGGGGGAAGCCCTTTCAGAAGGACCTTGAGATGGTGTACGGCTATTTCCCGGCCCTCCTGGCCCGCAGAAAATCCATGGCAGGCTACTGCAGCGGGGGTGAACTCCAGATGCTGGTAATAGGCAGGGCCCTTATGGCCCACCCCCGTCTCCTGCTCCTGGATGAACCCTCTCTGGGTCTCGCCCCGCTCCTGGTCAAGGAGATATTTCAGATTATTAGGCGAATCAATGAGGAGCAGGGGGCCACGCTGATGGTCGTGGAGCAGAACGCAAACATGGCCCTCCAGATCGCCCATTATGGATATGTCATGGAAAACGGCAAGATCGTCCTGGAGAGTAATGCGGAAGATCTTCGTGAAAATCCCGATGTGAAGGAGTTCTATTTAGGGACCGCCACATCCGGCGCGCTCAAGTCATACAAAGACGTAAAGGCCTATAAGCGTCGTAAGCGATGGTTATAGGAATCTGCGCCAAGTTTCAGGACCTGATCCGAAGGGCTTCAAATGGCTGCCAACGTCACCCCATCTAAGGAATCCTTCTGGAAGGAAGACCCTTTCGGTATTGTCAGGCCTGAAGAGTATGAGGTCCTGGGGATCGACCCTACGGATATCCCTCCCGGCACCTTTGCCGCACAGAGACACCCTCCACTCTTGTCAAGCCGGTTCGGGGGCAATGCCTATGGTTTCGGGTTTTTCGAGATATATGATCACCTGAACCCGGAGGATGTAAGGCTTTTCCAGTCCGTGTCCCTTGACAATCCGGTCCAGATAAGGCGGCATTACCGGAAGATAAACCAGATATATAAAAAAATAGGCCTTTTAATAAGATTTTCCAACCTGGGCAAACCCTATTACCTCATCCCGGTCCATCTCGTATCCGGTTCGATCGCCAACATCAGAAACAAGGCGGATGAGATCAGCAAGATCATCGCCTTTCACCGGAAGAAATATCTGAAAGAGAGTTACAGGATAGGTCTCTTGACCCATGCGGATGATCCCATATTAAATGATCTGACCATCCGGTTCAAAGAGCATCAATTTGTAATCATTGATTCGCCTGAGAGGCTCGGTTCCATCAGGGATGTCCTGGATCTCATCATCCTTCCAAGGGACATTTACAGGACCGTGCTCCTGGAAAAGCTTAACCGGCGATCAAACTTGGTGCTCTCCAGGAAGCAATTGGAGATGCACGCCCTCTACATGATGAGAAAGATCTACGGGATTTTAAAGACCGATGGAGAGGTTTTCATAATTGCAAACCGCCAGCCCCTAAAGACAAACCAGACCGCGACAATAAGATTCAGGACCGTTCAGGAGCAGAGAAATTTTCTCCTCTTCACCCATTTCTTCAAGACCCGTAAAAGGTACCTGATCAGGGGAAATCAGTTGAGGGTGAATGTATACGACCTCGAGAGATACCTGCCCGGTCTTTATGTGGAGCAGGAGGTTATCGAGAGACTATCGGAGGGTAAGGACCTCCAGCGAATGACCCTGGAGGAGATCAACAACCTGGCCTACCTCAACCTCCCCCTGGACAATGAATTTACCTGCGACCAGCAAAGGGTCTGGCCTAGGCTCCTCTCCCCCTATTTTGACGAGATATTTCTTAAACCCTTGATCCCCGATTCCGTCAAGGAAGAGAGGAAGGGGAGGTTTGCGATCAGTGACTATTCACCGGGATATATGCTCATCTGCCTGGCCCAGAAGAAGCCCGCTCCCACGACTTTCAGCAACTTGAAAAAGGATATTATGGAGTCAAGACTGGCGGGATGCCCTCTGCCCCTTATAGCCGACTACAGGGACTCTTTTGATTATCTTATAAGGACCCTTACCGTCCTGAACAACATCAAAAACAACAGCTATAGCGGTCTCCCGGAGATCTTCATGGAACGGCTGAGCGAGCCCATAGAAAACAGGAAGAGGCGGTATGGCGCCCTGAACGAAGTCCTCAGACTTATGAGCAAAATAAAAAGGCTGGAAAGGATCCGGTCCTACCTGAATCCTGAGATGATTGAAGGTCCCAAGACAAAGGTGCTCGAGCACCTTGAGATCCTCCCCTTTTTCGGTTTCAGTTACGGGGAATTGAAGGAGATCTTTCTTATCGTCCTGGGCCATACGGCCATGGGGAGGATACTCCAGGGGAAGATGAATGAAAAGGAACTGAAGCCGGTTTCAGACCTGGCCAGGACCTGCGAGCCACAGGAGGCCCTCAACATGCTGCGGTATTGCCGTTTGATGTCAATGGCCGAAACGGTTGCATCGAGACGGGCCGACATGAATCAGGCCCAGCTGGCCGAGCTTTTTGACCTGTTCGATTCCATGGTCAGACTGGTCATCAATCGCGAAATGGACTGGGACAGGCTGCTGGACGAAAAGATATCCTCCATGGGGGGAATACACAACAAGCTTATACGCAAACTCCTGATGATGATAAATCACTTTGAATTCCTCGACAACTGGGCGGAGTTCGGCGCCAAAGGGGAGATGGAAAAGGAATCCCTTGCGGATTATGATGATAAAAAGGCAAAGAGGATAGAAAACGTCATCGAACTTACAAGGATAATCGAGAGGTTTGAAAACAAATTTCTGAAGGATGATCCCCTGCAACTGCCCATTGTCTATCGAAAATTCCTGAACACCGAATTCCATGGAACCGGGCATCTCTTTGAGAGGCTGGATAGCCAACTGGTATTTGTCCTGTTGTGGTTTGCCGTCAATATAAGCCGCGGCCAGGTAATAAACTTCAATCCCATATTATCGGATTCCAAGTATTCAGAGATTGACAGCCGTGTCAACAAGGTCAGGGAAGAGGCAGCGGCCATTAACAGGGATTATCTCGACCTTGCCACCCTGAATCAGTTCAGCGAGCAGCTCTATGAAAACCGGTCCGCCTTCATCATCAATACAGGATTCCAGTTGAAATTGAATCTTGAGGCCCAGTCCGTGGATATCACATACATAGACATGGATAGAAACATAGAACAATTAGAGGGCCTTGTCGGGAGATTCACGGGCTGCAAGATCTCGGAGATTCCCCTGGCGGAGCTTGAGGAGATGGAGAGGTTTTTTTCCAGTCTGGAAGATTTCTATAGCAGTCACCAGAGACTGATATCCTTTATAGACCCGGATTTAAGGGTCCCGGAACGACAGAAACAGTGGTTTTTTAAGGTTCGGGATCTCAGACAATATCTCAAATCAAATTTGATAAGCGCCATCTTCGAACCGGAGGACGTATACACGGACCTTGAACGGCTCTTTCATTATTCGCCCTCCATACTGAACTTGGCCCTGCCCGAGCTTACCGCCCTCAGGGACCTCAGTCTCAGGGGCAATATTTATTTGAGGGCGCCCGTCATAGATCACATCCTGACCAGCACCAGGAAGGTCCAGGCCCTTATAAGGGGCGAACTCAAGGAATTTCAGGATGTCCAGGCCCTTCACAAGCTCGCTCAAAGGGAGTTCGGGCCCATGGCAGCGGGCATAGTCGGCCTCAGTGAATCACAGATAGAGGAATTGCGGTCTCTCCTGGGACAGATAATCCCCAACCCGCCCCTCTTCAACGCCCTGATAAAGTCCTTTATATTTCAGGACCTGGGCCTGACCCCCTCGCTCAGGGATAGATACGAAAGGGAGATCAACCGTGCCGATCAGGCACAGGCAGGCGCCCTTTTCCTGAAAAAAGAGGATATATCCAAGAGGTACAATATGGAGGGCGAGGCCGAAGAGGCCCTTATTTTTCTGATTGAACATCATGACTGGATCCATCACCTTGTAAGGGGCGAATTCTCCCTCCAGGCCCTGAAGGAGATTACGGACATGGGGAATAAGGATTTTTTAAACGCCTTCTTTGTCGGTTCATTCATAATGTTTTCGGCCCTGGGTGAGGATCTGATATTGGAAGACCTCGCGACCCGCCTGTTCGAAGTTCGAAGACTCTGCCAGATGATCATTGAGGGCGAGACCAGCTTTGAAGAGCATTTTAAGGCCGTCTATAGGCAAAAGGGCCGTCTCTTTTACATCCTTGAGGAGTTTCAGAGGAAGGGGCTGCCCCAGGGGACATCGCCCTCCGAATACATGGAATCCTGGGAGGGTGACGAGTCAGAGACGAAAGACTTCCTGAAGGCCGGCAGGATGATAAATTCCATGGAAAGGATCTTCAGGTTGAGGGGCATCAGGTATGTGGCTTTCTCCGACCTCGCGAGCCTTATAGTCAAGGTCCCGATAAAATTCATATATCAGAAAAGGAAATATTACGGCATCGGTTACGCCACCTTTGAAAGGGACCTCTTTGAGGCCCTTCGCATCTATAATTGCATCCAGCGGCTGCCCGAAGTCGTAAGGCATTTTATCCTGGAACAACTTGTAGGCGATAGGGTGCGTATATTCGGATTCGAGAATGTCAGCATCTACCTGAACTATGAAAACCAGATCAAGCTCCTCCTCCTGATCCTTTTGGGATCAAAGAGGTTTAGAAAAGACGGGAGGCCGGTCAGCCTGAATTTCCTGAATATGGTCGGCAAGATCGAAAGACGCTACGAAATCGTGAATGATTTTCTCAGTAATGTCTCTGTGGAAGATGTCTGGGACAATGGGAACAGGATAGACCGGCTTTTCAAGGCAAGGACAGGTCTTTTGCTCAACAGGGATGAGAACCACAGTGTATTAACCGCCGATTTTGTGGACAGGATGAACCCCTCGAGGAAGATATCCCGGATGGAGACGATCACGGACTTGGATGAGCTGAAAAACTATTACCATTACAGCCTCCAGACCTTGAGGAAGAGCCCCTTTCACACTGACGATTACGAACTTCAACTGGAAGACGCCTTTAACAGGAGACTCGGGGAAATCACGGCCCTGATGATAGGGGATGCGAAAGAGCGGATGGAGATGTTAGGGGACTTCAGGGAGATCCATCTTTTTTACACGGAACTAATGGATCGATCCCTGGAGATAGGTTTCAGCGAGGATCAGAAGCACAGGCTGACGGACCTCTATGAGTTGCGGAAAGACAACCTGAAAAGGGAGAAACTGGAGGAGATCAACGGCCTCATCAACAGGATGAATGATATTAATGAGCTCAAGGAGTACTGGGGCAATATCAAATACTACCTGTTCAACAACCGGCAGTTCATAGGAAAGGAGTTTGAAACCCTTGTCGCCAAGAATTTTGACAGGGCCGTGCAGAGAATAAGAGATATGTCATTTCAGATCCATTTCATGTCCTGAAGGGTCTAACCTATAAACACATTTTGCCTGTAATATCTCAGCTCATTAATCGATTCCTTGATATCGCTCAAGGCCATATGGGCCTTCTTTTTTTCATAGACCGGGATTGAGGGATACCACCTTTTTACCAGCTCTTTGATTGAGCTCACGTCAATCATCCTGTAATGGAAAAAGGCTTCCAGATCCGGCATATATCTGGCCAGGAACCTTCGGTCCTGCCAGATGGAGTTTCCGCAAAGGGGCGATTCCCCCTGCCTTACGTATCCGGAAAGGAATTTCAGGGTCTCGAGCTCGGCTAACCCGCAGTCAAATTCGGATGCCATTGCCCGGTCCAGGAGACCGGAATCAGTGTGATGCCTCCTGCTCCACTCCTCCATTTCGAGGAGTGTCTCTTCGGGATAATGGATCGCCATATTCGGGCCTTCGGCGATTAGCTCAAGGTCACCATCGGTCACAATGGAAGCTATTTCAAGGATGACATTCCTGTCCGGATTAAGGCCGGACATTTCCAGATCAATCCAGACGAGGTCGCCGCCGGCTTTGGGATTTCTGGGGTTTATAAGATCTGTCACTGTATTGTCTCGAGTGGATATTAAAGGTATGTTCCATAATAAGTCCCAGTAATGTCCGGTTAAAATATTGCATAGTAAAATATATCGATTGCACAGGGCCGCAGGGGGATCTCTTTTTAAAGACGAAGGTCTTAGAAGCAAGAAAATTGTGTAAGGCTGCCGCCATGGCGGGCAGAATGCCTCTCCAAAATAAGCAGGAATCCGGTCCGGCAAGTGATTGAGGAAGCTATCTGCCCGCCTCCTCCGGCTTCATGCATATGCATCGCACATAAACGAGTTCGTTCTTGAAAAAGAGATCCCCCTGTTGCCCTTTGAGCAACATGCAATATTTTAAGCGGACATTACAGAACAAGTCCATAGTGTTTGAAATATAGGGCAAATGAGGTAGAGTGTCAAAAAAAAAGAAGAGAGATGGGAGGATACCAATTTTTGTTGATTTTTTCCCTCCTATTTGTTTATTTTATTAATGGGTTTATGTTATTTAGCGGGATCATATGGGTTCACCCCAAAATATCAACCTGTCCCCAAACGGTGGTTTTAACATCATGATCAGTCGATACACGCGTCCTGAAATGGGAAGGATCTGGGAAAACAAAAATCGTTATGCGAGGTGGCTTCAGGTGGAGATCCTTGCCTGCGAGGCCATGGCAGAGGAGGGCCTTATCCCCAGGGAGGCATTAAACAATATCAGGAGGAAGGCCAGCTTCTCCGAGGAGCGCATCCTTGAGATAGAGGAAGTGACCAGGCATGACGTGGTCGCCTTCCTTGAAAATGTGGCGGAGTATGTGGGTCCTGATTCGCGTTTCATCCACATGGGGCTGACCTCCTCGGACATCCTGGATACGAGCTTCGCCCTTGAGCTCAAAGAGGCCATGATACTGATAATCAACGGGGTCACGGAATTGATGGACAGTACAAAGGAGAGGGCCGAGGAGCATAAATACACCCCCATGATAGGCCGTTCCCATGGAATCCATGCGGAGCCCATCACCTTTGGCCTCAAACTTGCAGTCTGGTATTCGGAGATGGGAAGGAATCTTAAGAGGCTGGAGGAGGCCCTTGATACCATAGGCTATGGAAAATTGTCAGGAGCGGTCGGCACATTCGCGAACATATCTCCCAGGATTGAGGCCTATGTCTGCGAAAAGCTGGGATTGAAACCTGCCGAGATATCAACGCAGATTATACAGCGCGACCGGCACGCCCAGTATTTCTCGGCACTGGCAATCCTGGCAGGGACCATGGAAAAGATCGCGATTGAGATACGCCACCTCCAGAGGACCGAGGTCCTCGAGGCCGAAGAACCCTTTGAAAAGGGGCAGAAGGGTTCCTCAGCCATGCCCCATAAAAAGAACCCGATCGGATGTGAGAATATCGCCGGCCTTGCGCGTCTTGTGCGTTCCAACGCCCTGGCAGCCATGGAAAATATGGCCCTGTGGCATGAGAGGGATATCAGCCATTCTTCCGTGGAAAGGGTCATCGGACCCGACAGCACCATACTCGTAGATTTCATGCTCCACAGGCTTAACAGGATAATAAAGGATCTGGTCGTCCATCCCAGGCGGATGGAAGAAAACCTCAATATCCTGAAGGGTCTCATATTCTCCCAGCAGATTCTCATGAAGCTAACATCCATGGGACTGAAACGTCAGATCGCCTACGAGATGGTTCAGAGAAACGCGCTGAAGACATGGGAAACTGGAAGGGAGTTCAAGGAGTTACTGTTAGAGGATGAAGAGATAGTGGAATATATTACAGAAGATTCCATTGAAGAGATCTTCAGCCTTGATTACCATTTCAAGCATGTGGAGGAGATATTCAGCAGGGTCTTCAGATAACGGGGTATGGTTCGCTTTTTTTCTGTGAGAAGGCATATAAAAATAAATTGTCATAGATCTGACCATAAAAAAATCCTATGAGAAGGGAAGTGTTCCGCCTAATCCTGATTCGACACATTATCATGCAAATGAGATCTCGATCTTTTATAATCCTGACGCTGTTTATCCTGTCTGTTTCGCTGTTTTTTCTCATAGCCCCCGGCGGGCGCCCGGGTTTCGCGGATACCGTGAAGAAGCCCATCGAGAAGAATCGGTTTGTCCCTGCGAATCTCCTGGAGTGGGGGGCCACGGGTCCTGAATACGCGGTCCTGGTGGACAAATCAATGCAAAAGGTCATGCTGTACCAAAAGGACGACCTTTTTTCACCTGAGAAGATCTATGATTGTTCCACGGGCGAAAACGACGGGCCGAAATCAAAGAGGAATGACAGAAAGACCCCCGAAGGCATCTATTTCTTTACCAACAGCTACACGGAAAGGTTCTTGGCCCCCATATACGGGTCCCTGGCCCTTCCCATCAATTATCCCAATGTGGTCGATAAAAAGGCCGGGAGGGGAGGTTACGGCATCTGGTTCCATGGGACCAACAAGCCGCTCAAGCCCAGAGACACCAACGGGTGCATTGTTCTTGACAACGGGGACATTGAAGACCTGGCGTCACGGGTCCGGCTTTTCGACACCCCCGTCATCATCAGTCCCAGTATAGAGATGGTGGAACCTGCCGAGGTCAGAAAAGAGGCAGTGGAGCTGAAGGAGATCATTGAAAACTGGAGGAGGGCTTGGCAGGAAAAGGACATAGAAGAATACATGTCCTTTTATAACCGCAGATTTACCTCGGGCCAGAAGGGCTGGAAGGAATGGAAAGAGTACAAGACCAGGCTCGCGAAACAATATAAGCGGATCAATGTCGAGATCGAAGATCTCAGCGTCTTGTCCAACGAGGAAATGGTTCTTGCTATTTTTACTCAGACATACAGGACCCCCGGCTTTGAGAGCCTGGGCAGGAAGAGACTCTATTTTACCAAAAACAGCGATCAATGGAGGATTATCGGGGAAGATTTCAGGCCGGAAAAGAAAGGGAGGATTCCCCTTAAAAAGCCGACCCTCTTCAGCATGAAGGATATAGAGGATTTCATAGATTCATGGAAGGGTGCCTGGCAGGGAAAGGACCTTGAGGAATATATCTCCTTTTATGCCAAGGGCTTTAGATCCAGGGGAATGGATCTGGAGGCCTGGAGGGAGCACAGACATCGTCTGAATGAAAAGTATCTCTCCCTGGAGATAGGGATCAGCGACCTGAAGATAAAACGCATTTCCGACAGGAGCTGTAAGGTCAGTTTCCTGCAGGATTACAGGGCCGATGGCTATGAAGATTTGGGAATCAAGGAGATGATCCTCGTAAAGAAAGGAAAAGATTGGAAGATCAAAAGCGAGACATGGACTCCGGTCAAGAAAAATTCACGGCATTAGACGACAGGTCCCACAATCCAAGGCAGTTTACGGTAATGGTAATGCGGAGCGTGGGCAAGATTCGTTCCTTCAAGGTGTCCCGCCGTCTCATCTTTTGGGCATCCATGTTCTTTTTGGCCTACATGGCCTTTTCACTCTATATAATAAACAGCTATTTCGACCTCGGTTACCGGTACCGGACCCAGGCGGACAGGCTGGGACAGATTGAAAAAGAGCTCGCAAGGACCGGGAGACAGCTCCTCCAGACAAAACAGCATGTCGCCATCCTCGAAGACTATATAAAGGGGGAGCAGGACACGCGGGAGACGGAGGTGGCGGTCGAAAAAAATGAAAAAAAAGAAAAAAAGAACGAGGAGATAATCGAAAAAATAGCGGAAGAGGTCTACAGGGATAAGGAAGGTGAAGATAAACAACTGCCGGTGGCAATTGAAGATCCGGTTATCCGGGCAGAGGTCCCGGGAATAAGCCTGGACTTCAAACTGGTCAATAAAAAGCATGGAGAAAATGCCATGGAGGGTTTCATCCACATAATCGCCATGGACAGGGATAATGAGATTCCGGATGAGTGGAACTACCCCAATGACAGGTTGAAAAATGGCCTTCCCATCAATTTCCGGCGCGGCCAGCCCTTTCTGATTCAGCGCTTCAAGCCATACCACCGCAAATTCAATCCCAATTCAGCCTCCGAACTGCCTGCCGCGATCAGGATCATTGTGTACGACCGGTCAGGGACCCTGCTCCTGGAAAAGGTATTTGAGGTCAAAGATGTCACATGACAGGTTACCTTACAAGAAGGCATTGACTCTTTTCCTCGGGGTTGTCCTCCTCTCCCTGTCTCTCTTCCCCTCCACGGCCCTGTCAAAGAGAGAGAACCAGGTCTATTTCCCAAACACCGCCTACGAGCTGAACATCTACAGGATTTATGGAAAAAGGCCCGGCAAGACCCTCATGCTGGTGGGGGGCATACAGGGCAACGAGCCGGGGGGGTTCCTCTCAGCGGACCTCTACGCGGACATGAGCCTCGAAAAGGGCAACCTGATCGTGGTGCCGAGGGCCAATTTTTATTCCATAATCCTGAACCAGAGGGGACCTCACGGGGATATGAACAGGAAATTCACCCACGAGAATAACGAGATGAGCATGGAGGACAAGATAGTCGCCATATTGAAACAACTGATAAACGAGAGCGACTATCTCTTGAATCTCCATGACGGCTCCGGATATTATCATCCCGAATACATAAACAAATGGCGCAACCCCATGTGCTTTGGTCAGAGTATTATTGGCGATTGCGAGGAATTCCTTGTCCCCGGAACGGACAGGGTTATCAAGCTGGGCGAAATCGCCCGGCAGGTCGCTGAGGAGGTCAATCAGCATATCAACAATGACCTCTATAAATTTCGTTTTAATAATACGCGCACGGCCGAAAAGGACAGCATTCACAAGGAACAGCGGAAGTCCGCCACCTATTACGCCCTCAATGTTCATCACATCCCCGCCTTTGGGGTGGAGACCTCCAAGTTCCTGCCATCCATTGACCTCAAGGTGAGTTATCACAATCTTGTGATCAATTCCTTTATGAAGATGTTCGACATAGTCCCCCAGTCGCCTGGCCTCGCCCTGGATCCACCCGACCTTAAATACATCGTGGTCTCGGTAAATGGAGATACCCCGATAGTCGTAAAACATAATGAGACCCTGAAACTCTATGAGGGTGATTCCATAAACGTCTCACACATAGAGGCCAACTACGAGCGCGGCCTGAGCCTTGATATCCTGGGATACGGCGACCTGAACGACTACAGGAAGGATTTCCAGATCTTCAAGGATACGGTCATGATAGTGAGAAAGGATAATCACAGGTTCGCCGAGATCCCCATCAGTCTGTCGAAAAACAGGGGGGAAGGGAAAAAGGGCCTAAAAAAAGAGGATAAAATAGATTATTTCATAATAGAGACAAACGGCCGCCGTCTCCTCCTCTCCGACGGGGAGACCCTTGATCTGGTAAAGGGAGAGAAATTAAAGATCCTGAATGTCCTCCCGTCCAACCTGCCCGGAATTACGGTCAATTTCAAGGGGTTTGTGGGGGACAGGAAAAACAACACCGGTGAAGACAGGGGATATGAGATAGATACGGCCAGCGACCTGATGGAGAGGTATTCACTGAGCAAAGATAACGAATCCTACCAGGTCCTGGTATCCAGGGACGATGAAATCCTCGGTAAACTTATCATAAGGCTCACCCCGCCGAAACTGAACTACCTGGTCCTCAAGGTGAACGACCACAGGCATGTCTTCCTGAGGCCTGAGGACTCGGTCTCCCTCTCCCTGAAGGACAAGATCTCCATGGTGGAGATGAACACAAACCTTGACGACAAATCGGGGATCTACCTGAGCGTCAACGGATACAAGGTCGGTCCCAATGACCCGACAGGCCTTAACAAGCTCTGTACATCCCAGCATAATCAGTTCAATATCCAGAAAGGGCCCCACATGCTGGGGAGGGTCTTTATCAACGTGGAAGAGAATTAAGGCCTTCCTACATATTCCAGCCTGAGGATGCCGTTCCAGGGGTCGGATTTTAGGACCCTCACCAAAATGGCCATCCCGGGGGAGAAATCTTTTCCCGCTTCCCTCTTTAGCTCTGAGACAAAGAGATAGTCAGTAAGGATAATGCGGCACCTGCTCTTCATTACATCGAGGACAATGCCTGGAAACTCCACTCCTATACGGGCCTGGAGGTGTTTCTGAATCCAGTACCGGAGCCGGTTTCTTTTCACGGTTTCCAGGTCCTTTAATAGGGGCGTTACATTAAGCCGCACCTTTTCCAGCTCCTCCCTGTTATACACGGGAGAGCCCTTAAAGAGGAAATTACTGATCTGGCGTTGACACACGAGATCAAAATATCTCCTGATGGGGGAGCTCAGGTTCGAATAGGCATCGAGACCCAGGCCTGCGTGGGGAGTCGGTTCGATGTCGATTACGAGGGGGTTCAGCTTACGGCGTTGCCTGAATACATAATAGATATAGCCGGTTTCATCGATGGATAGTCTCTCGCTGGGCTCCTTCTGCCCCCTGAAGAGGATTGGAATGTTATTGTCCATGCAGAAACGTGCGGCCAACCAGTTATAAAGGATCATCAATTCAGCCACCATCATGCGGGAACGGGTCTCCTGGGAGACAAGCTCGATGGACACGGAGGAATCATCATTCACATCTATTGAGACTTCAGGGAGGGAGAGGATCAACGCACCCTTTTCCACCCTTTTTTGACGCAACTTTTCACATAGGCCGTATATCAGCGGAAACCGGTCCTCCCCTTCGTATTGTTCGTTGACCTGGTCGTAGGTCAACTGGCTCTTGACGTTTATCAGGCTGGGGGTGAATCTGTAATTCATCAGGTCGCCCTCCCTGTCAAATAGGGCAAGGAGGGAGATGGCCGGCCGATCAACTCCCCTTTTAAGACTCAACCTGTCGTGGGATAGATCGTCAGGGAACATGGGGATCTGGCGCCTCGGCAGGTATAAGGAGGAGCCCCTGAGGCAGGCTTCCAGGTCAAGGCCGCTCCCGGGTGTGATTACGCTCGACACATCGGCTATGTGTACCCCTATCTCGATATGATCGTCCCGGACCCCCATACTGATGGCGTCGTCAAAGTCCAGGGTGAGGGGGCCGTCAATGGTGAAGACATTGAGGTCCCTTAGGTCCTCCCGTCCCGTGGGAGCCATATCTCCACCCTTGAGCCTTAAGGATTCCTGGATCAGGTCCTCCGTGAAGGAGTTCCTGATCTCGAATCGGAGTATGTCAACGGGTTCATCCTCTTCCCAGACCCCTAATCTGACGAGGAGGGTTCTCGCCTCTCCTGTATCCGTAACCCCGGCAAGGGAGAGGAGGTCCTTTCCGAACTTGTAATCCCGTGCCTCTTTCCCATGGAGGGCGAGCTGGATAAGCACTTCAACAACCCGCTCCTTCTCTTCCCCGGTCCCCGGGGCCCCGTGCTCCAGGGCCTCTTTCAGCCAGGCGCTGCTCCTTTTCAGATCCTCCTCCCTCAGGGCCTCTTCTTCTCTTTCCCGGATGATCTGCTCAACCTTGTCCTCGCTATGGGGGACAAAGCGACCGTCCTTCATCTTGAAATAGGTCTTGTCCTCGAAGAGGGCCCTTACAAGGGCGGAGACATGGTCATCCGTGACCTGCTCCCCGAAACAGAGCTGGGCCAGGTACTTGTAGTCGAAGCTCTCCTTTTCCTCCCTTATCAGGTCCCAGAGATCCCTGACGGAGATCTCGCCCTTCAGCTTCTCCCTCAAAAGGTCTAGCTGCTTCAACCTGTTCAGTATCTCCTCCCTGGTGCTGCCGGACTCCATGGTGCCCGATGAGACGAGGATCGCCCTCTTGGGCGCGAGATTTACCTGCCGGTTCAGGGGGGTCAGGAGATGCAGCCTGCTGCCCCTGTCATGTAGACAGAGGGCGCAGGCCACTTTTCCCTGGTCGATATATTCTATTATCCTTCCCTGGTTCATTTCCTGAGATAGCCTCTTCAGAAAGGGGGCACCCTCAAACCCCATTGAAGGCCTCCCGGCAGTCACTGCGAAAAGAGGTCATGACCTATGCCTAAAATAACTCCTGTTCATTATTCAGCGTACTTATTTGCCGGAAGAACCAAAAAATCTTCAAGACGAAATGTAGTAGCAACTGTTGAGGGATATGTCAACAAACCTTGACTAATTCCCATTTATCAATTATTTACAACCGGATAGACGGTTCCTGACCATCGAATGGAGGCCAAAGAGATGAAGACATCCCCTTTCAAGAGACGACTCGCTGCCCTGAGAAACGGGCTCACGGGCAGTTCCCCGGACACCCTGTGGGTTACCCAGCCGGAAAACAGGAGGTACATCTCCGGCTTCAGGGCCTCTGACCTGCAACCGGACGATTCATCAGGATCTCTCCTGATAAACAGGAAGAGGGCGATATTAATAACCGATTCGAGATATACCCTCGAGGCCCAAAGAGAGGCCGTCGAATTTGAGGTGGTTACGCTGGAAAAAGATCTTGTCGAGGAGCTTCCCGGGCTGCTGGCCCGGCTCAGGACCAGGAAGCTGGGTTTTGAGGAAGACTATCTTACCTGGGGCCGGCATCGACGGCTGATAAAAAAATTAAAAGGACTTTCCTCTCCCGTGCGTCTCAGCCCCACAAGCAGGCTTGTGGAGAGGATGAGAGAGGTCAAGGACCGGCAGGAGATAAAGGCCATGGAGGCCTCCGCGGATATGATGTCCATGGTCCTGGGCCGGGTCGCTGAAGGGCTCCGGCCTGGCCGGAAGGAGAAGGAGATCGCCCTGGAGATCGAATCCCTGGCCAGGGAGGCGGGGGCCGAGGAAATGGCCTTTCCCCCCATTGTGGCCTCCGGTCCCAACGGGGCACTCCCCCATGCCGTGCCCACCGAGAGGCGGATCAGGCCGAAAGAGCCCATCGTGATGGACGTGGGTGTCAGGCTCAAGGGCTACTGCTGCGACATGACCAGGACCATCTTCCTGGAGAGGCCGGGGCCCCTGTTCAGGAAGATCTACAGGACGGTCAGGGAGGCCCAGCTCAGGGCCCTCGAACACATCCTGCCGGGCGCTGAGAGCACCAGGCCCGATTCAGTGGCAAGGGAGGTCATCAGGAAGGCGGGTTTCGGGGACTATTTCGGCCATTCCTTAGGGCACGGTGTCGGCCTTGCGACCCATGAGCCCCCGAGGCTGGGTCCTAAAAAGCCGGTGATACTCGAGGAGGGGATGGTTGTGACCGTGGAACCCGGGATCTATATCCCCGGAAAGGGGGGCGTCAGGCTTGAGGAGATGGTGGTCATTGAAGAGAAGGGCCCCAGGATTCTGACAAAGGATAACCATTTCTATGATTTTTGACCTCGTCAAAAGGCATAGAGAAGGTCCATTGGATATAAAGGTCTCCTGGGCCGGATCGGAGATAAGAGAGGTTTAAGGTCCAGGGTGTGCGGTTTACGGATATTCCTTTCCTTTTTACCTTAAACCCTATACCCTAATTTTTCCGATACCACCCTGGGGAGACGACATTGTCTGCCTTACATTATATAATCAGGTTGATACATGCCCTTGAAACCGGAAAATGAGCGGGCTGATCTCCTGGCGGATCAGTTCATCAACCACCTGAGGGTGGAAAGGGGTCTCGCGGATAACACGATCCAGGCCTACAGCCGGGATCTGACGCGGTTTTTCGAATTTCTTTATCAGAGGCATGTCTCCCCGCCGGAGGCCACAAGGGATCATATCATCCAATACATAGGCTCCCTGAAGGGCTCCCTGTCAAGCAAGAGCATTGCCAGGAATCTCTCAGCCCTGAAGATGTTCTTCAGGTTTCTCATCTCCGACGGGAAGATCAAAGAGAGCCCGGCCAGGCTCCTTGAAACAATGAAGCTGCCCAGGCGGCTCCCGGAGATCCTGACGAGGGATGAGGTGGATCGCCTCCTTTCCCAGCCCGATCCTGAAAAAAACATGGGTCAGAGAGACAGGGCCATGCTGGAGCTCCTCTACGCTACGGGCCTGAGGGTCTCGGAACTGGTGGGGCTGCGTCTCAATAATCTCAACCTGGAGGCGGGCTATGTACGGACCCTGGGAAAGGGATCAAAGGAAAGGATCGTGCCCATGGGAGGAAAGGCCCTGGAGGCCTTGAAATCCTACATCTCAGAGGGCCGGGCAGGGCTCTTAAAGGGCAGGAATTCGGCCTATCTCTTCCTGAACAGCAGGGGAGGGGGCATATCCAGGCAGGGATTCTGGAAAATTATCAAGAAATATGGTATTGTGGCCGGGATAAAAAAGAGGATCACCCCCCACAGGTTGAGGCACTCATTTGCAAGTCATCTCCTTGAGGGGGGGGCTGATCTCAGATCCGTGCAGGTTATGCTGGGCCACGCGGATATATCAACGACCCAGATCTACACCCACGTAAGCAGGGAGAGGCTGAAACAGATCCACGAAAAATATCACCCGAGACCCTGAGGCCTGCATTTCATATGAACCTCTCATCCAATCTCGATTCTTTGGATGTTCTTTTTTCTTTGTTCAGGGAAGAGCAGCATTTTTGAGTAATCAATGGCCGAGATCATCACATTCAGGAAGAGAGCAAATGAAGGACCCGGAGACCTGATCACGGCCGCGCCCTGGGAGTTCCGGCGGGCCGGCTGGAAGAGCAGGTTTTTCATACAGATGCCCAAGTCCTCCGGGGAACGGCTTTTTAAGGGCCAGGAGAATCCTCAAAACCTCCCCCCCCACTTTGTCCTGATGGGAGGGATGGCCCATACAATCCAGGGCATATACGGTTTCAGGCAGGACCGGGAGAAGATGAGGGCGGTCTATTACCTGGCCGGGCTTATAGACTGCATGATCAATCAGGTCAATCCACTTTTGAGGACGGATCTCATAAGGGACATATACAAGAGAATCACCTCCCTCAAGAAGGTCCTGGATGTGAACTGGTACGGGCATATGGACCAGGTCCTCTTGCCCCTGGACGGCCGATTTTTTGACCTGGAAAAATACAGAGGCGGATTATACAGGGCCGAAACCATGAAAGGGCTCTATGATCTCATAAGGGAGGGAACCCATGAGATGTTTGATGTCCTTGCCGCTCAATACATCTTTTTCACACCGGGCGAGGGGGCATGAACATGGAGACCAGAGAGCGAAAAGACCTCCTGGATGAAATCCAGAGAATTAAGAAGAGACTGGCCAAAAAAAACCGCGAGATAAGGGCCCTGAAGACCGGCAACCTATTTATGGAATCCCTGTTCGACGGCATCAGCGAAGAAATCATGGTGATCGGTCAGGATTTCAGAATCAATGACGCGAACAAAGCCTTTTTAGACCGGTGTGGTCTGATGAAAAAGGATGTGCTGGGCAAAAGATGTTATGAGTTGATGGAACGGCCCTGGACCCCCTGTAACTCAGAGGGCGGATTCTGCCCTGTAAAGCGGGCCGGAAATATTAATGAGACAGTGGAAATGACCCATTCCTACAGGGATGAAAGGGGTGACACAAAGGAATTCATCATAATCATCTATCCGTTGAAGACAGGGGGCGAGGAGGTAAAATATTTCCTCGAGATCACCCGGGACGTGACCGAGTACAGGCACCTGATCATGAAGCTCCAGAGGTCGGAAAAGAGATTCAAGGCCATACTGGATACGGCTATCGACGCGATCATAAGCATTGACGAGGATCACAGGATCATACTCTTCAATAACGCGGCCCAGAGGATATTCGGGTATTCGAGCCACGAGATAATGGGGGAGGGCCTCAAGGTCCTGATATCTCCCGGGTACGGGGAAGATTATAAAAGAATAAAGCGGTTCCTTGAGGAAGGGGAATTGGGTATAATAGGCAACACCCTTTCCATCACGGGGCTTAGAAAGGATGGGGAAAAGTTCCCCATTACCCTGAGCCTGTCCTTTCTCGAGATGGCCGGGAAAATCACCTTCACGGCCATAATCAGGGACGTCACGGAACAGCAGAAGCTGGAAAACAGGATGCTCCAGTCCGAGCGCCTCGCCGCCGTGGGGCAGGCCGTGGCCCATGTGGCCCACGAGATCAGAAATCCCCTGATGATTATCGGCGGGGTTACCAACCAGATAAGGGCCAAACTGGATGATGAAAAGGACCTCCACAAGATCGATATGGTCATCGAGGAGGTCATGAGACTGGAGAGGCTGGTCGCCGACCTGGGTGATTTTACCAAGGGATACAAGCTGGTGAAGAGACCGGCCGATATAAATTCGGTCATACAGGATGTGGTCAAGATCATGACCGGGGTCTGGCCGGATGAAAGGTATTTTTTTAAAAAGATGCTGTCTAAAGAGTTATGCGAGATTAACTGCGACCCTGACAAGCTGAAGCAGGTCTTTATAAATATCATATCCAACGGCCTGGAGGCCATGCAGGAGGGAGGTACCATATCCATCTCAACGGAAAAGATACCCAGGGGCATTGAGATCAGGATCAATGACGAGGGAGTAGGAATACCTAATGATCAGATCCAGCGCATATTCGAGCCCTTCTACACCACCAGGGAGAGCGGGTCGGGCCTGGGCCTCTCCATCTCCTATAAGCTGATCGAGGCCCACAACGGGGACATCTGGGCCATCAGCAACCCGGGGAAGGGATCCACCTTTATCATCCAGCTCCCCGGCTGAAACCTTAAATTCACCCTAATAGTTATCGAATATCCTTTTTTTTCTTTTCCAGGCAAATTTCATTGACTATGGGAAGTTTCAATGTTATATATTCTTGCTTATTTGTCGCGGGGTGGAGCAGTCAGGTAGCTCGTCGGGCTCATAACCCGAAGGTCGCTGGTTCGAATCCGGCCCCCGCTACCAAAATTAAAAAGATAATTCAAAGACTTACACCAATTCTGGGGGTAGGTCTTTTTTATTTGTGGGCTCTTTTTGGGCTCTCTTTTAGACAGGATAACAGGATTTACAGGGATTATTTTCATCACATTTACGATATGTCATCCCGGCAAAAGCCGGAATCCGGCATATCTTGGATCATCAAATGATAGGCATCTCTAATATTTTCTTCCAGGATAGGAAAATATTGAATATTTCTTTATTAGAAAGTAATTTATTGAAATTATTGTTTAGTTATGCAATAATAGGCAAGATTTAATAGGTAACGAGATAATAATATGGCAAGCCAGTATAAAGAATGGCAAGGTTTAAAATTTAATCCTTTGCTTCTTGGTGACCCATGAAAGGGGCCAATAAACGAGAATTAATTCCCGCTACTCATTAGTTCGGCATTGAGGTTAAGTTCTAGGATGGAAAGCTGATGCATATGGATAAAAAAACTGTCTATATTGAGACGTCGATCATATCATACCTAACGGCTCGATTATCCAGCAACTTATTGGCTGCCGCTTGGCAAAAAGCGACCATTGATTGGTGGGACAAACAACGAGGCCGGTTCGACCTATTCGCATCTGACCTCGTGATTGAATAGGCCGGAAGAGGCGATGATTTAGCGGCTGCCCGAAGACTCAAAGCTTTAGCTGGCATTCCACTTCTCGCAATAACTGAAGAGGTACTGGAATTTTCTGAAGTGCTTATTCGTGAAGGAGCGATTCCACAAAAAGCATAGGCGATTCCCTTCATGTTGCCTTGTCAGCCGCGCACGGGATTGATTATCTCCTCACTTGGAATTACCGCCATATTGACAACGCTGAAGCAAAGCCAATAATTCGAAGGGCTTGCATGGAAAATAGCTATGAATATCCTGAAATATGTACACCTCAAGAACTTATGGGAGGATATGATAATGGCTGATGAAATCATAAAGGAACTCTGGCAGATAAAAGACGCCATCTCAAATGAACATGGTTGCGATGTGAAGGCGTTGGTTGCCCATTTGAGGGCAAAAAAGCATGAAGGAGAGCAGCAAGTTGTCAACCTTCGACATATGAAGCAGACTGCCGAACCAAGCGATGGAGAAGGACCGGGCATACAACGGCGTTGAAAAATTCTGTCGGTATGCATGGGCTATCGGTATAAAGGATATTCCTGCCTTGGACATGCCCGGCCCGTTACCGCAACATTGCATTTTTAAATCGTCAATGCAAGCGTGCTATTGAAAGATGGGACATTCACTGTATTCCAATGTATGCTATATCTCTCGATCAAGGATATGAAAATGAAAAATGTGTCACGTGACACAATCAAAAAGATTAGAGTAGACCAAATATCTCCAAATCCTGCTCATGCAAACGCTCATTGGTTTTGACCGATACGCGGGGCGGTTTAATCGTCGTAATAAGCGATATGGCTCTTTATTCGCCTTCGCCGGAATACCATGCGGCTTGTTGTAGCGAAGCGGAAATCCCGCTCGTCGGGGCGGTGGGGAGCTTCATTGGCAGGCTTTCTTTTGGGTACTCATGCCCCAATTTCTCCGGGTTTTCTTCTTGCCCGAGCCATATATTTCTCTTATACTATCAACATAAAAAATATTTATATTAGAATAGATTTACTTCAAGGATTACACCAATTTAGCAACCTAATAAATATGGCTTAACTTTATGCAGTTTGAATGGGACAGGGATAAAGAAAAACGAAATATTAAAAAGCACGGGGTTTCCTTTGACGAAGCGGTAACCGTTTTCTATGATCCTTTATCGGCGACCTTCGATGATCCGGATCATTCTATAAACGAGCATAGATTTATAACTATAGGCTTTTCATCTCACGGAAAGTTATTTGTTGTTTCTCATACAGAAAGTAGGAATGCCGTCCGAATTATCAGTGCACGTCCTGCAACAGCACTGGAAAGGAGAAGACATGAAAAATAAATCAATGGATACTTCAGAGGATTTACGCGCAGAATACACCTTTGATTACTCTAAAGCTATTCGCGGCAAGTATTTCAAACGGCTTTTAGAGGAGGGTGCTAATGTGATTGTCCTTGAGCCCGATATTGCCAAGGCATTTACCAACTCGGCGGCGGTCAATGATGCATTGAGATCCCTGCTTGAACTAACTCGCTCTACACAACGCCTGACAAAACGATCAACCGGACGTTCTAAGAAGCTTCACAACAATTAGGTATCTTTCGTTATTGGTTGTGGCATTCTCCACTTGTAGAATAATTTCATTATTTCCATGAGATCAAAATGAAGTGTCAAGTATGCGGTTCCAAAATGCAGGCGATTATTACGGACCTCCCATTCAAGGCAAACAATTCAACTATTGTCATCATGAAGGCATTGCCGGTTTATCAGTGCGAAAATTGCAGTGAGTATTTATTAGATGATAATGTTTTGGCAACAGTAGAAAAGATTATCGAAAATGTGGATGCTGCCTCAGAATTAGAGGTCATCAAATACGGCGCCGCTGCATAATCCCCACAGGTTCAATTTTTCAGGATAAAATAGCTCAATGCGATGTGGTCGCATGAGATATCATCACGCCACTTTTTTGAAAGGACACTCCCCATTTATCGAACATCTTGGTTGTTTCCAGTGCATCCACTGTGGAGCGGAATATCCTGTCCAGTTTATAGACCACCACGGCATCGACTTGTTTTTTACGAGCCAGTCTGAGAACCCTTTGAACGCCAGGTCTCTTCAAGTTTTTGGCGCTGATACCAGACTTCGCCAAGGCTTCGTCCGGCAGGCCTGCATTTATAATCGAAAGAGTCAGTAGGTGAATTCACCGCATAAAAAATCCATTTTCATAGAAAGGGCGAAGTCTGTCCGCCGTAGTCTTGACGAAGGGGGACCAATAACAGCAGCCACATATTGAGAATTCAGTACTCCACGCCAAATTGACAACCCTCAGTCCTTTAACTGGCAGTATGCCAGTATCTTCGATTTCTGATTGTCCAAAGAGACGCCTTCTTTTGCCTGATCCTCTGTACTTACTCGGCAATAACCTATGGCAGTCATAATTATTGATTACCTCCTCTTTTCAGAGCAGCGTTGAGCTGCGTTATATAAAATTGTGAGACAATTTTATGATGGTAATGATAGGTATGGTTTCAAAGATGAACGCCTCAGGTGGTTGGACTTCTTGCCCGGAACTCATGTTTTGTCAAAGTTTCCGTATACGAAAATTCCGAGTAGTCTCTGAGTGTTCGGGATTGTTTT